>JBCDKA010000007.1:0-55134 GCA_038747195.1 Pseudomonadota bacterium
AGTGCGAACTCTTCGTGCCCGCCTTCAACGTCGTCAGCACCGGTAAACAGGTTATCGATCCAGTCATCGCGCCGGTTGGCGAGGAAGGAGATGCGACCGGACAGCGTCTCGGACAAACCGCCGCCGATGCCGCCCTCAGCGATCACGGTGCCTAGCCGGCCAACCGTCAAACCCAGATCTGCCTCAAATTCCTGGCTGGGCCCTTTTGAGTCGATCTTCACCAGACCTGCGGTCGTGTTGCGGCCGAAGAGCGTTCCCTGAGGCCCCCGAACCACTTCGACCTGGTCGATATCGAAGAGCGGGAAGCTTTTCAGGATCACGTTTTCCATGACCACATCGTCCATGATCACCGATACCGGCTGCGACGCGGCGTTATCAAAATCGATGTTGCCGAGGCCACGAATGTAAAAACGCGGCGCAACGCGACCGTTGGAAGACTCCACATAGAGCCCCGGTACACGCGCTGACAGCGCCAAAACGTCGGCACCGCCTGACAAGACGGCAGTCACTGTGGTGTTGTCCAGGGCGGCGATGGAAATCGGCACATCCTGAAGGTTTTCAGAGCGTTTCTGGGCTGTTACGACAATTTCCTCCAGCACCTGTGCGGAGGCGGTGGAGCTGAGGCCTACAGCGATGGCTGCGGCGAGGGTGGTCAGTCTCTTCTTGTCCATGCTTTTCGGGGTCTCCTGCAGCGGATGACGGGGATTGGAAGCGGGCGAGTATACCTAATGCTGGACGGCTTTTGGGGGGTGTAACTCGGCGTCTTGAGCGGGCCCAAAACCATCCTGGATAGATTCACAGCAATTTCATGTAAATCAAGACGCTCGTCACGTCGGCTTAACCGCAAAAGCATGATCTTCGGGTTCTACTCGCGGCTCTTCCCAAACCTGATGAGAGCATCACCCATGAAATTTCTTCTTGCTTCTGTTCTGACCGCCGTGATGGCGTTTCCGGCCCTGGCGGGTCACCACGAAGAAAAGGACATCGTCGACACCGCGGTCGCCGCAGGCAGCTTCGAGACGCTGGCCGCAGCCCTGACCGCCGCTGGTCTGGTTGACGTGCTGAAAGGCGACGGCCCTTTCACGGTTTTTGCGCCCACCGACGCCGCTTTTGCCGCTCTGCCGGCCGGCACGGTTGAAACGCTGCTGAAGCCCGAGAACATCGACCAGCTGAAGGCCGTTCTGACCTACCACGTCGTGGCCGGCAAAGTGAAAGCTGCTGACGTTGTTAACCTGACCGAAGCCACCACCGTTCAGGGCAGCCCGGTGAGCATCGCCGTGGAAGGCGGCACTGTGAAGGTCAATCAGGCCACCGTGACCGCTACGGACATCATGGCCAGCAACGGTGTGATCCACGTGATCGACGCGGTGATTCTGCCGCCGCAAAGCTAAACCAGCTTGCAATTCCGGTTTCCCGGAGCTTCAGGCTCCGGGAAACTGCGACAGATCGGCGACGATTTCCGGAATCCGCCGCCGAAACTGGAAAAACCCTTTCTTGCAGTAAGGCCAGCACACCTCATCCCAGCGCCGGCTGATCTCCTTAAATCGAATCCCTGCATCCGCCAACCGGTTGGCCAGCTCATCGATTTGCGCGCGTCCTGGCCCGACGGGGCAGCGGCTCATGACCACGCTGGCCACACCGTGGTCTCTGGCAAACGCCGCCACTTCACTCACGTCGACCAATGAGCTTGACTCTCCCACGCCAAAGCGATCGTTCAGCCTCGCGGTGGCGTCCGACAACGCGCCGGCGCTGAATGAATCGGCGACGTCACCCAGCGGCCGGTCTGACTTGAATCGCCGCAGCGACAGAGATCCGACAGCCGCAATCTCGCAACCGGCGTCCAGCTCCGGACGGAAAAGGTCGGTTTCAGTGATAAGAAACACGGCACGACCGTCAATGACATCCCGCTGATGCACAACAGCGTTAAGCGCGGGGCGCTCCACGTCCGGAAGCTCGCCGGCGCTCTGAGCGAGCCCAGGCGTCTCCGAGAAGCGTCCCTCGGTGAAGCGGCGAATATTATCTTCGCGCGCGAGATAGGTTTTACCGACCGTTTGAAGCCCCGCCACCCAGCGCCACGACAACGTGTTTGACGCCGCGTCGCCATCGACGAGATGGCGCAAAAACCAGTCGGCACCGCGCTCCCAGGGCAGCTTGAGCGTAAAGACCCAAATGCTCGCAAACCACATGCGAGCATGGTTGTGCAGATACCCATAGCGGATCAACTCATCAGCCCAGGCGTCAAAACAGTCGATACCCGTCTGCCCGGCGGTCGCCCGGCCCAAGGCTTTTTCCAGTGCCGTCGGCAAAGGAGCGCTCAGCGCCGCCTGATAATCGTCCCAAACCTGACGATGCTGCTCCAGCCAGCCGCGCCAGTAGCTGCGCCACATCACTTCGTCGACGAATTTCTCGGCAGCGTCCAAGCCGTGATGATCCACCGCCGTCTGCACAACCTCCCAGTCGCTCAGCAGCCGATGGCTCAGCCACGGCGACAAACACGAGACGTTATCCCGGCGATCCGGACCCAGGTCGAAGTTTCGATCGCGCTGGTATCGGCGACCCGCGCGCGGCAGAAAAGCGTCCAACCGCTCAAGGCCCGCCTGTCGGCTCGGCAAAAACTCAGTCATAAAAGGATCTCGATTTGATGTGGCGATTGGCCGGTCGGCCAGCTATTTCACCAGGCGTAAGCGGACGGGGCCTTTTGCCCTGGAGGGGTCGACAGGGCGTCCCCGCTGCAGGATTTCCAGTCGGCCGACCGTGTGAAGCCGACGGGCTGCCATCCGCGTCCGTTCCATCAGCGGGCGCCAAGTGGCCTCATCAGGCGCCACGCGTCGCGCGGCCTCGCTCGGACAAATCGTGGCGCCGGCGGCCCGCTCGGTTAGCAGCGTCACGATCGCCACCTCCAGCGCCTGGTCTTCGTCGCGGAGCCCGCTCTGGCGGCAGGCTTTGGAGCAATACCGCACCTGGTCCCAGTCTCGGGCCCACTTTTTACGCCAGGTGATGACCCGGCCACAGACCCGGCAGTTTTTTGATTCTCTCTCTCGGCTCATTAACGTTCACGAAGCGGGGACAGTTGCTCTGATTCCATGAGGCATGCCTGAGGGTCCAGAAATAAAACGCGTGGCCGACAAGCTGGCCAAAACGGTGCTCGGGGAGCGGCTGGAAACCGTGTGGTTTGCCCATCCCGACGCCCAGCAATACGCCGCAGCACTCGCCAACAGTAGGGTCATCAGCGTGAAGACCAGGGGAAAGGCGCTGCTGACCGCCTTTGACTGTGGTCTCACGGTTTACAGCCACAACCAACTCTACGGCCGCTGGTATTTCGTGGCGCGAGACCGGCATCCCAACACCCGGCGAAGCTTGCGGTGGCAGCTGGAAACGGAGAACCGTGCGGCGCTGCTATACAGCGCCTCCGAGATCCGGGTGCTCGAATCAGACCGCCTGCAGGAGCACCCGTTTCTTGCCCGCGCGGGCATTGACGTTTTGTCGGACGATCCGACGCCCCAGCAGCTGTTCAAACACTTTCGCCAGCCGCGATTCGCCAGGCGGTCATTGGCCGCCCTGATGCTCGACCAACATTTTGTTGCCGGCACGGGTAACTATCTGCGGTCGGAAATCCTGTTCTGCGCCGGGCTGCCGCCCGATTGTCGTCTGGCGGATCTCAGCGATGCCCAGGTGCGAAAGCTGGCCAAACAGACGCTGCTCATCACGCAGCGAAGCTACGAAACCGGGGGCATTACCAACGACCCCAAAATCGCCGCGAAGCTGAAGAAACAGGGATTCAAGCGGGCAGCCTTGCGGCATTTTGTCTTTGCGCGCGCGGAGCTTCCATGTCACCGCTGCGGCACGCTGGTGAGACGCATCGAAGCCTCCGGTCGGCGGCTCTATTACTGCCCAGTCTGCCAACCTTCACAAGCGGTTGACCGGGCGTGAAATACCGTTCGCGTTTTTTGGAGACAGCACCATGCAAAGCCTGATGGGAATACTGCTGCTGGCCGCCTCCGGCCAGAGCTGCGATCTACTCAACCACGATTTCCGTAAGCTCGCGTCCGACGATTCGGTCAATCTGTGTGAAGCCTACGAAGGCGACGTACTGCTGCTGGTCAACACGGCCAGCAAATGCGGCAATACGCCTCAGTACGACGGTCTGGAAGCCATGTATGAGGAATACCGCGAGCAGGGTTTCGCCGTGCTGGGTTTCCCCTCCAACGATTTCATGGGTCAGGAGCCCGGCACCGAAGAGCAGATTGAGGAGTTTTGTCGTCTGACCTACGGCGTGGAGTTTCCGATGTTCGAGAAGACCTTGGTCAAAGGCGGCGACGCACATCCGCTTTTCAAGCAGCTCGCGGCGGCCGATAAAGCGCCGACCTGGAACTTCCAGAAGTACCTAGTTGGGCGCGACGGCAAGTTAATCCGGAGCTTCACGCCCCGAACGCAGCCGAACGATCCTGAGCTCGTCAAGGCCATCCAGGCGGCAATCGCTCGCTAGAAAACCCAAACCTTTTTAGAAAAAGGCGCTGGCCTGCGGGTTCAGCGCCTTTTTTTTGCGGTCGCCATGGACAAAAAGGACGACGTCCAAACGTGCGGCGACGCGCTCAAGGAAAAATATTAAGGAATGTCGCGGGCGAGGTCTTGTAGAGGGAGGGGACCCGACCGAGGGAGGGGAGAATGGGGAGGAACGTTCGGCCGGGCCCCCGCTTTCAACAATTCCTATTCTAGACAATGCTCGTGAATTTCCGGTGAAAACCTAGACGCTTTTCAGATTTTTCTAATTTCTTTCCCAAATAGGAGGACTTGTCGAAGAATTTTGTCTAGAATCTTTACTTCTTTGGTTACTTCCGTCCAATGACTATGGCCGAAAATGCTCACAATCTGTTCTCCATCGGGGCTGTTGCCCGCCTGACGGGCTTAACCACGCATAGCCTCCGCAAATGGGAAGATCGATATCAGGTGGTGACGCCGCTGCGCAGCGACGGCGGTGACCGCCGCTACACGAGCGTGCAGGTGGCGCGGCTGACGCTGCTGAAGGAGCTGGTCGACGCCGGCCACAGCATCAGCGAACTGGCTGGACTCACAACCGAACGGCTCAAAGCCCGTTCGCTGGCAACCCTGATGCCCCGCGAGCCGCGAAGCGAAAACGCGTTTAAGGTGGCTGTGCTGGGAGAATTCCTGCCCGCGCTGCTGGAGTATCACAACCCGCTTTCCCCGTCGCTGGACGTCATTACCAGTGGCAGCGATGCCGCTGAACTCCACGGAACACGCGCTGACGCGGTGATCGTTGAAACCTGCAGTCTCGGAGAGCAGCCCGAAGAAACGCTGCATACCATTCGGCGGCTGACGGGCGCCCGGTGTCTGGTGGTGCTCTATCGATTCAGCACCCGCACCGACGCTGCCCGCCTGCGCGCCGCTGACGTGATTTGCCTGCGTATGCCGGTCGACTACCAGGAGCTGCAGCGCCAAGTGGTATCGATGGTGGCCGCGCGAACCGAACCGAACCTCAATGGCGACAGGCCGCCGCCGCAGCGCTACAGCAAGGAGCTGCTGGCGCGTCTGATGACCATCCAGCCGAGCATCGGCTGTGAGTGTCCGGGGCACGTTGCGGAGATTGTCGCAACGCTGATGGATTTTGAAGCGTACAGCGCCAACTGCGAGTCAAAAAACGCCGCGGACGCCCAGATTCACCGCAACCTCCACCTCACCGCATCACGAGCACGCGCTGCCTTTGAGGCGGCTCTCACCGAGGTGGCCGCGCATGAGGGGATCTCGCTCACCGAGGCGCTGCCGCGAAGAAGCGCCTCACACTGAGGCGCAGCGGCCGGCGCCGCACGCGCGGTGGTTTAGGCTAGCCCTTGCTCTCCTGAAACGCCGCCAGCGCGGCTTCCCGAGCCGTTCGGTGGTCGACGATGGGATTCGGGTAGTCCTTTCCGAGCTCTACGCCAGCTTGCCTCAAGATCTCCACCGGCGCTTCCCACGGGCGATTCAGAAATTTCTGCGGCACCTTTGCCAACTCCGGCACCCAGCGTCGAACGTAGGCACCATCCGGGTCGAACTTTTCGCCCTGACTCATCGGATTGAAGATGCGGAAGTAAGGCGCAGCGTCGGCGCCGCTGCCGGCAACCCACTGCCAGCTGGCGGCGTTGCTGGCAAGGTCTGCGTCGACCAACGTATCCCAGAACCAGTCCTCACCGGCACGCCAGTGCTGGCGCAGGTGTTTTACCAGAAACGAGCCCACCACCATACGAACCCGGTTGTGCATCCAGCCCGTATGCCACAGCTGACGCATGCCCGCGTCCACCAGCGGATAGCCGGTCTGGCCCCGCTGCCAGCGCTCCAGCTCGGTGTTGTCGCTTCGCCAGGGAAAGCGATCGAACTGGTCGCGGAAATTGGCCTCGGGCAGCTCGGGAAACAGCGTCAGAAGATGGTACGAAAAGTCGCGCCAGCCCAGCTCGCGAAGATAGGCATCGCTCGCCTGCCCGCTGACCTCGCCAAAGCCGGCGGCCATCTTGAGCGCCTGCCAAACCTGGTTTGGGCTGATCTCGCCGAAGTGCAGGTGCGGCGAAAGCCGGGAGGTGTGGTCTTTGCCGGGCCGATCGCGGCCTTCAGCGTAGTCATCCGCTGCGTGGGTCACAAAATCGCGGAGCCGCTCGTGGGCACCGGCCTCGCCCGGCTGCCAGCTCTCCCGCAGGCCACCGGCCCAGTCGGGTTTCGTCGGTAGCAGCGCCCAGGCGGCAAGATCGTCGCTGGCGACGTTGTCGCCTTGATACCAGTCCAGCTGATCCGGCATCTCACGCGCGGCCCGATCGCCGATCTGCGCAAGCGAGGCACGCCAGAACGGCGTGAACACCTTGTACGGGCGACCATCGTTGGTGCGAACCTGCTCGGGCTCCAGCAGCAGCCGGCCGGGAAAACGCTTGACGCTCAGCCGCTCACCCAGCAGCGCATGCACGCGCCGCTGCTGCTCAGCGGCCCAGGGCTCGTAGGCCCGGGAAAAAAAGATTGCCTGGGCGCCCGTCGCCTCAACCACCGACTCCAGGATCTCCTCGGCGGCACCGTCGGCCAGGACCAGCCGCCCGCCCTGCTCCCGGATTCGCCGAGCGAGGTCGTCCAGGCTGTGATGCAGCCACCACCGACTGGCGCCGCCTTCCTGCCAGGTGCCGGCCGCCGCGCGATCGCGAATATAGATCGGCAGCACCAGGCCCAGCTCGGCGGCAGCCGCCAGCGCGGCGTGATCGCTGAGCCTTAGGTCATTGAAAAACCAACAGATTACGGGAGCGTTTGAGTCGGTCATAGTCAGGCGGTGTAGTCGTTCAAGAATTGTTCAGCGGCGGCAAAAATGCCGTCGCGGCGCTCGCTTTTCATTCGGTCCAGCGTTTTGACCATCATCGACAGGCGGTGATTACCGGCAAAGAAGCTGCGGTGCCGATCCACGAAACGCCAGTAGAGGCCGTCCACCACGTCGCACCACGGGCCACGGGAATAATCGCTCATTTTGAGCAAATAGTTCGAGCCGCAGATATAGGGTTTGGTCGCAAAAACCCCGCCGTCGGAAAACAGCGCCATGCCATAGACGTTTGGGCCCATGACCCAGTCGGCCGAGTCGACGTGAGTCACCATAAACCAGTCGTGGACCTGGCGCGGTTCGATTTCGCAAAGGTTCATCAGGTTGCCGACCACCATCAGCCGGACGATGTGGTGCGACCAGCCGAGCTTATTTACGGTGTCGATCGCGTGGTCTAGCGGCTCGATGCCGGTCTCACCGGTGAACCAGGCGTCGGTGAGCGATCGATGATGGTTCCAGAAATTGCGTTCCCGCTGCTCCTGGTCGAAGTGGTGATAAACGCCGCGGATGAACTCGCGCCAGCCGATCACCTGCCGCACAAACCCCTCGAGGCTGTTGAGCGGAATATCGTCGCGCTCCGCCTTTTCCAGCACCCGCTCGAGCACCTCCGCGGGGGTGATCAATCCGAGATTCATCATCGGTGAAATCACCCCGTGAAAGACGGTATCGCTGCGCTTGCTCAGGGCGTCCTGGTAGCGCCCGAAATCACGCAGCCGGTCCTCGATGAATCGGTTGACCCATACCAGCGCGGAGCGCCGGGTGACCGGCCACCAAAAGTCATCCGCCCTGCCCGGGTGGCCTGAAAAGTGCTCTTTGACGAGCGCCACCACCTCTTTGGTATGGTCGGTCCAGGCCGTCTCAGGCATCGCCGGAATGTCCAGCTTCGCTGGCAGCTTCTTTCGGTTGTCCTGGTCGAAGCTCCACTGCCCCCCGCGCGGCTTGCCGTCAGCGTCCATCATCAGGCCAAACGATTTGCGCTGTCGCTTGTAGAAATCCGCCATGAACGGCTTTTTCACCGAGTCCAGATAGCCCGCGAAGTCGTCCCGACTGCTCATGAACATCGGTGAGCGAAGCGTCTCCAGCTCGACATCATGAGCCTCGCAAAAATCGCTGATTCGCTCGGCGAAGAAGTGGTCCTCCAGCTCAAAGCAGACGAGCTTCTGCAGCCCATTGGCGGCAACGAACGCCTCTAGCCGATCCTCGTAACTCTCCTCGGATGCCGGATCGAGCTGCCGGTAGGTGACGTCAAAATCCCGCCCCGCCAGCTCATCCGCGTACTCGCGCATGGCGGCCAGGAACAGCACCAGCTTCTGCTGATGGTGCTTGACGTAGGTGCATAGCCCCACGTCCTCGCACATGAAGACTGGCCCGGCGGCGTCGGGCAGGAGGTTGGGTGGGAACAGCTGGCTGCCGGTGATCAGCAGGCCGCTGCGCGGTGACTCGGACACGCGCTCTCCGTGGTGAAGATCAGTGAGCGCGGGAGGCTAGCGCCGTAATCGGCAACACCACGTGAAGTCGAAGTTCAGCGGCGCTCGTTCAGCGGCCGGGTTCACGAATCAACCGGGTTGCATTACCCGGTTAGAGTCGCTCCCGCCACTGGGCTTCGCTGAAGCCGACGGAAAGCTCCTTACCCCAGTCGACGAGCGGGCGTTTGATCAGCGTCACGTTGGCCGCCAGGAGCGTCAGGTCCCCATTCATGACCTGCTCCTGTTCGCCTCTCGCGAGCTGGCGCCAGCTGGTGGACCGGCGGTTGATCAGCTTGTCCGCGCCCAGCTCGGCGAACCAGCTCTCAAGCTGGTCGTTGCGGACCGGAGTCTCCCGGAGGTCGACGAATTCATAGCTAACGCCCTGCCCGTCCAGAAACTTCAGCGCTTTGCGGCAGGTATCACACTGCTTGATGCCGTAGAGCTTCACTCGCCGGACCGCAGCAGTTCGTTGATACCCACCTTCGCGCGGGTCTTCTCGTCAACCTGTTTGACGATCACGGCGCAGTAGAGGCTGTGACTGCCGTCAGCTGCCGGCAGCGAACCCGAGACCACCACCGAGCCGGCCGGAACGCGGCCATAGCTGACTTCGCCCGTGGCCCGGTTGTAGATCCGGGTGCTCTGACCGATGAACACCCCCATCGAAATGACCGAGCCCGCCTCGACCACCACCCCCTCAACCACCTCAGATCGAGCGCCGATGAAACAGTTGTCTTCGATGATGGTGGGGCCAGCCTGGAGGGGTTCGAGCACGCCGCCGATACCCACACCGCCGGACAAATGCACGTTTTTTCCGATCTGGGCGCAGGATCCCACGGTGGCCCAGGTATCCACCATCGTGCCAGCGTCAACGTAGGCCCCGATGTTGATGTAGCTCGGCATGGCGACCACGTTCGGCGCCAGATAGGCGCCCCGGCGAACCGTCGCCGGCGGCACAATCCGCGCTCCGATGGCGGCAACACTGTCCTCATCGCTGGCAAAGCGGCAGGGCACCTTGTCGAAGTAGCGGGTATAGCCGCCGTCGATCTCGCGATTGTCATGGAGCGCAAAAAACAGCAGCACGGCCTTTTTCAGCCACTGATTGACCTGCCAGCCGCCGGCGCTTGGTTCCGCGACCCGCAGTGTGCCCGCTTCCAGGCTGCTGATGGCCTGCGCGACGGCGTCGCCGGCTTTCGCTCTGAGCTCGTCGCGGGACAGTTCAGCTCGTCGCTCGAACGCCTCATCGATGGTCGATTGCAGGGATTCCACGTTGAGTTCAGGCATTTTCCAGAGCTTCCTGTATGGCGGTTTCCAGCTGATGGCTGGCCTTGTCGTCCAGCGGCCGGTCGTCCCGGTCGCTGATCACAAACACATCTTCTACCCGATCGCCCAGCGTGACCACCCGAACGCCATGGATGCGCACCTTCTGGGCCATCAGCGTGCCGGCGATGATCGCCAGCAATCCGGGACGGTCGGAGCCGAACACCTCCATTTCCGTGAATCGGCCGGCCGCGTCGGGGCGAAACCAGATATTTGGGCGACGCTGAAACGGCTTGAGGCGGGCCGGCATGCGGCTCCCCTGGTTGGTCGGCTCAAAGTCGGGCAACCGACGCAGCCGATCCAGCACCCGCTGGTTCAACCGCTGCACCGACGCCTTGTCGAGCGTCGCCGACCCGCTGGCATCCAGCACCAGAAAGGTATCGAGCACGTGCCCGTCGGCCGTGGTAAAACCCCGAGCGTCCACGACGCTGAGCCCGCTGCGGCCCAGGCAGTCCACAATGCTGGCAAACGTGCCCTCGATGTTCGGCGCGTAGACCATCAGCTCCGCGGCGCCGCTATCGGCCGACTGCCGCATGGCGACCAGCGGCATGGTCAGCGGCCCCTGCGGACCGTCGATCATCAGCTCCTGGGTGTGCCAGGCAACCTGATCTGGCGTGTGGCGCAAAAAATACTCGTCGCTAAGGTCACCCCACAGCGTTTCGCGAGCGGCCGCGCCAATCCCCTGGCGTTCCAGCAGCACGCTGGCACGCGCGCGGGTGTCGGCGATGGTGTCCGAACGTTCCGCCAGATTATTCGGGCCGCGCTCCAGCGCCTCCACCGTCAGGACATAAAGCTGGGACAGGAGTCGGGCTTTCCAGGAATTCCACAGCTTGATGCTGGTGCCGGAGATGTCCGCCAGCGTCAGCAGGTACAGGAGATCGAGCCGCCGGCGAGTGCCAACCAGCTCGCTGAATTGCGCCACCACGGCCGGGTCGGCGATATCCTGGCGCTGCGCCGTCATCGACATGAGCAGGTGGTGGCGGACCAGCCAGGCGACCTGCGCGCTGTCGCTCTCGGAAAACCCGTGTTCAGCGCAAAAGGTGCGCGCATCCTGCTCGCCAAGCTCGGAGTGATCGCCGCCTCGCCCCTTGGCGATATCATGGAAAAACGCGCCGAGATAGAGAATTTCCGGCGCCGCGAGCGATCGAAACAGGTCGTGGGCCATCGGATAGGTTTTGTCGTCCCGCTGGGTGGCGAAATAGTGCACGTACTTCATGACCTCAAGCGTGTGCTGGTCGACCGTAAAAACGTGAAACAGGTCGAACTGCATGCGGCCGACAATCTGCCGAAACACCGGCAGGTACGCGTCGAGCACCTCATAGCGGTGCATTTTTTCCAGGATTTCCGGCAGCCGGCGACCGTCTCGCCACAGGTCGCCAAAGATCTGGCGCGCCTCCGGGCTGCGGCGGAACGACTCATCGATGAGGCCCCGACAGGCCCGAAGCTGCCGAAGCGTATCGGCGCGGACCCCGCGCAGCTCAGGAATTTCCTGCAGCACCCGAAACAGTCGTAGGAGCAGCAGCGGGTTCTCGGGCAGCGGATTTGGCCTGGCAAATTCCAGATAGCCCTGCCGAACCTGAAAGTCGTCGTCGACGCGGGTCAGGCTGCTGCGCTTGCGTCGCCCCAGGATATCCTCATCAAAGGCCTGCAGGAGGCGCTCGTTCAGCCGTTCCAGCTGCATGACCCGGCGGAAATAATCCTGCATAAACTGCTCGACCGCGAGATTGGCGCCGGGCACGTCGGCAAAGCCGAACTGGGCAGCGAGCTCGCGCTGGTGCGCAAAAAGCAGCCGGTTTTCCTTACGCTTCGCCGCGAGGTGGAGGCCATACCGGACCCGCCACAGGTAGCGTTGCCCCTCCATCACCGCCTGGTACTCCTCCTCGGTGAGGAAGCCGGCCCGTGCGGTTTCCAGGAGGGATTCCGCACCGTAGTGTCGTTTCGCCACCCACGCGATCGTCTGGATGTCGCGCAGCCCCCCCGGCCCCTCTTTAACATTGGGCTCCAGGTTGTAGGCGGTGCCACCGAAACGCTTGTGGCGGGTTTTCTGCTCCGCAACTTTAGCCCGGAAGTAGGCCTCACCGCGCCAGATACGCTTGGGGGAAAGGGCCTGGCGAAGCTGCTGCGGCAGGATCTCATCGCCAGCCAGCAGCCGGGTTTCCATGAGCGTGGTGGCGGTACTCACATCGTCGCGGCTGGCCTTGACGCACTCCTTAACCGTTCGCACCGAATGCCCTACCTCGAGCCTCAGGTCCCACAGCTGCGTGATAAAGCCGCTGACGGCTTCCGGGGGCTTGCCGTTGGGCAGCAAAATCAGCAGATCAATATCGGAAAATGGGTGGAGCTCACCCCGGCCGTAGCCGCCGACGGCGAGCAGCGAGATGCGGGCCGATGGATCGAGATGTCGGCGCCAAAGGGCCACCACCAGCTGGTCCATGGCCTGGGCCCGGCCGTGGACAATGCGAGAGATATCGACCTGATCGTGAAACGCCGCGTTCAGCGTTTCGTCCACCTGATCGAGCCAGCTCCGGAGGTCTCTGGCGGTCGCGTCGTCGGAGAGGGGCGGCCAGTCCCAGCCGATGTCAGCCTGATCACCGGCCGACGGCAGGATCAGATGGACTCTCCTTCAACCAGCGTGAAGACCTCGAAGCCATCATCGGTCACACCGATGGTGTGCTCCCACTGGGCTGAGAGGCTGCGGTCTTTGGTGACCACCGTCCAGCCGTCCGGCAAAAGCCGGGACTGGCGCTTGCCGGCATTCACCATAGGCTCGATGGTAAACGTCATGCCGGGGATCAGCTCTTCCCGGGTGCCGGGCTGTCCGTAGTGCAGGACCTGCGGGTCCTCGTGGAAAATTTCGCCGATCCCATGACCGCAGTACTCGCGCACCACAGAAAAGCGATTCTTCTCGACGTGCGCCTGGATCGCGTGGCCAATATCACCTAGCCGCACGCCGGGCTTGACCATTTCAATGCCGATGGCCATCGCTTCGTGTGCGACCTTACAAAGCCGTTTCGCCAGAACCCCGGTCTCACCCACGCCGAACATCTTGCTGGTATCGCCGTGAAACCCATCTTTTATGACGGTCACGTCGATGTTGACGATATCGCCATTCTTGAGCTTCTTGTCACCCGGTATACCGTGGCAGATCACGTTGTTGACGGACGTGCAGATCGACTTGGGAAAGCCGCGGTAGTTAAGCGGTGCCGGGATCGCCTGCTGCTCATTGACGATGTAGTCGTGGCAGCGCTGATTGAGCTCTTCGGTGGTGACGCCAGGCTGTACGTGTGGCTCGATCATGTGCAGCACTTCACGGGCCAGCCGACCGGCGACTCGCATCTTCTCGATTTGCTCTGGCGATTTCAGGGTGATGGGCATTGCGTTTGGGGTTGACCTTTTTGTGCTGACCAACGGCGGGAGAGTCGGGCGACCCGCCGCGTCTTTTCGGACGCCTATGGTAAGCAAATGCCGTCAGGCGAACCAGTACCGGGCCGCCTCAAGACGTGCGGCACCCTGCTCAGGGCGTCGACGGCGCCTCACGGGGTCATGCAAAACGCGGCGAGCGAGCGCTTGCCCCGCCCTCGCCAGACCTCTATAATTCGCGCGCCGCGCAAAGCTGCGCGGTAAATTCACACGCAGGCCGACACGTGCAGCGGGGTGCCCGAAGCCAGCTTAATGGCAATACAACGGGTTGCTGCATGGGGTCTGCGGAGGACTAACCCAGAGGATCATCGACTGCCGACCGCAGGGCGATGCCTCGCGTTATGGAAGGTAAGACAACATGCCTAGTATTAGCATGCGCCAGATGCTCGAAGCCGGCGTACACTTCGGTCACCAGACCCGCTACTGGAACCCCAAGATGGCGCCGTTCATCTTCGGAGCCCGTGGCAAGATTCACATCATCAACCTGGAAGAATCCCTTCCGCTGCTAAAAGATGCGCTGAACTTCATCAGCGGCGTCGCTGCGCGCCGCGGCCAGATCATGTTTGTCGGCACCAAGCGTGCCGCCCGGAGCGTGGTCCGCGAAGAGGCAGAGCGCTGCGGCGTTTCTCACGTGTCCCACCGCTGGCTCGGTGGCATGCTCACCAACTTCCGCACCGTCAAGCAGTCCATCAAGCGCCTCAAGGAGCTTGAAGAAATGGCTGGCGACGGATCTTTTGAGCGGCTGATCAAAAAAGAGGTGCTGTCGCTGACTCGCGAGCGCGACAAGCTCGAACAGAGCCTGGGCGGCATCAAAGACATGAACGGCCTGCCTGACGCCCTGTTTATTGTGGACGTTGGCTACGAGAACATCGCGGTGCAGGAAGCGCGCAAGCTCGGGATTCCGATTGTCGGGATCGTCGACACCAACAACGACCCGGACGAGGTCGACTATGTCATCCCCGGCAACGACGATGCCATCCGCGCGATTACGCTCTATACGCAGCTCGTGGCTGACGCGGTCCTGGAAGGTCGAGCGTCTGTGCCCCAGGCCGAGGAAGGGTCCGACGAGTTTGTCGAGCTCGACGCTGACGGTAAGCCGGTCAAGGCCGCTAAGCCTGCACGCAAGAAGACGCCTCGGAAGAAGACGGCCAGCAAGCCGAAGACGGTGAAAGCTGACGCCGAGGAAGCCGCTGCACCGGAGGCCGCCAAAGAGGCTGAAGCAGCCGCTGAAGCTGCGCTGGAGCCGGCCGCTGCTGAAGGCGATGCGCCGGCGGAAGCAGAGGCGAGCGCCGACGCACCGGCCGAGGCTGCCGCTGAGGCGCCCAAGGCTGATGCGGAGGAAGCTGCCGCGCCTAAGCAGGCAAAGAAGACCACCAAGAAAAAAGTGGCTAAGAAAACCGCCGCGAAGAAGACGGCCGCCAAGAAAGCTGAAGCTGACGACGACGCCTGATTCGGGCGCGTCGGCAATCTAAACAAACGGAGAAACGATCATGGCTGTACCAGCCAAACTGGTCAAAGAACTGCGCGAGCGCACCGGCGCTGGCATGATGGAGTGCAAGAAAGCACTCGTGGAAACCGACGGCGACCTGGAAGCCGCAGCCGAACACCTGCGGAAGACGGGTCTGGCCAAGGCGGACAAAAAAGCGGGTCGAGTGGCGGCTGAAGGGCAGATTGTCACGGCCACCAGCGACGACCGCGCCGTGCTGGTGGAGGTGAACAGCGAAACCGACTTCGTCGCGAAAGACGACAACTTCCTCGGGTTTGCTGACGAAGTTGCACAGGCGGCGCTCGGCGGCGCCGAGGACGTGACTGCCCTGATGGCCCTGCCCGCGGGCGGCGCCGCGACCCTCGAGGAAGCACGACAGGCACTGGTCGCGAAGATCGGCGAAAACATCCAGGTTCGACGCCTCGCTGGGATTGCCGGTCAGGACGTGGTCGGCAGCTACATCCACGGTGGTCGAATCGGCGTGCTGGTCGCGCTGGAAGGCGGTTCTGACGAGCTGGCCAAAGACGTGGCGATGCATATCGCGGCGACCAATCCAGCCTACATCAGCGCCGACGATGTGCCAGAGGCTGAGGTGGCCAAAGAGAAGGAGATCCTCGTCGCCCAGGCCGCCGAATCTGGCAAGCCTCCGGAGATCATCGAAAAGATGGTCGGTGGCCGGCTTCGCAAGCACCTGGCTGAGATCACGCTGCTCGGGCAGCCTTTTGTCAAAGATCCCGATCAGACCGTGGAGAAGCTCCTCAAGCAGCACTCGGCGAAGGTGGTCGAGTTCCATCGGCTAGAGGTGGGCGAAGGCATCGAAAAGGTCGAAGAAAACTTCGCTGAGGAAGTGCGCAAGCAGCTGGGCGACGACAACACCTGATGGCGGACGCTGAGCCTCTGAAGTACCGGCGTATCCTGCTCAAGCTCAGCGGCGAAGCGCTGCTGGGCAATGAGGATTACGGCATTGACCCGCTGGTGATTCAGCGGCTTGCCCGGGAAGTCCGGGAGGTGGCAGCGCTCGGGGTACAGGTCGGCATTGTCATTGGCGGTGGAAACATCTTCCGTGGCGCCGGCCTCGCCGCCGCCGGCATGGATCGCGTCACCGGTGACCACATGGGCATGCTGGCGACCGTCATCAACGCGCTGGCGATGCAGGATGCGCTCGAAAAAATCTCGGTCACGGCGCGCGTGATGTCGGCGATCAAGATCAACGAGGTCTGCGAGGACTACATCCGCCGGCGAGCGATCAGGCATCTGGAAAAGGGCCGCGTCGTGCTTTTTGCGGCGGGCACCGGGAATCCCTTCTTCACCACCGACTCCGCCGCCAGCCTCCGCGCGGTGGAAATCGGCGCTGATCTGGTGCTTAAGGCAACAAAAGTTGACGGAATTTATTCCGCAGACCCGGTATCCAACCCTGACGCGGAGCGGTTCGAACGGCTATCCTACGACGAGGTGATTCAAAAAGACCTGCGGGTCATGGATACCTCGGCGATTGTCCTGTGCCGAGACCAGTCGGTGCCCTTGAGAATTTTTGACATCAATAACGCTGGCGCCCTGCTGCGGATCATGCAGGGAGAGCCGATCGGCACGCTGGTCGCCTAAGCGCGGCCAACCACCGCAGGCGGTGCCCCGCCCGCAATTTGCTAGACTGGCGAGATATTTTTGCCACGGGAGGCTTTCAACATGCTCACGGAGATTCAGGCGGACGCTGAAAAGAGGATGACTCAAGCCGTTGAGCACCTGAAGGTAGAGCTCACCAAGATTCGCACCGGTCGCGCCCACACCAGCCTGCTGGACCACCTCAAGGTGGATTACTACGGCAGCGACGTGCCGCTTTCCCAAGCCGCCTCGATTTCCATCAGCGACGCCAGGACGTTGACGGTACAGCCCTGGGAAAAAGACATGGTGGCCAAGATTGAAAAGGCGATCATGGAGTCCGATCTGGGGCTCAACCCCAACACGGCAGGAACCACGATCCGCATCATCCTGCCACCGTTGACGGAAGAGCGGCGCAGAGAGCTCACCAAGGTGGTCGGCCACGAGGGAGAAAACGCCAAGATTGCGGTTCGGAACGTTCGCCGCGATGCGATCTCCATGGCGAAAGACCTCCAGAAGGAAAAAGAGATCGGCGAAGATGATGAGCGTCGCGCTGAATCTGAGATCCAGCAGCTCACCGACCGGTTTGTGGCTCAGATCGATGAGGTCGTCAAAGCCAAAGACGCCGAGCTGATGGAAATCTGAGCAAAGGTCTCAACCCGCCGTGAATCTTCCCCGCCACATCGCGATCGTCATGGACGGAAATGGCCGCTGGGCGCAAAGCCGTCGCCGGCCGAGGTCCTTTGGACATCAGGCAGGCGTCAAGGCCGCCCGCGAGGTGGTCCGTGTGTGCGCGGAACGCCGTGTCGAGGCGCTCACGCTCTTCGCTTTCTCCAGCGAGAACTGGAATCGGCCCGCCAACGAGGTTAGCCGCCTGATGGACCTGTTCATGCGCTCGCTCAATCGAGAAGTGGACGAGCTGCATGGCAATAAGGTTCGGTTGCGGTTCATCGGTGACCTCACCGCCTTTTCTCCTGACCTGCGTCATGGCATGGCGCTCTCCGAACGCAAGACGGAAGCCAACGCCGGCTTGACGCTTTCCATCGCCGTCAATTATGGCGGCCGCTGGGACGTCGCGCAGGCCGCCCGGAAGCTGGCGGAGCAGGTGGCACGCGGCGAGATGGCACCGGAAGAGATCGATGAGCGCAGCCTGCAAACCGAGTTTGCCCTGGCTGACCTGCCCTCACCCGACCTGCTGATTCGCACCGGCGGTGAACAGCGCATCAGCAATTTCCTTCTCTGGCAGCTCGCCTATACGGAGCTCTACTTCTGCGAGACGCTGTGGCCGGATTTTGGCCCGGCGCAGCTTCAGCTGGCGCTAGACGACTATGCGTCCCGGCAGCGCCGCTTCGGTCGTGTACCGACGCCAAAACAGGTGGGCAACGGGTGACCCTGGCCTGTCGCTCTGCCGGCTAAGGCCGGCAAACCCATCTGACAGGTTAATCGCTTGGAACTCCTCGTCCGCGTCATCTCCGCGCTGGTTTTTGCACCGGCGATGCTGGCGATCGTCTGGTATGCCGATGAAGCGCAGTACGCCTTTTTTGTCGCGGCGCTCGGCGCCGTCGGCGGCTGGGAGTGGGGCCGTCTCGCCGGCAGTGAAAACCCCGCGACTCGCGCTTTGCTGGGAGCGCTGGTCGCTGGCGCCGTGCTCGCGCTGGTGCTGTTGGCTGATCATGCATGGACGCCGATCATCATCACCCTGGGGGTGCTCGTCTGGCTTCTCAATCTCTGCTGGCTGGCACAAACCCAGTTTCTGAGCGCGCCTGACGGTCCGGCGCGACTGATTAAGCTGGCGCTGGGTTTTGTGGTCCTGGTGGCGGCCGCAACGAGCCTTTCCCGCATTCACCAGTTTGCCTACGGGGTGGGTCTGACGATCGTATTCCTGCTGATTATTTGGGCCGCCGACGTTGGTGCCTACGCTGCCGGTCGCCTGTTCGGCCGCCACAAGCTGGCGCCCACCATCAGTCCCGGCAAGACCTGGGAAGGGGTGCTGGGCGGGCAGCTGCTCGTGGCGGCGGCCTGCGCCGCGCTGCTGAGGTATCTACCCGAAGCCATGATCGACGAAGTGCAGCTTGGGGCCTGGCTTTTCGCGTTGGCCGCGGTGACCGCCGCCATATCGGTGGTAGGCGATCTCTTTATCAGCGTGCTCAAGCGCCAGCGGCAGCTCAAAGACACCGGTCGCGTCATCCCGGGCCACGGCGGAATTCTCGACCGGTTCGACAGCGCGTTTGCCGCTGCACCGTTTTTCCTTTGTGGTCTATTGCTGACAAGGTGGTAGGGTCCTGTATTCGCCGTGGGTGGCGTTTCAACGACCCGTTGACCTCAAGAACAAAGTGCATCGCGCCCGGCAATGGCCGGCGTCGACGGTTTCTTCAACCGTTTCGACCGACACTAAGGGGCACTGCCAGGATGCTTTACGGAGTCGCAGCGTCTCGCGACTGACAATCCGGAGCGGCATCGACATGGCTCCGGCAAGGTCACGCCAACCGATGGCCTATTGAAAAGTGGCGTCATGGGGCTTAAGAACTACGACAGATCATAGGAAGTGCAAGGCATGGGTGAATTTCTCGGCTCGGTCTGGTGGCTGATTGTGGCGTTGGGCCTGCTGGTCACGTTTCACGAGTTTGGCCACTACTGGGTGGCTCGTCGTTGCGGCGTCAGGGTTTTGCGGTTCTCCGTCGGCTTTGGTGCGCCTCTGATGCGGCGTGTCGGGCGCAACGGCACCGAGTGGGTGCTGGCCGCGCTGCCCCTCGGCGGCTACGTCAAAATGCTCGACGAGCGCGAGACGCCGGTGGCGGCCGTCGAGCGGCACGAATCCTTCAACGCCAAATCGCTGAGCCAGCGCTCTGCGATTATCGCTGCCGGCCCGATTTTTAATCTCGTTTTTGCCTTGTTTGCCTTCTGGCTGATGTTTATGGTCGGCGTTTCGGAGCTCCGGCTCCTGCTCGGTGACACCAGCGGTCTGGCGGCCCGGGCGGGGCTCCAGCGCGGTGACCAGGTGGTTGCCGTCGACGGCCATGAGACCCAGACGCTGACCCATGCCAGCATCGAGCTTCTCGGCCACGCGCTGGACCGACGCGACGTGACCGTCGTCGCTGAAGACGCGACCGGCCGGCAGCGAACGGTTGAGCTCGAGCTGTCCCGGCTGCCGGACGACTTCAACGAAGAAAAGCTGCTGGAGGAGACCGGTCTGAACCTGCACACTTCTCGAGGTCGACCTTTTATCGACCGGGTGATCGAGGGTGACGCGGCTGATCAGGCGGGCATCCAGGCTGGCGATCTGATCCTCACTGTCGGGGGTGACCCGGTCAGCACGTCGCTGGCCCTCTCGGAGGCGGTGCAGCGTCACGCCCGACCCGACGAGGCGCTGGAGGTTGTCGTCAGACGGGGCGAGACACGGATGCGTTTTGACGTGCAGCCTCAGCTGACGGGCCGCGGCGAAGAGCAGCGATATGTGCTCGGCCTCTACCCCTACGACCCCGAAGACAAGCGTTTTTGGACGATTTTTCAGTACGGACCGCTGGAGTCGGTTAGCGCAGCCTTCTCCGAAAGCTATCGCATCACCACCGCAACCGTGGGGCTGATCGGGCGCATGTTGACCGGTTCTGCATCGCTCAAGAATCTCTCCGGGCCGATATCCATTGCGCAATACGCCCGCGATTCCGCGCGCCTGGGCCTATCCCGCTTTCTCTTTTTCCTGGGCGTACTGAGCCTGTCGCTGGCAATTCTGAACTTTCTGCCCATACCGATGCTCGACGGCGGCCAGCTGTTTTATAACCTCATTGAATGGGGCACCGGTAAACCGGTCTCCGAAAGAGTCCAAATTGCCGGCCAGTACGTGGGGCTGACGATGCTGTTTGGTCTCATGACACTCACCTTTTATAACGATATTTTACGACTCATGTCGTAGCGTCCCAGCCGACTGATGTCCTAGTGTCCAAGCTCGCCGCCCGGCACGGCAGGAAATCGCGCTGAACACCACAACTGTGGGCCCAGGCAGGGTAAACTGCGCACCGTTGCAGGCGACCTTAGGTGAAACGAGGGCGTGACTAAAAAGGTGTTGCAGAAAATGGATAACCATCAACGAAGCCTGGCTGCGCGCCAATGGCCAGTCGGTCTCGTACTGCTGCTGCTCAGCGTCTGTGCCAGCGCAGCTGAGCCGTTCCAAATCTCTGATATCCGTGTTGAAGGGCTGGAACGCATTTCCGCGGGCTCCGTGTTCAACTATCTGCCGGTTGAAGTTGGCGACACGCTGACCGACGACAAAACCGCAGACGCCATGCAGGCACTGTTCCGCACCGGCTTTTTCGAAGACATCGAGTTTGACCGCGAGGGCAATATCCTGGTGGTCCGGGTCAGCGAACGCCCAGCGATCACCGAAATCAGCCTTGAGGGCAACAAGGACATAAAATCCGAAGACCTGCTCCGAGCGCTGTCGGATTTTGGCCTGTCGGAGGGTGACGTCTTTGAGCGCCGAACGCTGGAGCGTGTGCAGCAGAGCCTGACGAAGGAGTACTACAACCGAGGCAAGTACAACGTGCTGGTCGACGCGTCGGTGGACGAACTGCAGCGCAACCGCGTCCGCGTCAACATCAATATCACCGAAGGTGACGCGGCCACGATCAAGCACATCAACGTCGTGGGCAACACGGTCTTCACCGACGAGGAAATCCTGGAGGATTTTGAGTCGAGTACCGGCAACTGGCTATCGTGGTACTCCCGGGACGATCAGTACTCGCAGGAGAAGCTGCAGGGTGACCTCGAGTCGCTCCAGTCTTACTACATGGACCGGGGCTACATCGATTTTGAGATCGAGTCGACGCAGGTCAGCATCAGCCCCGACCGCAAAGATATCTACATCACCGCCAACGTCCGCGAGGGGGACCTCTTTACGGTATCTGAGGTCCAGATCACCGGCGATCTGGTGCTGCCGGAAGAAGACCTGCGCCGATTCATCGTGCTGCGCGAGGGACAGACCTTCTCGCGTCGGCTGCTGGAGGCCAGCACCGAAAACATCACTCAGCGGCTGTCGGGCGTCGGCTACGCCTTCGCGGACATCAATCCGATCCCCGATATCGATAAAGAGAGCAAGACCGTAAAGCTTACGCTGCTGGTCGATCCCGGCCAGCGTGTGTACGTACGGCGGGTGAACTTCACCGGTAACTCCAAGACCAAGGACGAGGTGCTGCGCCGCGAGATGCGCCAGTTTGAGGGGTCGGTGTTTTCTCAGTTCATGGTCGATCGATCACGGCTGCGCCTGCAGCGACTCAGCTTCATCGAAGAGGTGAACATCGAAACGCCCCGCGTTTCGGAAGATCAGGTGGACGTCAATATCGCGATCAAAGAGCGTACCGCCGGTTCGTTCACCTTTGGTCTGGGTTTCTCTCAGGTCACGGGCATTCTCGGCAGCCTCTCAATCAACCAGGAAAACTTTCTGGGCTCCGGCAAACAGGCCGGGGTCAGCCTGCAGAACTCGCGGTTTTTCAGCCGCTTCGACCTGTCCTACGTCGATCCCTACTGGACGGAAGATGGGGTAAGCCGCGGGTACAACCTCAGCATCCGGGAGCTCGATCAGGGTGAAGCGAACATCGCCAGCTACCTGGCGGATACCAAGGCGCTTTCCACGAGTTTCGGCATACCCATTACCGAAGTCGATCGCGTGAGGCTGCTGATCGGCGTCGAAGACACGGCGATTACGCCTTTCCTGGGCGTTGGACCCGATATCTTTGAGGAACTGGTGTTTTACGATCTCGGTGAGTATTGCGACCTTCGGACCGATCCCGGCCCGCCGGTCACGGCGATCGACCCGAACTGTTTCTCACCGGCGGACGTACCAGCAGACCAGCCGCCTGATCAAACCGGTTACCGGACGATCGACAACGCGCTTACTCTACGGACCGAGCTGCTCTGGTCTCGCGACTCTCGCAACCGATTCTTCAGCCCAACGCGTGGATCCATTCAGCGGGCGGGCCTGGAAATTGCGGTCCCGGGCAGCACGATCGAATACTTCAAGATGTCGTACAACGCCCGTAAATACTTCCCCTTGAGCCGGAGCTTCACCTTCGCGCTGTCGGGTGACCTCGGCTACGGCGACACCTACGGCGACGCCGGCGACTCGGAGTTTGGTTTGCCGTTTTTCGAACACTTTTTTGCCGGCGGCGTGCGGTCGGTCCGCGGTTACGAAGACAACACGCTGGGACCAAGGGTAGCGCGAGTTTTGGGACAAAATCCTGATACTGGCGAGCCGATCTTTGATCCAAACCCTCGTCCGATCGGCGGCGATCTGAAAATTACCGGCTCCGCTGAGCTGTTTTTCCCGATACCGTTCGCTAAGAACAGCAACACCACCCGGCTGTCCTGGTTTGTCGACTTCGGCCAGGTTTACGAAGACCTGGACGCGTTTGACGCGGGCCAGATGCGCTATACCACCGGGCTGTCACTCCAGTGGCAGGCGCCGGTCGGTCCGGTGATCATCAACCTGGTTGCGCCGCTGAACGACGAACCTGGCGACGAAACCGAGACGCTGCAGTTTGCCTTTGGCAATTTTTTCTAGCCTCTCGATGCGCTGAATCCGGCAACCGTTCAAGGACTTGAGCAACGGGTTTTTGCTAGCATACGGTCCTTGTACGAACGGTCTTCGGTGATTTGAGCAAGCGGCCAATTTCTCTTCGACTGCTGCTGGCAGCGTTCCTGGCAGGCATTACTGTGCTGTCAGGAGTCGCGCAGGCGCAGGAGGTTGAGGGTTCAGCCCCCGGTCGAATCGGCTACGTAGACTTTGAATTCCTGCTGGAGAGCTCCCCCCAGCGGAAGATCCGCAAAGAAGCGCTGCAGGCCCGCTTTGAGGGCCGCTACCTGGAAATCGACACCAATGAAAAGGAGCTGGAAGAGCTGGAGGACCGTCTGGTGAGGGACACCGCCGTGATGAGCGAAGAGCGTCGCCAGGCCCTGGAGCGGCAGATACGCAATCTGCGCCGTGACGTCCAGCGCTCCAAGGAAGACCTCGCTGAAGACGTGTCGCTAGCGCACGATGAGCAGCTGAAGAGGCTCCGAGACGAAATCTACGTGGTCGTGGAGCGGTATGCCAAAGACGAAGGGTATGACCTGATCCTCGCCTCGCCGGCCATCTACTATTCCGAGTCCATCGATCTGACCCAGCGTCTGCTGGAACGGCTGGAGGAAGCCAGTCGCATCCCGTCGACGGCGGTCAACTGACCAGCAACATAACCCCAGATGCACCCAAAACCCCCTACCCTGACGCTAAAGGAGCTGGCGAATCAGCTCGATCGACCGTTTCGCGGCGACCCGGATCTCCCGCTAAGCGGTTGCGCCACGCTCAGCCGCGCCGGCGAGGGCGATCTCAGCTTTCTGGCCAACCCGCGCTACCGGTCGGACCTCCAGGACTGCCAGGCCGGCGCCGTGATTCTGCGCGAGGAAGACGGCGAGGGGTACAGCAGGGGTGTCATCATCAGCCCGGATCCCTACCTGGATTACGCCCGCGGTGCAGCCAATTTTGACCCGAGTGGTCACTTCGTTCCCGGCGTCCATCAGAGCTCCGTCGTCGGCGAAAACGTAACGCTGGGCGAAGGGTGCTGGATCGGCGCCAACAGTGTCCTCGAGCCTGGCGTCACCATCGGGCGCAACGTCTTTATCGGCGCCGGCTGCGTGGTTGGCCCCGGCTGCGTCATTGGTGACAACAGCAGGCTCACGGCGCAGGTCACGCTGGTCAGTCGCGTCAAGCTGGGTCAGCGCGTGATCATCCACCCCGGCGCCGTGCTGGGGGCTGACGGGTTTGGGCTCGCCCGCGATGCGTCCGGCTGGGTGAAAGTACCGCAGCTGGGCGGCGTTGAGCTGGGGGACGACTGCGAGATCGGCGCGAACACCACCATCGACTGCGGCGCGCTGGATAATACGACACTCGAGAACGACGTCCGCCTGGATAACCAGATCCAGGTCGGCCACAACGTTTTTATCGGTGCCCACACCGCTATTGCGGGCTGTGTTGCCATCGCCGGCAGCGCTCGGATCGGTCGCAACTGCATGGTCGCCGGCGGCGCCGGTTTCGCCGGCCACATCAAGGTCGCTGACGGCGTGACCGTGACCGCCATGACCATGGTGACGCACGACATCAAGGAACCCGGCGGCACCTATTCCTCCGGCATTCCGTTTCAGCCCGCCAGCACCTGGCGCCGCAACGTGGCGCGGCTGCGCAATCTCGATCAGCTGGCCCGGCGCCTGCTTAAACTTGAAAAGGACTCCCAGTGACTGACAAAGACAACAACAGTAAGGTCGTGGATATCGAAACCATTTTCCGGGCGCTTCCGCACCGCTACCCTTTTCTACTGGTCGACCGCGTGGTGGACTACGAGACCGGCAAGTGGGTGAAGGCCATCAAGAACGTCACGATCAACGAGCCGTTTTTCCAGGGCCATTTCCCTGACCATCCAGTGATGCCGGGTGTGCTGATCCTGGAGGCCATGGCGCAGTGTGCCGGCGTTCTGTGTTACCTGAACACGCTCGACAACCCGCAGGATAGCCCGATGTTCTACCTGGTGAAGATCGACAATGCTCGCTTCACCCGGCTCGTCGGCCCCGGGGACCAGCTGCACATGGAAGTACGCCTCAAGCGCATGCTGCGCAACATGGGGCAATACGAGTGTTCCGCGGAAGTGGACGGCGAAAAGGTGGCCAGCGCGCAGATCCTGTGCGCTGAGCGGAGCGCTACATGATTCATCCACAGGCGGTGGTGGACTCCACAGCGGAGCTCGCCGAGGACGTGGAGGTTGGACCGTTTTCGTTTATCGGCCCCGGCGTCACAATCGGCGCAGGATCCGTGATCGGCCCCCATGTGGTGGTCAAAGGGCCCACCACCATCGGCAAGAACAACCGGATCTTTCAGTTCGCGTCGGTGGGTGAAGAGCCACAGGACAAGAAGTTTCTACCCGAGCATGACACCCGGCTGGAAATCGGCGACGGCAACACGATCCGAGAGTACTGCACCATCAACCGCGGCACGGTGGGCGGCGGCGGGGTCACGCGCATCGGCGATCGAAACTGGATCATGGCTTACGTGCACATCGCCCATGATTGCATCATCGGTAACGACACCACCTTCGCCAATTGCGCTTCCCTGGCCGGCCACGTTGAGGTCGAAGACCACGCCATCCTGGGCGGATTTTCCCTCATCCATCAGTTCTGCCGGGTCGGGCGCAACGCGTTCACCGCCATGGGTGCCAGCGTCAACCGTGACGTGCCCCCTTACGTGGTGGTCGCCGGCAAGATGTCGGAGCCGCGCGGGATCAATTCGGAGGGGCTGCGCCGACGCGGCTTCTCCGCTGAGCAGATCGCGGCCGTCAAGCGCGCATACAAAATGTTGTACACCCAGGGCCGGCCGCTGAGCGAGGCGCTGGAACAGATCCGCGAGCTCGCCGCCGAATGGGAGGAAGTTGCGCCCATGGTGGAGTTTATTCAGAAAAGCCAGCGCAGCATCCTGCGCTAGAGCGTGGTTAGCAGCAACACCGACCCGCGCCACATCGTGCTGGTCGCCGGAGAATCCTCGGGCGATCGGCTGGGTGCCGGCCTGGCAAGCCAGCTAAGGGCCCGATACCCGGACGTCAAGCTGTCGGGCATTACCGGCCAGGCGATGAACGCTGCCGGCGTCGAAAGCTGGTACGACTGTCAGGCGCTCGCCCTGATGGGATTTGCTGAGGTGGTGGGACACCTACCGGAACTCCTGCGTCTGCGCCGGACCATCCGGCAGCGTATGCTGGACGACCCGCCGGACTGTTTCATTGGTATCGATGCACCGGACTTCAATCTGGGACTGGCCCGAAAGCTCAAGGCAGCAGGCATCCCCGCCGTGCACTATGTAAGCCCTTCGATCTGGGCCTGGCGTCAGGGCCGCGCTGGAAAAATTGGGCGCTGTATCGATCTGATGCTGACCCTGTTTCCCTTCGAACCGCAGATCTATGAGCGCTACCAGGTCCCGGCCCGCTTTGTCGGCCATCCAAGCGCGCAGGCGGTGGCGCTCGAACCCGACCGCGCCGCGGCGCGCCGGGAGCTGGGCATCCCGGACGACGTGCAGCTGGTCGCCCTGCTGCCCGGCAGCCGCGGCGGCGAAATCAAGCGCCTCGGTCCGGTGATCGCCGCCGCCGCGAGACGCATCCTGGCCGCGAAGCCGGAGGTGCGGTTTGTCACCCCCACCGCAACGGCCGCCACGCGGCAGCGCTTCAGCCAGATGCTGGCAGCCGAGGAGCTGGAGGATCGCGTCGAGCTGCTGGAGGGTCAGTCGTTCACCGCACTCTGCGCCGCTGATGCGGCCATCATCGCTTCCGGCACCGCCACGCTGGAGGCGCTGCTGTGCAAGACGCCGATGGTGGTCACCTACCGGATTTCGCCGATCACCCACCTGATCGTAAGAGTGACCCGCATGATGAAGGTCGACCAGTTTTCTCTGCCGAACGCGCTGGCCGGTGAGCGGCTGGTCCCCGAGCTGATGCAGGCTGCGGCGACCCCCGAAGGTCTGGCCGAGGAAGCGCTGGCGCTGCTCTCCGATTCGCCGCGCCGGAGCCACATGATCAAACGATTTACCGAAATTCATCAAAGCCTTCGCTCCGACACTAGCGCCGGCGACGAGGTGGCCGCCTTTCTCGCCGAGCGTGGAGGGTCGCGGTGAACACTGCGGGCGTCGACGAGGCAGGCCGGGGCTGTCTGGCCGGACCGGTGGCGGTGGCCGCGGTGATACTCGATCCCGGCCTCAACTGGAATTGGGTGGACGATTCGAAAAAGCTAAGCGCCCCGCAGCGTGCAGAGATGGCGGAAAAAATCCGCGCCGGCGCGCTGGACTACACCCTGGAAATGATCGATGTTGTGACCATCGACAAAATCAACATTCTTCACGCAACGCTGCTCGGGATGAAGCGCTGCGTTGAGCGCCTGGCGGAGCCGCCGGCAGAAGTATTGATCGACGGCAACCGTACGCCGGACGTGACGCTTCCCTGCAGGGCGATTGTGGGTGGAGACGCGCTGGTGAAGTGTATCGGTGCAGCGTCGATCCTCGCCAAAACCGCCCGTGACGACCTCATGACGGAGCTGGACCGCGAGTTTCCCGAGTACGGCTTCGCGAGCCACAAGGGCTACGGCACGCCGCAGCACCTGGCCGCGCTGCGGTCCCTGGGCCCTACCCCGCAGCATCGCTCCAGCTTTGCGCCGGTTCGAGCGATGATTCAGGGTGAGCTCCTGTGACCCCCTGGTTCTCCCACCTGTCGCTCCACACGGAGTATTCGCTGGTCGACAGCACGCTGCGTATCAAGCCGCTGGTTCAGCAGGCCGCCGCGATGGAGATGCCCGCTCTGGCGATGACCGATCAGCACAACCTGTTCGGGCTGGTGAAGTTTGTGCGGGCCGCGGAGGGTGCCGGCATCAAACCGCTAGCCGGTGCCGATCTATGGCTGCTGGACGAGGAGGCCGACAGCCCAGCGCGCTGCACGGTGCTGTGTCAGAACCAAACCGGCTATCGCAACCTGTCGGCCCTGCTGTCTCGCTCTTTTGCGACGCGTGAGTCGCACGCCCTGCCCTGCGTGGACCCCGAATGGCTGCTGACGCATAACGAAGGGCTGATTGTGCTGACCGGCCAGCAGCAGGGTCCCGTGGGACGCCTGCTGGCGGACGGCAAACCCAACCGCGCCAGCGACACGCTCGCGCGCTGGGCGGCGGCACTGCCCGATCGGCTTTACGTGGATATCTCGCGCGTCGGGCGACCCGGCGAAGAGGAGTACCTGGAGCAGGCCCTCAAGCTGGCGCATGCTCACCAGTGCCCGGTGGTGGCGGTCAACGACGTCCGGTTTCTGACGGTGCAGAACTACGCCGCTCACGAAGCCCGGGTGTGTATCAATCAGGGTCGACTGCTCGACGACCCCGGCCGGCCGCGGGATTATTCCGATCAGCAGTATCTGCGTTCGGCTCGCGAGATGGCGGAGCTGTTTCACGATCTGCCGGAAGCGCTGGAGAACACGGCGGAGCTGGCGCAGCGGTGCAATTTACACCTGGAGCTCGGCCAGTACTTTTTGCCCGCGTTCCCGCTGCCCGATGGGCAAACCGAGGCCAGCTATCTGGAACAGCAGTCGCTGGAGGGCCTCGAGGAACGTCTCCAGTCTCGACCGCCCACCTCGATCGCCCGCGCCGACTATGACGCGCGGCTGAGTCACGAGCTGAACGTCATCGGCCAGATGGGGTTTCCTGGCTATTTTCTGATCGTCGCAGACTTCATCTCTTGGGCCCGCCAGCAGTCGATTCCCGTCGGACCGGGGCGGGGATCCGGCGCCGGGTCACTGGTGGCGTACGCACTCGGCATCACTGATCTCGATCCCCTGGACCACGACCTGCTCTTCGAGCGTTTTCTGAATCCAGAGCGCGTGTCCATGCCCGACTTCGATATCGACTTCTGCATGGACCGTCGCGATGAGGTGATCGCGTACGTTGCCGAACGCTACGGGCGCGAGAAGGTTTCGCAGATCATCACCTTTGGCACGATGGCGGCAAAAGCCGTGGTGCGTGACGCAGGCCGGGTGCTGGGTTTGCGCTACGGCTTTGTCGACGAGGTCGCAAAGCTGGTTCCCAACACGCTGGGGATTACGTTGGAAGGCGCGCTGAAAGAATCGGCCGAGCTAGCCGAAAGGGTCGATACCGACGACGACGTGGCGCAGCTCATGGAAACCGCGCGCTCCCTTGAAGGGCTGACCCGCAACGCCGGTAAACACGCCGGCGGCGTGGTGATTGCACCACGCCCGCTGGAGTACTACACCCCGCTTTACAGCGAGACGGCGGGTGAAAGCGTGGTTTCCCAGTTCGACAAAGACGACGTAGAGGCCATCGGCCTGGTGAAGTTTGACTTCCTCGGCCTGCGCACGCTCACCATCATCGACTGGGCGGTGAGCGCCATCAATCGTCGGCCTGACCAGCCGGCGCTCGACGTCGACTCCCTGCCGATGGACGACGCGGCAGCATTCAACCTGCTCAAGGCGTGCCAGACCACCGCCGTTTTCCAGCTCGAGTCTCGCGGCATGAAAGAGTTGATTCGCCGACTGCAGCCGGGCAGCTTCGACGACATCGTGGCGCTGGTGGCGCTATACCGCCCCGGGCCGCTCGACTCCGGCATGGTGGACACCTACGTGGACTGCAAACACGGCCGGCAGGAGGTGCGCTACCCCCACGACGAACTCGAGCCGATTCTCGAACCTACCTACGGCGTAATTCTCTATCAGGAGCAGGTGATGCAGATCGCCCAGGTGATGGCCGGCTACACGCTCGGCGGCGCCGACATCCTGCGTCGGGCGATGGGCAAGAAGAAGCCAGCGGAGATGGCCAAACAGCGATCCATTTTTGTTGACGGTGCCACCGCTCGAGGGATCGACGGCGCCCTGGCGGAGTCGGTCTTCGACCTGATGGAGAAGTTTGCCGGCTACGGTTTTAATAAGTCGCACTCCGCCGCCTATGCGCTGCTGTCCTACCAGACCGCTTTCCTGAAAGCTCACTACCCCGGCGAGTTCATGGCGGCGGTGCTGTCCGCGGATATGGACAATACCGACAAGGTGGTTGTGCTGATCGACGACGCCAAGCAGATGGGCCTGGAGCTGCTCGCACCGGACGTCAATCAGTCCGCTTATGCCTTTAAGGCCCTCGACGATCATCGGGTGCTTTACGGTCTGGGCGCGATCAAAGGCCTCGGGCGCAGCGCCATCGATGCCTGCATCGAGGAACGTGACCAACACGGGCCTTTTACCGACCTGCTTCAGCTGTGTAACCGGGTGGATATGTCCCGCCTCAACAAGCGGGGCCTCGAGGCCCTGATTATGGCGGGTGCGCTGGACTGCCTGGGCCAGAACCGGGCCACCCTCTTTGCTTCCCTGCCGGAGGTGATGAAGGCGGCGGAGCAGAGCGCCCGGGATCGGGCGGCCGGCCAGAGCGATCTATTTGGCGCGCCGGCACCGGTCGCGAAGGCCGATCCGACCCTGACCGTGCTGGCCGATTTTGACGACGACCGGCGCCTGCGCGGCGAGCGGGACACGCTGGGGCTTTACCTTTCGGGTCACCCCCTGGACCCGTACCGGGCCTCGCTGGAAAACGTGGTCAACTGCCCGCTGGGCGGGATCGACAAGCGCTTCGGCAAGCTCAGCAGCGACAACCGTCGCGGCGTTCCGGCCACCCTCGCGGGATTGATCATGGGGCTGCGCAAGCGCGGCGAGCGCAATGCATTTGCCCAGCTTGATGACGGCACGGGCAGAATTGAACTCGCGTTCTTTGGCAAAGCGATGGGCGAGAACGTTGAGCTGCTGAACAATGACCAGCTGGTGGTCGCCGAGGGCAACCTGCTGCCGGACGACGTGTCAGGCAGCGTCAAGATGCGCGTTGAGCGACTGAAGACGATCGACGACACGCTCGCGAGCTATGCTCGCGCTCTGCGGCTGACGCTCAGCCGCACCCAGCTGGATCTCGAAGCGCTTCGCGAGACGCTGCTGCCTCACCAGCCAGGCAATACGCCCGTCGTGCTCAGTTACCATAACGACACCGCCGAAGCTCACATCCAGCTCGGTGATGCCTTCAACGTCAAACCCACCCGTAGCCTGCTCGAAGGACTGACCGGCGTCCCCGGCGTGGCCGGCGCTCGGCTGCTGTTCAGCGAGCTTCTGGAAACCGATAACGCGTATACTTAGCCGCATGACGCAATCCGAAGCCAACTATCTGGATTTTGAACAGCCAATCGCGGAGCTGGAGACCAAGATCCACGAACTCCGCAACGTCGGCTCTGACAACGCTATCAACATCGAGGAAGAGGTTGAGCGGCTGCAGGAAAAGCTGCGCAGCAAAACCGAGTCCATTTTCTCCAGCCTTGATGCGTGGCAAATTTCCAAGCTGGCACGACACCCGAACCGCCCTTATACCCTCGACTACGTGGAGCACCTGACCGAAGAATTCCATGAGCTGCACGGCGATCGGGCATATAAAGATGACCCGGCTATCGTCGGCGGGCTGGCGAGACTCGGTGGGCATCGGATCATGCTGATCGGCCAGCAGAAAGGCCGCAGCACCAAACAAAAGGTCCTGCGCAACTTTGGCATGCCGAGACCCGAGGGTTATCGTAAGGCGATGCGGCTCATGGAGACCGCGGAGCGCTTTGGCCTGCCGGTCGTCACGATGATCGATACGCCAGGCGCCTATCCCGGCATCGGCGCTGAGGAACGCGGCCAGAGCGAGGCGATCGCCAAAAACCTCCAGGTCATGGCGGGCCTGCGCGTGCCGATCATCTGCTGCGTCATTGGCGAAGGGGGCTCCGGTGGCGCCCTGGCCATTGGGGTTGGCGACCACCTGATGATGCTGGAGTACAGCACCTATTCAGTCATCTCACCGGAAGGCTGCGCGTCGATCCTGTGGAAAAGCCCTGATTTCGCCAAGGACGCCGCCAGCGCTATGGGAATCACTTCCGAAGCGCTGAAGAAGCTCAAGCTGATTGATGAGATTGTGCCCGAGCCTCTCGGTGGTGCACATCGAGACCCGAAGGCCATGGCCAGCACGCTCCAGGCGGCGATCTGCGCGAAGCTGGAAAACCTCGCAACGCGGGATACCGATTCTCTCCTCTCCGAACGCTACCAGCGGCTGATGGCTCTCGGTCGCTTCAAGGGTGACTGACCAGCCCGTCGAGCTACTGCAGCAGGCCTTCGCCGAGCTGAAGCCCAAGCGGGTCATCGTCGCCTTCAGCGGCGGGCCGGATTCCACCGCACTGCTGCTGCAATCCATCGAGTGTTACCGAGGACCGCTGCGCGCGGTCCATGTCGATCATGGTGTTCAACCTGATTCGCTTCGCTGGGCCGCACACTGTCGCGACGTGGCCGAGAAACTCGACGTCGAATTTGAGTGTTTGGCTGTCCCCAGCGGCCAGCTACCCAGCCAGCCGAATGAAGGGCAGCTGAGGGACGCGCGCTACGCGCTGCTGGCGCAGGCGTTGCGCGAGGACGATGTGCTGCTAACGGCCCATCACGCTGACGATGTGGCCGAAACGGTGCTGCTCGCTGCGCTGCGCGGCGGCAGCAGCCACGAGCTTGCGGGCATCCCGCGCCTCCGACCGCTGGGTAGGGGCCAGGTTTGCCGACCGTGGCTGGCCGTGTCGCGAGAAACATTGATCGCTTTGCTCAAAAGGTCCGACTTTGCCTGGCTCGAAGACCCAACCAACAAGTCATCTTCGGTGCGGCGTAGCTTTCTGAGACAGCGAGTGATGCCGACGCTGGCTGAGCGCTGGCCCGACGCGGCAGCCAGTCTCGCCGCCACAGCCCAGCGTCAGGGCCAAACCGCGGCAGCGCTGGACGAACTTGTCGATCGTCACCTGTCGGTTCACTCGGAACCATCGACGTCGATCAGCGCAGAGGCACTGGATCCGCTAACACTCGAGACGCAGGTCCTGGTGCTGCAGCGATGGCTGACGACCCACGGCGTCGAGCTACCGCCGGCACGTCGGCTCCGCGAGCTGCTCCAGCAGCGCGCCAACTGCGCGGACGACCGCCACCCGGAACTGTCGCTGGCGAAGCACCATCTGCGGAGCTATCGCCGCCATATCTTTCTGGTACGCCAGCAGCCGCAGCCGTCCTCCACTCTCAACACGCTGCGCTGGACCCCGGCCAGCCAGCCGGCGCTGACGCTACCCGATGGATCGACGCTCACCTGGCAGGGCGAGGAGCCGCTCGCCGAGCTCACGGTCTCGACCGGGTTGCTTCCGCGCTCGGTGAAGCGGGAGGGTGATAGTCAGCATCGAAACTTGAGCAAAATTTTCCAGCAGCTCGGTATTCCACCGTGGTCACGCGCCGCGACCCCGCTGGTCTTTCAGGGTGAACTGTTGATCCAGATCGGTAACGCATGGCGCAGCCGACGCCTGGCGGCGTTCCTCAGCGAACGTCAGCAGGAGCTGACCTGGAAATCGGTGTAGCTGATGAGGCCGGCAACGGTTGCTATTCAGCGCCGGCAATTCCATTATGCGTCGCTTGATCAGACCACGAGACCGTGATGGCAAAAAAGGAATCCACACCAGATTTTGAGCAGTCGCTGGCCGAGCTGGAGACGCTGGTGGAGCAAATGGAAAGCGGTGAGCTCACCCTCGAGAAATCGTTGGCGCAGTTTGAACGGGGCATGGAGCTGACCAAGACCTGCCAGGAGGCCCTCAACGCCGCCCAGCTGCGTGTCGATACGCTGCTGGAACAACCCGCCGACGAGGGAGCCGGGCCGCTTGAAGACTCGGATTGATGCGCTAACCCGGCAAATTAACGACGTACTAGCGGCGCACCTGCCGACCGATGACGTCGCGCCGGAGCAGCTTCACGAGGCGATGCGTTACGCCGTTTTCAACGGCGGTAAACGGATCAGACCCCTGTTCAGCTACGGTGCCGCCGCGGCCCTCAAAATCGACGATCGCCAGGTGGACGACATCGCCGCCGCGGTGGAGCTGATACATGCCTACTCGTTGATCCACGACGACCTGCCGGCGATGGATGACGACGACCTGCGGCGAGGCAAACCCTCGGTCCATCGACAGTTTGACGAAGCCCTGGCCATTCTTGCGGGTGACGCGCTGCAGGCGTTGGCCTTTCGAGTGCTCGTCCAGAGCGCCGCTGGCAAAGCTGACGTGGCGGTCACCACGCTGGCGGACGCCTGCGGATCGGTGGGGATGGCCGGCGGTCAGGCCGTCGACCTGGCGGCGGTTGGCAAAACGCTGTCGCTCGATCAGCTGTCCGGGATGCACCGGCTGAAAACCGGCGCCCTCATCGGCTGTGCGCTGGCGCTCCCGGCGTTGCTCTACGATGCTGACGCTGCGCAGGTGACCGCCCTGACCACCTACGGCGAAGCCGTGGGGCTGGCGTTCCAAATCCATGATGACGTGCTGGACGTCGAGGGCAGCACCGAAGAACTGGGCAAGCCGTCAGGCTCTGATGTCGACAGCAACAAACCCACCTACCCCGCCTGCATCGGGCTGGATGCCTCCCGGACTATGGCCAGCCGGCTGGTGCAGGATGCCCGGCAGCAGCTCACGTTGCTGCCTGGAGACACCGAGCTGCTCGCCTACCTGGCGGGTTTCAGCATCGAACGCCGAAGCTGAGCGAAAGCGCTGCGTCCCAGTTTGCTCGGGCGCTTGGTGCCGGTCAGCTTTCGGCGTCGGGCTGGCTTTCCGGCGCGGCCACCCGAAACTCTGCGAGCGACTCGCAGCGTTCACAGATCTCGGTGATCAGCGGAAAGGGGGTCAGATCGCAGCCGTAGCGCCGCGCGTTGTATACCTGAGGTACCAGAAAACAGTCGGCCATCGTCGGCGTGTCACCCTCGCAGAATTCACCCGTGGTGGGGCTGCCGGCCAGCATCGATTCAAAGGCCGTGAAACCTTCGGTCATCCAGTAGTTCATCCACTGAACGCGGTCTTTGCCTTTGATGCCCAGCTCCTTGTCCAGATACATGTTGACGCGGAGGTTGTTCAGCGGATGAATGTCACAGGCGATGATCTGCGCCAGCGAGCGAACCCGGCCGCGAGCGCGAATCTCTGACGGCAGCAGCGGCGCTTCGGGATAGGCCTCATCGAGGTACTCCAGAATGGCCATGGACTGACGGTAGACCCGCCCCCCATCGGTCAGCACCGGCACCAGGCCCTGAGGGTTCAGCTCGAGAAACGGCGCCCGATGATGCTCTCCCCCGTCACGCAGCAGGTGGATCGGCACCAGGTCGTACTCGAGTCCCTTGAGATTCAGCGCAATCCTGACCCGATAGGCGGCGCTGCTGCGCCAGTATGAGTAAAGCTTCAGATCCATGCTGCTGCTCCCTACTTCTTCTTATTTCTCCCCTCGGACAGTAGCTTATCAAATGCACGTCAGACGGACTGTGGCCCCGGTTGATCCACGGCGTTGATGTAGCTCTCGGCAGGCCTGGGCATGTTCCGACCGCCTGCTGCAGCCCGCCACAAAACGTGCGACCATCACCATTTTGCTGCGCCCGCCGCATGTCTGACGCCTTCCAGCTCGAGTCTTTTTTCCCGTTTCTGTTATCGCGCCTATCCAATCGCGTCAGCGCAGGCATTTCCGAAACCTACGCCTCGCGTTATCAGCTGAAGGTCAGCGAGTGGCGCCTCATCTGTCTGATCGGCTGTTATCCGGGCGTTTCAGCCAGCGAAGCCGCCCAGCGAGGTGAACTCGACAAGGTCGCGGTGAGCCGCTCGGTGGCCACACTGATCGGTCGAGGTTTGATCGAGCGTGAGTTCGACAAGGTGGACCGGCGCCGATCGATGCTGCGTTTGAGCGCCGAAGGCCAGGCGATCCTCGATGACATCGCCCCGGCGGCGAGTGCCTACAGCCACGCGCTGCTCGAGGTCCTGAGCCCGTCGGATCGGGAGGTGTTGGAACGATGTCTCGATCAGCTGTGGCGGCGGGCAAGACAGCTGGAATCGGAGGCGGCTGAATCCTAAGGCGGGACCCCGTAGGCGCGCCTCAGCGCCAGCTCTGTCCATACCAGCTGCCGGAATAGGGGGCCACATCAAAGACTTCTCCGGCGCCAAGCCGTTCTTTCAGGCCGTTCCAGAAGGCGGCGGTGAGGAGGTCTTCATGGGCTTCGCGGAAGATCTCCAGCTGCGAGGGTGTCAGACCGAGAAAACTCGGGAACTGGGCCGGAAAGACGTCCTCCGGCGCAACCTCGTACCAGACGTCGCTCCCAAACTCCTCGAATTCATAGCGGGCCCGAGGGACGTTGCGAAACCGGCATTCGTCGAGCGAGCAAAGCTCGTCGTAATCATAAAAAATCACCCGACCGCTCCGCGACACGCCGAAGTTCTTCAGCAGCAGATCGCCGGGGAAGATGTCGGTCATGGCCAAATCGCGAATGGCCTGACCGTAGTCCAGCACAATGCGCCGCTGCTGTTCTGCGTCGACGCGATTCAGGTAGAGATTTAGCGGCTCTAGCCGACGCTCGATATAAAGATGCTGAATCACCAGCTGACCATCAACAACGCTTACGCTTTCAGCACACTCCTGGCGCAGCTCGGTGAGCACCTCCTCGCTGAAGCGGTCCAACGGAAACCGCAGCTGCTTGAACTCCTGCGCGTCGACCAGCCGCCCCGCGCGATTGTGCGTGTAGACCATCAGATAGCGATCTTTGACGTCCTGGTGCGTGACTTTCTTGGGCGGCGCAAAGCGATCCCGAATCACCTTGAAGACAACCGGATAGCTATCGAGCGTAAAGACCGCCATCACCATCCCTTTGATGCCAGGGGCTGGCACGAAGCGGTCTTCGCCCCGCTGCAGATGGCGATAAATGCCGCGGTAACGCTCGGTCTTCGCCTGCTTAGCGCGCCCCAGGATGCTGTAAAGCTCCTCCACAGGTTTGTGGGGAAGGATCCCTTTCAGAAATTTGACCGCGTCCGCGATGCTGATCAGATCAGCGTGGAAGTAAGAACGCGAATAGCTGAAGACCGAGCTCGCCTCGTCGACCGCGGTGGTGACCCAGTCCACCCGCATCCCCGGCGCCGGGTTTTCCAGCGCGACAAGCAGCGGCAGGTTTTTTTCAGCCAGACAGATTCGCCCCACAATGAACGCGCGCGTATTGCGATAAAAGAGCGGCCGGATGACTTCCAGGTCGCGAATACCCGACACGCCACCGTGGCGCGCCAGCTGGCTGGTGATGGCATCCCCGACCCGCCGCACGCAGCGCTGGCGGTCCTCCCAGGGCAGCCCCAGCGAGTAGTCCTGCAGCAGCTGCTGGCAGATTGCGCGAAGGTCGCCGGTCCAGGGATAGCGGAGAATGCTGGGTCTGGAGCTGACGTGATCCGTGGGCCCAAGCTGGGTTTCGGCAAACTCCAGCGCGGCGTTCACGCCAACGGTTTTGAACCGACGACGGCTGACCGAGTTAAAGAAGGTTTTGTTCAGCTCTCGATCGATGGCGTCACCCAGCCGATCTTCGTAATGGCTGCGGGCGTTACCCCAGAGGGCTTCATCACCCACCTGCCCACCCAGGACTTGATCGATGCGGGCGATGGTCTCGAGCACGATGTGGTCGTAAAGTTCGATTCGCCGGCGCGCGTCTTCCTGCGCCCCGGCCCAGTCGCGGGTTTCAAATCGCCGGCCGCTGCTCTGGGTAATGGCCCTGAACTGTTGCCCGTACCGCTCAAATTCCGAGAAAATCAGATCTGAAAGCAGGACGTCCAGAGATTGTTTAGGGTTCGAAGTGGTGACCGATGTCAAATGAGATTCACCCGGCGCAGGTACTGAGTTATTGGTTTGGACCTGAACCATATCAGGAAAGAAAATCGCTTTGGTGGGGCGGGAAGAAAAATGATGCGGCCATCATTCAGCGCTGGCGCGGTGGGGTGGAACAAGCGCTTGCCGGCGGCCTTGAGGAATGGACCGCAACCGCTCAGGGAAACCTGGCGCTGATCCTTCTCTGCGACCAGCTCACCCGCAACGTTTACCGCGGTACCGCGCAGGCGTTTGCCGGTGATGCCACGGCCCGAGACTGTGTGGCCCGCGGCCTCGAACGCGGCGATCTCGCCAGCTACCACCCGCTGGAGGCGGTGTTTTTCCTGATGCCGCTGGAACACCACGAGTCGATGGACAGCCAGCGCCAGGCGCTGCAGCTGATGCGTGATTTGCGGGAACAATGCCCGCCCGAACTCCGGCAAGTTCTCGACTCCAACATCGAATACGCGCGGGCTCATGGCGAGATCATCGAGCGATTTGGGCGTTTTCCCCACCGCAACGCCGCCCTGGGTCGGCCATCGACACCGCAAGAGGCCACCTACCTGGCCTCCGGTGGGCGCCGCTTCGGCCAGTAGATTCCGTCAGCCGGCCGCCGGCACGCGGCACAATAACCTCAAACAGATCAATGACCTAGAAGCCGATTTTCCCGGTTTTACCCCCCGCTTCCCGATATTTCCTCCCTTTTTGGTTGCCGTTGGCAGAGCGCCGTTCGATGCTTCGCCATGACGGGCGGACGGATCGCCGCCCCGCACCCAACACATACTGACGTCAACTGGAGGACCGATGATGCGGTGTATCGCTTTTGTCCTGTTATTCGTGCTGGCTCCGGCTGCCAAGGCTCAGACCTCCGCATACGAGGATCAGCTGGTCGACAATCTGGCCCGAGTCGACGCCTGGCACGCCTACCTTCGCAACTATCCTTCGAGGCCCAACCTGCCACCCACCGGCGACGTCGCCGAGCTCGCCACCGCGGTCGCTCAGGTCTACGCCGCCTTTCATGATCAGCACATCTCGGAGCATGAGGAGCGGCTGAAGGCAGAGTTCGACGAGATGGTGATTGCGGGCCTGGTTTCCCACTATCCCGTCCTGTCAGACCGGCTCGCCGCCACTAAGGCCGTCCTGAGCGCGGGCCGGGCCGCGGATCCCACCGATTACGATTTTCAGCTGGCGCGGCTGACAGAAATGGTTGAGTGGCATTACTTTGCCCTGCCTCTCCTGCTCTATAAGGGCCCAACGCCATACCATCAGATGTATCGCTCCGCCCAGGAGGCCTACCGCACCGCAACCGGCAAGCGCCCGCCCGAGCTCGACCTGACCTCGGTCGACTGGCCGAACGTCGCTGCCCGCGATCTCGGGTCCACCGAAGTGGTTTCGATCAGCGAAAGGCGTCGTCGTGAGGCCGATCAGCGTCGGGCGGAGCGTGCGGCCTTAGCCCAAGACATCGACCAAGCGAACGCCGCAAATCAGGCGCGGATCGCCGAAGAGGTCAGCGCTGCCCAGGCCGCGGCGCAGGCGGAGGTTGCCCGCGAGCTGGCACGAGCGCAGCAGGTTGCGGTGGACCTTTCCGCAGAGGACAGCTCCGGCTCGTCGTTCGTTTGGCTGGTGCTGCTGGCGGCGGTCGCTGCGGGTGCTGCTTTGGCCTACCGACGGGGTTGGCTGAACCGGCAGATCCTGGACCGGGCCCCCGATGTCCTCGCGGCCACCCAAAAACTCTCACCGCTCAATCTCAAAAAGGACGGACGCTCATGAAGCCGCGCATCACAAGCATTCTCTTACTGTTGCTGACGCTCAGCTGGACGCCACAGGGTGCGGCCCGCTGGACCTGGGATAGCTCTGCCGTCGATGAGCGGCAGCAGCTCGATCTGCACCTCGAAGCGCTGGTGACGGCGCACGAGAACTTCAAACGCCTCGCCGCGGGTGAAGCTCCGCCTCCCTTTGACCCGACGCAGCTGGCAAACACCGTCGCCGCGCTGAACGACCTGCTTTCCAACTCGATTGACCCGGGCAACGAGCAGCATTACCGCGCTACCGTGGATAGAATTCGCAGCTACCTGGACGATCGGATAGACCGGATCGAATACGAAGTGAATCGGCTTCAGCTGTCCCGGGATGCGGCCGATCAGGCGCGGCTCGAGCGTTTGATCACGCAGGACTACTTTGCCCTGCCGAAACTTCTGGCGGTGAAAGAGCGCAGCCGCTACGAGCAGCTCGAGGGGATGGCCCGCGCCAAGCTGGGTCTGTGACCTTTACCGCTTGGCCCAGGTATTCCGGCCGGCGGCGTACCTACTCTACGACTCCAGAGCTCGGCTTCGCTCGAGGCGCAGGAACCGTTCGAGCAGCTCCTCCAGAGACTGACGCTGTCCCGCTGAAAGCTGGCAATTGAGCAGGATGTAGCGGCGGGTTCGCACGACCTGCCTCCACCGCGGCCGCTTCGGCAAACGCTGCAGGGAGAGATACTTCTCCATCGTGCGGGTCCTGACGCGACCATCGTCAATCGCCACCTGCCAGATACTGCTTTGCTCCGCCAACGCGATCCGGTCGTCGCCAGTGACGGCCTCCCACACATTGACGCAGGCGAGCATCAGATCGACCAGAGCCTGCCGGTAGGCGGCACGATTTTCTTCCGCCGCCCGCTGCGACTGGTCCGCGATTTGCGCGAGCGCTGCCGTCGCCGTTGCCGCGTCTTCCGACGACTGGATCAGGATCAGCCGATAGCCATCACTTTGATCCAGGGACCGCACCAAGACCGTGGCTCGAGCGCCGTCGGGCGATGCGGCTGTGGTCAGCTCATGGGTATCCTTCGTGTCTGGATCAATCCGCGTGACCTGCGCCAGGAGCTCGGGATCGACGGCGCGCAGGTTGTCGCCATCGGCAAAAGGCTTCGCAAACCAGTCTCGACAGGCGGCGTTTGCGTGCACGATGCGCCCGCCCTCGTCGATACACAGCAGCGGGTAGGGGGTGCTGTCGAGCAGGTCGAGCAGCCGACCGCTCTGACGAGACAGGTCCATCAGCTCGGAGCGATGGGCGGCCAGCTCGCCGCGCAGGGTTGCTTCGGCGCGCTGCTTGTTCCGCCAGATCCAGGTCACGATGGTGCCACCCAGCAGCGCCAGCATGGCTGCGGCCAGCAGCGCGATTCGCTGGCGGCTGACGGTCAGCGCGGCGATCTCGTTGTCCTTCTCCAGCAGCTCGTTGGCTTTCCGCTGCTCGTCGATTTCGATGCGGGTCTTGAGCGCCGAGAAATCCTGGGCAAACTTTGCCTCCAGCAGCTTTTCATAGCCGTCCACATAGTCCTTCATGGCGGCCAGCGCCAGCTCCGGCTCGTTCAGGGAAGTGTGGATATCCACCAGCAGCCGCTGCAGCGAAAGCGCGATACGGGCTTGTCGGGTTTCGCGTGCGCGCGCCAGCGCTTCTGTCGCGATGGCTCTGGCCTCTTGAGTACGTCCGAGCTGGAGATAGACGCTGGCCAGCTCGGGCTCGAGCTCGAGCAGCTGCCGTTGATCCAGTCGGCGGACCAGTTCGGTGGCCTCATCGAGGATCGCCAGCGCGCCCTCCGGTTCACCCTGTGCGTTGACCAGACGCCCCTTCAGTACCAGCACCCGCGCGAGCTCGGCGTTTCGTGTTAGCTGCCGATAGCGCCTCGCAGCGTCATCGAGGTGCGCAGCCGCGGTCGCGAGCTCGCCCGCCGCCATTTCGGTTGCCCCGAGATCCTCGTAGACGTGAGCGATAAAGCTTTCGATGTAGTCAGCGGAGTCGGGGTCCGCCTGTTGAGCGCGCTGGTGTACCGCCAGCGCTCGGTCAAGGTAGAGACGGGCCTCATCGACGCTACCCATATCGCGATACACGCCAGCGATATTGGCCAGGGTCAACCCGCTGCGATAATCCGCCGGACCAGCCTTGAGCAGCTCGAGGGACCGCTCAAACGCCGCCAGTGAGGGACGGTAGTTGCCCATCTCTCGATGGATCGTGCCCAGATCGTTGTGGACGGTGGCCGCGAGCAGATCTCGACCGAGCCTGCGAACGATCTGGAGCGCGGCCTCAAAATACGGCAACGCGGCCCGATAGTCCTCTTGCCGAAGTTCGATAATCCCCTTTTGCCTCAGCCAGTTATAGCGATAGAGGTTGTCCTCCAGTAGGCCCGGATCGCGCAGGAGAGCTGTCTCGAGGTACTGATTTGCCTTGACCAGCTCATCCCACTGGGCGTGGAGCATAGCCAGATGGATGTAGAGCTTGGTTCGGTCAGACTGAGGTCTCGCGGTGTCATCCAGCCACCGCTCGCACGCGCCAACCAGCGGTCGCGCGTCCTCCGCGCCGCTGGACAGGCACTCGTCAAAATCCGGAGCGGGAGCACCCCACGCCAGCCAGCCGCTGAGGACCGCCGCGCGCAGCAAGCCCAAGTCCTACGTTGCTCAGGCCGCCGGCGGCGGCGACGGGTCCGGCGACTGCCCGCCGCCCCAGCTGGTCGCTTTGTCTTTGAGCTCGCGGAACTTGGAGGACATGCCCGCCAGCTTCTGCTCCCACTCGGGGTTTGGCTCCTGACCTTCAATCGACTTGAAGTACACCTGCATCAGGGCCGTCATCGCAATGGGATCGATGACCGCCGCCTTGATCCCGTAGGCCAGCAGCGCGGCAAAGGCGAAGGTCCAGAAACCCGCCAGCGCCGGAAACAGCGCAATCAGGCCCGCCACCGGTGCCAGCACCACGAGAAATACGCCGAAGGTCAGCAGCCAGATAAAGAACGCCAGAAACGCGGCGTTCTTGAGGATCGATTTGTAGTTCTGGGCATAGAGCACGAGCGCACGCTGGGACGACTGCCAGATGTTGTCCGAACCGGTGCGCAGGTGATACGCGAGGATCACCTCGTCGAGATAGGTCATGGACATGTTCAGCACCGCGTTCACCAGCTTCATCGCGCCGCCCAGGCCCGGAATTGGAAGAAAGTTCGCGATGCTGAAGGTGATGCGATTGAAGGTCTTGAGAATCCCCTTGATCAGCTGATCGACCGCAAACAGCGCGGAAGACTCACCGAAGTTTTCTTTGACTCGCGCCTGAGCATATTCCACCTGCCCTTTGCCGTCAGGCACCGGCTGACCGGCCAGAAACCGCTCAAGCACCGCAATGTGCCCGGCCTTCACCATGTAAAGCAGATATTCGCGGGCGAAGTAGAGCACCGTGCTGACGAGCCCAAAGCCAATTAGGCCGCCGTAGCCCGCACCCGCCGCAGGATCGCCGCCCACCTTGCCGGCGACAAAGCCGATGCCCGCACCGCCGCCGGTGACGATGATGTAGAGCAGCGTAATGCCCATGTAGATCGCCAGCCGAAATATCACAAACGGCAGCGTTTTCATGATCAACCCAATGATTTCGCCGAGCTTGAAATCCCACATACGCTTAAGTCCCTTAAGTTGCGATCCAGTAGCCGGCGGCTACCCCCGCCAGGCATAGGAGTACTGAGCCCAGAGCGTACAGCAACGCCCGCTCCGGGTAGCCGGCCTGCAGGAGCTCCAGCGTCTGCAGACTGTAGGCCGAAAAGGTGGTGAAGCCTCCCAGTACACCCGCCATTAAGAATAGTCGAAAATTTTCGTTGATCACCCAGCGCCCTTCGGACACCGCGTTACCCGCCACCAAACCGATGAGAATCGCGCCAAGGACGTTGACCGCGAGGGTTGCGTAGGGCCAGCGCTGACCGGCGAGCGGCGTCAGCCACAGGCCAACGCCATAGCGGGAGGCACCGCCGATGGCGCTGCCGAGGGCCACCAGCAGCACCGCTTTCATAGCAGCGACCGGATTCCCACCGCTCGGCGAACCGCCTGCATCAACGGGGCGGCCTCATCTCGGGCCTTGACGGCGCCAGCGGCCAGCGCAGCCTCAACTTCCGCGGGATGTTCGACGAGCTGCGCATAGCGCTCCCGGGCAGGCGCAATGACCTCATTGATCCGCTCGAATACGCGCTGTTTAGCCTCGCCCCAGGCCAGACCCGCGCCAAGGTCGTCCGCGAAGGTCTGTCGCTCATCCGCCGAGACAAACGGTGCATAGATCGGATAGAGAGCGGACTCGTCGGTGCCCTTCGGCTCACCGGGCTCTTTGGAGTTGGTGACAATGCGCATGATCGCCTTGCGAAGCTGTTTTTCGTTCAGCCACAGACCGATCGTGTTGTCATAACTCTTGCTCATCTTGCGCCCATCAAGACCCGGCAGCACCGCAGCGCTCTCATCGATGACCGCCTCGGGGAGCGTAAAGATTTCACCGTAGCGATGGTTGAACCGCTGCGCCATGTCCCGCGCCATCTCGATGTGCTGGCTCTGGTCTTTGCCGACCGGCACGTGCGTGGCGTTGAACATCAGAATGTCGGCCGCCATCAGCACCGGGTAGCTAAACAGCCCCATCGTGATTTCGTGATCGGGATCATCGCCGGCGCTTTCGTTGTCCTGAACTGCGGCCTTGTAGGCGTGGGCGCGGTTCATCAACCCCTTGGCACACACGCAGCCCAGGATCCAGGTCAGTTCCGGGATCTCCGGAACGTCCGATTGCCGGTAGAACGTGGCGCGGTCGACGTCGAGCCCCAGCGCCAGCCAGGTGGCCGCAATCTCCAGGGTGGACTGGTGGACCCGTTCCGGCTCGTCACACTTGATCAGGCCGTGATAATCGGCGAGGAAATAAAAGGAGTCGGTTGCATCGCTCAGGCTATCTTCGATGGATGGGCGAATCGCCCCCACGTAGTTGCCGAGATGCGGTGTGCCGGTGGTGGTAATACCGGTCAGCGACCGGGGCAAAGACTGGCTAGACACGTTGCTCGCAAAGGTCCATTTGGCTACGGAGTGAGCGCGGCATTATCAATCATCTGCCAAGCTGCGGTCCAGAAAGCCCGCCACCGCCTCGTACCAGGCCCGCCGCGCCGCCGCGCCGCGCAGGTCATGGGCCTGACGACGCAGCCGGACCCAGGTGAGCTCAGCCTCAGCATTACCCCTTCGCAGGCGCGCCCGCAGGCGGCGCGATTGATCAAACGCCACCACCGTGTCCCGGTCGCCGTGCCCAAGCAGGACCGGCCCCCGGATGTTGGCCGCCAGGTTGACCGGCGAGGCGGCGGCCAGCGCGGGGTCAGCCGGGTCGCCCACCATCTCCAGCCATTCCCGGTAGCCACGCTCGTTGCCCATCGCCTTGAGGTCCTCGATGTGCCGCGGCAGATCGGACACGGGTGCCCGGGCCACGGTGCAGCGAGTGACCGGGTCTGGGCGGGCCGCCAACATCAGGGCCGCGTAGCCGCCGAAGCTGCCACCCATCGCGCATCCCCGATGGCTGCCGGGCAGGCCGCTGCGACGGGCCCAGCGCACGGCATCCTCCAGATCATCCAGCATTGCGCCCGCCCACTCGCGACGCCCCGCCCACTGCCACGCGGCCCCCTGGTTGGTACTGCCACGATAATTGACCTGAAGCACCAGGTAGCCAAGATCGGCAAGCCACTGCGCCTCGTCGTGCCAGCGACGCTGGTCATGGCTCCATGGCCCACCGTGGATCAACAGCACCATCGATCGGGCTCGGCCGGCGGGCCGGGTCACCAGCACCTCCACCGGCTGGTTGTCGCGGCTGACAAAACTCTCGACGCTCACCGGATGACCTGCGGGCAGCGTCACACCGGGCCAGCTTCGAACGCCCCGATCGCTGACCGTATAAAGCTGAACGCCTCCCGGATCGGGCCCCAGCTGCCACAGCGAACCTTCGCGAGTTTCTCCAAGCCAGAAAACCTGACGCTCGGCAATCCGCTCGCCGAGCGCCGCCAGCGCCCGGCGGGTTTGCTCGTCAGGGCCGCGAATGGCCTCCAGCCGACTGCCCACCACCAGTGCCTGCGGCTGAGGCAGGCCCGGCAGCAGCGCGCCGGCGTCATGATCCCCGCGGCCGTTGGGATTCGTGTGCCCGGCGGGGCGCGGGTCCAGCGATCCCGACGAAAAATCCAGCACCCGATAGACCCCGCCTTCCCCCTCGCTGAACCAGGCTGCTTTGGCATCCTCGGTGAAGCCGAGCAGGCGCCAGGCCGGCTCCGCCAGCGTCCGACGACGCAAAGACCGCCAAGGCGCCGCTGGCTCGCGGCGCCAGACCCACTCATAGGCCGGCTGCCCCTCATCCATGCGCCACCGTCGGGCCAGCAGCGTCTCCCCGGACGGCGCGGGATGCCAGCGAAACAGCTGGCCGGGGTTACGTTCCACCAGCGTCTGCCGCCCGCCGGCGGAGAGACGCAGCAGATCGGACCGCCAAGGTCGAGCGCGGTCGTTGGCCAGCAGCAGCGCACCGTCCGGCATGACGCGAAGCAGCCGCGGACCGAGGCGGCGCTCGACCGATTCAGAGAGCAGGAGCTGCTGCCCACCGGTCGGGAACGACAGGCGATACCACCGAACGCGGTTGGCCCGGCGCACCATCACCAGCAGCTGATCCTGCAGGAGCCATTGGAGCCCCTCGATCCATCCGTCCGCCTGCCAGAGCAAGTCCGGCGGGTCGCTGGGCGTCGCCAGCGCCTGCCAGACCACCGCGTCGCCGCCAGCACCTGAGGCCACCCACAGCAGCGCTTTACCGCCGGGGGTCAGCGCCGTAAACCTGGGCGCCTGCCGGGGTAGCTCGACCGCCGCGGATGCCGTCGACAGCAGCGCGGCAAAAACGACGATAGTGACCCAAGAGGCGCGCGTGATGGGATTAGCCACGGCTTTTGCCATATGATTCGTTAATTGATAATCTGTTTTCAATCAGTGAATTCTATCAAAGATCATGAACATTCGAGACCTGTCTTACCTGGTGGCGCTGGCGGACCTGCGCCACTTTGGCCACGCCGCAGAGGCCTGTTTTGTCAGTCAGCCTACCCTCTCGACCCAGATCAAGAAACTGGAAGAGGAGCTGGGGGCGCAGCTGATCGAACGCGCGCCTCGGCAGGTGATGCTGACCGAAGTCGGCAAAGAGGTTGTCGAGCGGGCGAGGCTCGTGCTCAGGGACGTGCAGCAGATCCGCGAGGTGGCGCGCCGCGCTGCGGATCCCAAGTCTGGCGTGCTTCGACTCGGGATTTTTCCGACGCTGGGGCCTTACCTTTTGCCCCACGTCATTCCGCAGATTCACCGACGTTACCCAGGGCTGGAGCTGCTGTTGGTCGAGGAGAAAAGTGAGGTGCTGCTGTCTCAGCTCCGCGACGGACGCCTCGATGCCGCCATCCTCGCTCAGCCAGTCGACGGCGACCAGCTTCGCTGTCAGGAGTTGTTTGAGGAGCCGTTTGTGCTGGCGTTGCCGGAGGGCCACCCGCTGGACAAAACCGGCGCGCTGACCATCGACTCGCTGCGAGACCACACGGTGCTGCTGCTGGAAGACGGCCACTGCCTCCGCGACCAGGCCCTAGAGGTCTGCAAGCTGGCGGCGGCGAATGAAAAACCCGGTTTCCGCGCCACCAGCCTTGAGACCCTCCGTCAGATGGTCGCGGCGGGCGTCGGCCTGACGCTGCTGCCGGTCCTGGCCGTGAAACCCCCGGTAGCCATTACCGAATCGATCCACCTGCGCCCGTTTGACTCGCCGGCCCCGAGCCGCAAGCTGGCCATGTTCTGGCGCAACAGCTCCGCGCTGGAGTCGTTTTTGCTGGAGTTTTCTGAGGTGTTTTTGCGTCTGCCGGAGAAGCTGCTGGCCGCTGAGGGAGGCTGACCCCGGCCAAACCGATGAAGGCGCCGTTACTCGGCGCCGGTGCTTTCGGCGGCAGCGGGCTCCGGCGCGTCCGCGGAGACCGTGCGGCTGGCTGCCCAGCGACGCAGGTACTCGATTTTCTCCGCCATCACTACGGAGAGCGGTCGGGTCTGCGAAATCGCAGATTCCAGGTCCTCGCTGCAAAGCTGCTTGCCCGACGCCATCGCGGTATAGAGTCCGGAGACCACTACCTGCTCGATCTCCGATCCCGAGAAGCCCTCGCTGCGCCGGGCCAGCTCGGCGAGGTCAAACGAATCCACCGGCTGCTGCCGTCGCGCCAGGTGAATCTCGAAAATCCGGGCCCGCACCGCTGGACTGGGCAGGTCGACAAAAAAGATCTCGTCGAAGCGGCCCTTGCGCACGAGCTCCGGCGGCAGCGCCTCGATGTCGTTGGCGGTGGCCACCAGGAAAACCCGGCTGTCGCGTTCCGCCATCCACGTCAGCAGCGTCCCCAGCACGCGGCGCGAGGTGCCCGAATCGCTGTCCGACACCGAAAGTCCTTTTTCGATCTCGTCGATCCACAGCACGCAGGGTTCCATAACCTCCGCAGACCGAAGCGATTGGCGCAGGTTCTTTTCGGTCTCGCCGTGGTATTTGTTGTAGATCGCGCCAAAGTCCAGCCGCAGCAGCGGTACACCAAAACCGCTCGCAACGGCCTTGGCGGCCATGCTTTTGCCGCAGCCCTGTACGCCCAGCAGCAGCACCCCTTTGGGTGGTTCCAGACCGTACGGATTGTCGTCGCTCAGGAAGATTTTCTGCCGGTCACGAATCCAGCGTTTGAGGACGCTCAGGCCCGCGATGTCGTCGAAGCTCACGAGGTCATACTCGTAGCTCAGCACCCCGCCTCGGTTGAGCAGCTGAAACTTCTGTTCCATCACGCTCTTGATGTCTGACGCGGTGATGGCGCCATCGTTGAAGATAGCGTTGCGGGTGAGATGACGGGCATCAGCCAGCGTCAGGCCGCGAAGATTCAGCATGAGGTCACCCATCGCCTCGCGGCTGATGCGCACCCGCTGGCCGTCATGCCGCCGGGACCAGTCGAAGGCTTCCTCGCGCACCATCTTCTCAAGGGCTGCCGTTGTGGGCAGATGGAGTTCCATCAGCGCGCTATGACCCTCCAGCTCGTCGGGCAGCTTCAGGCTGGGGCTGATCAGCACAATCGTATGCTCAACGCCGTGATGGCGCAGCGCAAGTTCGCGCAGCTTGCGCACATTGAGCGGGTCGTTCAGGTACGGGTGAAAATCGAGCAGGAGATAAATCGAGGGCTCAGCGTTGAGCGCAATCTTTTCCAGCACCAGCTCGGGTTCAGCATGGTTGACGCCAAAGTCGGATAGATCGAGGTCAACGCGCCGCAGGCCGGTGGTCGCTGACCACTGATACAGCGGCCGCAACGCCTGTTCGAGGGCCGACTTGAAAAGCTCGATCGCCCGCCGCTCTTCCTCGGTTTCGATGACGATAAGGGGAGTTGCTGCCCTGAGCAGCAGCGCGAGATCCTGTTCCTGTCCCATGGCGCTATTGTATCGCGAACCAAAGGTTGCCGGTGGCCCCGCAGAATCCATCCAGCGGCGCAATCCGCGCGCTCAACCCAACGCTGAACTCCATGCTCAACCCAGTGCTGAATTCAGGCCCTAGCGCAGGTTTCGATAACTCCTGCAGGACGGCGACAGCGTTTCTTGCGTCAAGCGGCGCGGTGCTCCGCGGTGATTTCACGCATTTGGTTGACCGCACAGATCCGCTTTTGCAGATCGACGAGTTCATCGCGGAGCCAGTCCGCGTTCTCACCGCGCGCGACGGTTTGCTCGATCAACCGCCCGAGTCGATCCTGCTGATCCAGATACTCGCTGTGCAGTTCTTCCCAGTCGGGCAACTCGGTGGTCACCGGTCCTTTAGGTATTCTCATGATTCATGGCCCTCCTTAACTGTTGCCTCTCCTGTGCCATGGCGCGGATCAACGCCTGCCCGCGATTTGAGCCCAGCTGCCTTGGATCGGCGGCGGTTCTCACCATCTCGCGCTGCAGATGACGGATTCTTCTTTCGATGACCGATCGGCGCATGTTTTGTCTCCCTAATCCCTTAGCACTGTCAGTAACGACGTAAACAAGCGTGTACCTCAGTGGAATTGCGATAAAATTTTACGGACGCTGTCGCGGGCCGGTCCTGCCGGCTGACAGATTTCTCTTGTAAGAAAATCGCCCGACTACGGGCCTTTTGTGACTGGGTTGGCACTTATGCCGGAAATGACCGACGAGAACGATCAGCAGCCATCGGCCGACGAGGCGCCGCCGCCCGAAGCGCCCGCCGGCGACACAGCCGCTACCGACGCGACCCCACCGGATACCGAGACCACCAGTCCATCCGCCACCCAGGGCGCCGTCGACGACAGCGCTGCTGCCAGCGCCACCCAAAGCGGCCTGGCCGGTGACGTTGCCCCGGCCGAACCAACGGCCCTGGGGCAACTTGCCGAGCAAATGACCAGCGCCGACTCGTGGCTCCCGGAGCAGCTGCAGCCGGCCTGGACCATGCTGCAGGACTTTCCGCTGCTTCGCGCCGCGCTGATCATCGTGCTGGGCATGCTGGCGGCCTACGTGGTTCGATGGCTGGTACGCAACTCCATCGGGCGCCTGACGGGCCGCACCAACAGCACCCTGGATGACGAGGTGCTGCGACACGTCTCCCGACCCGTGTTCCTGACGGTGCTCTACGCGGCGCTGGCGCTGGCGGTCATCAGCATGAACCTGAGCAGCGGGCTGACCGGCGTGCTGATCCGCGTCCTGTTCAGCTTGACGGTCCTGGTGTGGATGCTCGCCGGACTCAAGATCAGCTCGGCGGTGATCTCGACGCTGGCCAACATCAAGGACCGAGTGCCGCTGATCCAGCCGCGCACCATCCCGCTGTTCGACATCACCTCCAAGCTGCTGATCCTGCTGATCGGCAGCTACATGGTGCTGCAGATCTGGGACGTTGACGCCACCGCCTGGCTGGCCTCAGCGGGCGTGGTGGGTATCGCGGTCGGTTTTGCCGCCAAAGATACGCTCGCGAACCTTTTTTCGGGTGTCTTTATTCTTGTCGACTCACCCTACAAGCTCGGTGACTACGTCAATCTCGACAGCGGTGAACGCGGCATGGTGACTCACGTGGGCATGCGGAGCACGCGCCTGCTGACCCGTGACGACGTGGAGATCACCATCCCCAACGCCGTGATTGCCAACGCCAAGATCGTCAACGAAAGCGCTGGTCGCTGGACCAAGCGGCGGATCCGAATCAAGGTGGGTGTGGCCTACGGCAGCGACCTGGAGCACGTGAGCAAAACGCTGATGACGGTCGCTGACGGACACCAGGAGGTGTGCCGCGAGCCGCGGGCCCGGGTGCGGATGCGCGCCTTCGGAGATTCAGCACTGGATTTTGAGCTGCTGGCCTGGATTACCGAGCCCGAGCTGCGCGGCAAAATCACGCACGAACTGCTGTTGGCCGTGTACAACGCCTTCGACGAGGCTGGGATCGAGATTCCTTACAACAAGCAGGATCTCTACATCAAAGAGTTCCCAGGGAAACCCACCGTCTGAACCGATCCACCGCCGCGCTTTGCCAACGTGCGGCGCGACAACCAGGTCAGCTCTACCCCTGTTGCACCAGCTTTGGCACCTTGCCGCCAAAACCGGAAGCGTGCTGGATCAGCATGCCGCGCAGCCAGCCGGCCTGATTGATTGCTCTTGCGCCCAGCAGCCGTAGTCCTCGCCAGCCGGGCGTATCGCGTCCGTACAGCCCCGCAATCTGATGCAGTGCCTCGATCATGATGGCGTTGTCGCTGCGCCGCCAGCGCGCGTAGCTGCGCAGGGTTTTTGGATCAGCAGCGCGACGCTTGAGGTCACGCCCCGTGGCCAGTACCTCCGCCAGCGCCGCCGCGTCCGCCAGGCCCAGGTTGGCGCCCTGCCCGGCCAGCGGATGAACGACGTGAGCGGCGTCACCGACCAGCACAACCCGCCGCTTGACGTAGTCCGTGGCGTGCATGCGGTTCAGCGGAAACCCGCCGCGCTCACCGATGACGGTCACCTCGCCGACGCAGCCTTGGGCGGCCTCCTCCAGGCGCCGCGAAAAGGCCTCGTCGTCGCAGGCCAGCAGTTCTTTGGCCTCCGCTTCGGGCAGGCTCCAGACGATTGAGCTGCGGCGGTTGGCGAGCGGCAGAAACGCCAGCGGACCGGTGGGCAAAAACCGCTGCCACGCGGTGTCCTGGTGATCTTCTACCGCCACCGTGGCCACCACCCCGAGCTGACCGTAAGCGTGTCGATTGGTGCCGATACCCGCCAGCTCGCGAACCTTCGAGCGCGCCCCGTCCGCCGCGACAATCAGATCAGCCTGAAGCGTCGTGCCGTCAGCGAGCGCAACCGTTGCGCCGCCTTCACCCAGCTCCAGTGTATCCACCTGCGTCCCGGACCACTGCCGAACCTGCGACTCGCCGGCCTGCCACAGGGCGGCCGCCACCAGCTCGTTTTCCAGCACGCAGCCGAGCTGGGCCATGCGGGCGTCAGCGGCGCTGAAGGAGAGCCCCAGATCGATATCGGACTCCCAGACGTGCATGCGATCAAACCAGCCGAGGCGGTCCGTGGGCAGCCGGTCCCAAACCTCCAGCTGCCGCAACAGCTCAATCGCGGCCGGGTTGAGCGTCGAGACCCGCAGAGTTGGCGGGTCGTTGGGCAAAGGTACGGCCGGCGGTGGCCCCGCCTCCACCAGCGCCACCTGCCAGCGGTCGCGCGCCAGCGCCAGCGCTGTGGCATTGCCAACAATTCCACCGCCGACAACCACCACGTCAAACCGTTCGCTCATCGCGTTGCCTCCGCGAGCGCCATCGCCGGGGGGCGCTGCCCGCCAAAGCCCATGCCGCGGTGCGCAAGCGCCCCACGCAGCCCCGGCGCAAGCTGCAGCGCCAGCAGGCCAACGCTGCGCGCCAAGGCCACGGGGCCAAAAGATTGTGAGAAAGCCCGAACCATGCCGTCGGTGAACGCCACCGTTCGGCTGACGTCGGGCTCCCGCCAGTCGGCGTAGGTCTGGAGCAGCGTCTCGCTCCCAGGATCGTCGCCCGACGCCGCAGCCTCGGTCAGGAGCTCGGTGAGCGCAGCAACGTCCCGGAGGCCGAGGTTGAAGCCCTGGGCGGCCACCGGGTGAATGGTGTGGGCGGCGTTGCCGATGATCACCGAGCGTCGCGCCACCGGCGAGGGGACCGTCAGCCTGGCCAGCGGGTAGCTCGCCCGCACGCCGACACGCTCGAGGTGGCCCAGGCGGTAGCCGAAACGCTCCTGCACCGCGGCGAGAAACTCGCGGTCGCTCATGGCCAGTATCGCTTCGGCGTCAGCGCTGCGGCAGCACCAGACAACGCCGCAGCGCCGCTCCACGTGCGGCAGCATGGCCAGCGGGCCGGTGTCGGTCATCCGTTCAAACGCCCGACCCTCGTGAAACTCCTGCGGCGTGACGTTGGCGATAATGGCGGTTTGGTCGTAGTCGTAGCGTTCGCTGGGGATTTTGATGGCGTCGCGTACGCGAGACGCGGTTCCGTCCGCGCCGACCAGCAGCTGGGTGGCGATGGTGGTGTCCGAGCCGTCGAGCGTGCAGGACACCCGAACTTCGCCAGCGTCAGCCTCAACGTCCGTCACCTCGCACGGCACCAGCAGGTCAACGCCGGGGCAACCCGGCAGGGTTTTGAGCACGTGCTCGCCGAGCCGCCGCGCCTGAACCACGTAGCCCAGGGCGTCCAGCCCCTCTTCCTGCGCACGGATGGTGACCAGGCCCGGCCCACCCTTCTGCGTCACCTGCACGCTGCGGATCGGCGTGACGCCGGCGGTTGAACCATCTTCTGGCTGACGCTCAAGGCCGTCCCACAGCCCGATGGCGCTGAGGATGTTGCGCGAGGCGAGCGACAGGGCCAGCGTTCGGTCGTCGTAGGTCGGCGGCGCCACCTCGCGAAAAGGCGCTCGCTCGAGCACGGCCACGCGCCAGTTGAGGCGCGCCAGCGCCAGCGCCAGGCTGGCACCGACGAGGCCCGCTCCGGCGATCACCACGTCGTATCGTTCACTCATGCCATCAGTGCCTCAAGTTCATCGACGGTTTTTGGTACGTCCGCCGACAACACCTCCGGACCGCGTTTGCGCAGGACAAGCGAATCTTCGATCCGGATGCCGATGTTCCGAAAAGCCTTCGGAATGTCCCGCTTGCCGTCGATGTAGACGCCCGGCTCGATGGTAAACGCCATACCCGCTTCCAGTTCACGCGGCTCGCCATGCACCTCATAGTCGCCCACGTCGTGGACGTCCATCCCCAGCCAGTGCCCGGTCTTGTGCATAAAAAACCGCTCGTAGGCACGCCGCCGGATCGCGGTGTTCAGTCGGCCGGAGATCAGCTTGAGCTTGATCAGGCCACGCGTGATCACCCGGACCGCCGCGTCATGGGGCGCGAGCCAGCTGTTGCCCACCTGCGCCGCCTCAATCGCCGCCTCCTGGGCCTCGAGCACCACCTCGTAGATCGCCCGCTGCTCCGGGCTGAAGCGTCCGTTGACCGGAAAGGTGCGGGTGATGTCCGACGCGTAATGGTCATACTCCGCGCCGGCGTCGATCAGCACCAGATCGCCGTCCTTGAGCTCCGCCTGGCAGCGGACGTAGTGCAGCACGCAAGCGTTGCTGCCCCCGCCGACAATCGGCGCGTAAGACTCGCACGCGTTGTGCTGATGGAATTCCCGCAGCAGCTCAGCGCGAAGCTGATACTCATTGACGCCGGGCGCGCACGCGCGGATGGCGGCCAGATGCGCCCGGCTGGCGATCCGTGCCGAGCGGCGCATGGAGCGCATTTCCGCAGCGCTCTTGTAGAGCCGCATGTCGTGCAGGTGATGGTCCAGCGAGACAAACTCCTCGGGCGGCCTGGCACCCTTGCGCTGCCGGCTGGTGCCGATCCATTCCATCACGCGCTGGTCGAAGGCCGTTTCGCGGCCCAGCGGGTAGAAGAGCCGCTCGTACCCCTCCATGAGGTTGGGCAGGATGTCGTCGAGATCAGCCATGGGAAACGCGTCGTCCATACCAAACTCTTCGACGGCCCCCTTGAGACCTGCCATCGGGCCGTCCCACATTTCTTTTTTGGCGTCCTTTTGTCGGCAAAACAGAACGGCCTCACCGTCTTTACGTCCGGGCGCCAGCACCAGCAGCGCGTCCGGTTCGGAGAAGCCGGTCAGATAATAAAAGTCGCTATGTTGACGAAAGGGAAATTCCACGTCGCCATTGCGTAGCAGCGTGTGGGCTCCCGGGACAACCACGAGCGAACCCTCACCCACCGTGCGCATGAGCTGGCGCCGGCGGCGAGCAAATTCAGCCGCGGCGATCAATGCAGTGGCGCTCCTTCCGGGGGACCGGCGGGACTCAGTGCCTCAAACACCGTCATGGCGCCGAGCCGGACGTATTCGGCCAGCTCCCAATACTGTTCTTCCGCTTCCGGATCCGCGTCGTCGACCTCGGTATCCGCCCGGATCACTTCCGCCAGGTCGGTCACAAACTCGCCGACTTCGGGCGGCAG
>JBCDKA010000008.1:0-55071 GCA_038747195.1 Pseudomonadota bacterium
AAGTTACCTAGCTCTTAATCGAGTAACCTTCTTCCCAAATAAAAGTGCTTTACAACCCGCAGGCCTTCTTCACACACGCGGCATTGCTGGATCAGGGTTGCCCCCATTGTCCAATATTCCCCACTGCTGCCTCCCGTAGGAGTCTGGGCCGTGTCTCAGTCCCAGTGTGGCTGATCATCCTCTCAGACCAGCTACCGATCGTCGCCTTGGTAGGCCATTACCCTACCAACTAGCTAATCGGACGCGGGCTCATCCTAAAGCGTCAGCCGAAGCTAACTTTACTCCGTAGAGCTTATGCGGTATTAGCCCGAGTTTCCTCGGGTTGTCCCCCACTTTAGGGCAGATTCCCACGCGTTACTCACCCGTCCGCCACTCGCCACCAAGAAAGCAAGCTTTCTCGTGCTGCCGTTCGACTTGCATGTGTTAAGCATGCCGCCAGCGTTCAATCTGAGCCAGGATCAAACTCTTCAGTTTATAAAGGTTGCTTCGTTTCCACGCCGACGTTTAACGGTCGATGCGGTCACTCAGCGATTCTTTCGAAGAGCCTGAATCCAGTTTTTCTCAAAACGAATTTAGGCTTCTTTACATCTAATTGACACTTGCCTTAATGCAAGCGCCCACACAAATGACCTAGCTTAATTTTTAAAGAGCTTTGTTGCGCCCGGGGCCTTTCGCTCACCGGGCCGGCCATTATCGGCCGGAGGTAATTTTGAGTCAAGAAAAAACGACGTCAACCGCCGTTTACCTTGTTCCAAAATAAAGCGCCGCGAAGTGCCTCCGCAGCGCTGAGGAGGCGTATTATAGGGGTGGCCGGAAGACTGTCAACAACTTTCGGAAAGTTTTTTGTGATCCCTGAGTGAACGCCCCTGGATTGCCGTTCCGGCACCCACCGACCGCCAGCGACCGATCGCCGAAACGGCCTGCTGGAAGCCTTTTGCGCGCTCGCTTTTCCGACCGACCAGCGCGGCTATCTCAGGGCTTCACGGCCTGCGCTCTCGCTCGGAGCTCGTCGAGCCGTAGCTCCGCGCACGCGCCGGGCGAAACCCGCGCCGCCACGCTTTCTGCGCCAGTCCGCTGTCCGACTTCCTGGCCCATGGCAGCGCGATAGGCTTCGCGGAACGGCACGCCGTCGCGCGCAGCCTCGACCGCAACGTCCGTGGCGAACATCGCTGGCTCCAACGCCCGCTCCATGGCCTCCCGGTCGAACGTCATTTCACCGACCAACGCCGGCACCAGGGCCAGCGCCGGCAGCGTGGACTCGAACGCCCGCAGCAGCGGCGGTTTGGTGGCCTGCAGATCTCGATGGTAGCCCGAAGGCAGCGCAATCACGGTCTGCAGCTCCGTGAGCGCACCGGCCACGACGCCGTGCTGCGCCCGCAGCAGCTCCACGGTATCGGGGTTGTACTTGTTCGGCATGATCGAGGAGCCGGTAACGTAGCGCTGCGGCAGGCTCACAAAAGCGAATTCCCCGCTGGTATACAAACTGAGGTCCCACGCCAGACGGCGCAGCTCGAGCGTCGCCTGGGCTAGCGCGGTAAGCGCCTGAAGCTCAAATCGACCACGAGAATTCTGTGCGTACTGCGGATTGATCTGGAGCCGATCAAAGCCCAGGTCCTGGGCCGTTTGCTCACGCGCCAGGGGCAGGTTGACGCCGTAGCCGGCGGCCGTGCCGAGCGGCGATGAATTGATCCAGTCGCGCGTGCTGAAGGCCAGCGCGGCGATGTCCACATACGCCTCCGCCAGGCCGCCCAGCCAGAGCCCGATCGTCGAGGGTACGGCTCTCTGAAGATGCGTATACCCCGGCATGACGGTCATCGCGTCCGCCTCGGCACGATCCAACAGCCGCAGCGCGGTTTCTCGACACACCTCACCCAGCCGCTCCAGGCGGTCGCGCATGTAAAGGCGCAGTGCGGTTTGCACCTGGTCATTGCGGCTCCGCCCGGTGTGGACCTTGCCGCCCAGCGGCCCCAGGCGCTCGGTCAGATAGTGCTCGATGGCTGAGTGGCCATCCTCAAACGGCGGCCCTAGGACAAACGCTCCGCTCTGTACCTCTGCCTCGAGCGCCGCCAGCCCTTCCTCAAGCTGCGCACATTCCTCGCTGGTCAGGAGTTCGATGGTCTTCAGCCCGCGGACGTGGGCCGCCGTTGCCCGAATATCAAACGGCAGGAGGTGCCGGTCCAGCAGCACGTCCTCTCCGGCCAGAAATCGCTGGACCTCCTCGTCAGCGCCGCTCAAGCCTTGCTTTTGCCAAAGCGCGTCACTCATGTTGCTGCTTCCCGTTGTTGATTAAGCGTCCAGCCCCGCCAGGTGATCGAGGCCGTGCATCAGGTTCAGATTTTCCAGCGCCTGGCTCGCAGCCCCCTTTAACAGGTTGTCGATGCACGCAACCCAGCGAACTTGCCGCGGATTGCGCGCATCCACGCTGAACCCGCCGATACGAACCGCAGGCCGATTTCGCACCTGTGCAATTTCCGGGATCCCGCGGTCAACCGTGATAAGCGGGAAGGCCTGGTAGTACTCGCGGAAAAGATCGAGCAGCGCGTCGGTCGCAAGCGGCTCCTTCAGTTCCGCCAGCAGCGTGACACTAATGCCCCGAAAAAATGCCGCGACGTGCGGCATAAACGCGACCGGGTGCCCCAGCTGATGGCTGACCTCGGCTTCATGGAGGTGGCCGCTGAGCTTATAGGGCAGCAGGTTGTCTGCCAGCCGATCGGGGTTGTTGCGCTCGGACGGCGTCCGCCCAGCACCGCTATAGCCCGATACGCCGAAGGCCGCCGGGACCCCGGCCAGGTGGTCGAGCAGCGGCAGCAGCCCCAGCTCCGTGGCGGTGGCGTAGCAGCCCGGATTGGCGACACGCTTGCTGGTCTTCAGGGTCTCGCGGTTCACCTCGGGTAGACCGTAGGTCCAAGCTGGATCGAACCGATAGTCGGCGCTGATGTCCACCACGCCGGCGGGGTTTTCCGCCGCGTCGAGGGCCTCAACAAACTCAGCCGCCTCGCCGTTGCTGCGGGCCAGCACGACGACATCAATGTCACGCGCGGCCACTGTCGCGGCATCCATCGTCTCAAATGCGGCTGCGTCAGCGCCGGGCAGGTCTGATAAATCAGGAAAGACGTGGCTGAGTCGCTGGCCGGCCAGCGATCGGGAAACCATAAACTCCAGCCGATAGGCCGGGTGCGGCAGCAGCAGCTTCAGCAGCTCCTCGCCGACGTACCCCCGGCCGCCGACCAGCCCGAGGCGGACTACTCCAGCCACGATTCGTCCCGGGCCAGAGCGTCATCCACATACTGCTGCATGTCGTCCATGGCGATGCCGTAGCTGAACACGCGCCAGTCGCCGGCCTTAAAGCTGATGTCCGCCTGGCGGTGATACCAGTCGTTGATCGGGTTATGCAGCTTGGCGCGCCAGTAAAGCCGGTCGAAGTTGCCGCGCAGCTCGCGCCACAGGGCTGACGCCAGACCTTCGCCCCGGGCCGCCGGCGTCACCGCAAATTTGTCCAGATAGGGATGATCGTTCAGCCCGTGACTGATAACCGCCGCGGCGCGCCCGGAATCGGACAGCAGGAGCCGATCCAGCGGCAGCTCCTCGAAGTACCCGGGGTTCAGCTCCCGGCCAAAACACTCGCCCAGCAGACTGCCGAGCCTGGATGACAAGCCCTCGTCCAGCTTGGCGTGGGCAGAAAACCCTTCACCGCGCCGAATCAGGGTGCCGCAGCCGCTGTGGGTGAACAGCTCTCGGGTCAGGCCGCTGGCCGAGGTGATGGAAACCGACGTCGCGCCGGGCAGCTGATCCAGCAGATATTTGATCTGCACAAGCTTCAGGCGCATGCCGGAGTGCACCCAGTCTTCGGCCAGCAGGTTGTCGAAGTCGGTGTGCAGGTTGATCGCCGGTATGATCTGGCCGCTTTCGTTAAGCAGGCCGCCGGTCCCCGTCAGAAAAATCACCTTAAAAGGTTTCACGGCCAGGACCAGCGCCCGAGCCGCCACGTCGGCATTGATGTTCATTACCTGGCCAGAGCGCGACTCACCCAGACACGCAACAATCGGCAGGGCACCCGCGTTGACCGCCGAGCGTAGCGTTTCTTTGTGCACCTCGGTCACGTCCCCCACCAGACCATATTTGCCTGGCGACAGGTAGTCGCACTCAAAAACACCGTGCAGCAGGGAGCGGGTCGCAATACCCTTGGCCTCCAGCGCCTCGGTGAGCTTCATGTTCTGCTCGTAGATCACGGGCCGCGCCACCGCCATCACCTCGGGCGTGGTCACGCGCATGCCGTCCACCACCTGCGATTCCACACCGGCTTCCGCCAGCGCTTCATTAAGCTGCGGCCCCGCGCCGTGCAGGACAATCGGCAGGAGGCCGACGTGGCGAAGGAACGACAACGCTGAGGCCAGCTCCTCCAGCTCGTCGGCGAGCACCGCGCCGCCGACCTTGACGATGGCGAACTGCACCGAGTCGACGGCAGAGAAACGCTGCAGATATTCCCGGGCTTCCCGGCTCGACCCAAGCTGCCCGAGCAGCTCGAGGATGATGTTGCGTGTTTCAGTCATGATTTCTTGCCAGTTGTTCGTACTGCGCACGCGCGGTCGCCAGATCCGCCAGCGGCACCCACTCATCGATCGCGTGCGCCAGCGCGATGTCCCCTGGCCCCAGCACAAACGTCTGCAGCCCAGCGGCCGAAAACAGCGATGACTCGGTCCAGAAGCCCACCGCTTCGCCTAGCGGCAGGCCGATCGACTCGGCAAAAGCGATGGCCGGTGCGGGGTCAACGCCCGGGGCGGGCAGCGGCGGCCCGAGGAACGGCACCTCCCAGGTCGGCTGACGAGACAGAAGGTCAGCCCCGGCGCTGGTGCTGACTTTAAGAAACTCATCGCTGTCGCTGCCGGGCGCCAGGCGAGCGCTGTACGCCACGTGGACGTTGTCAGCGATCACGTTGCTTTTGATGCCGCCGTCCACGCGGCCGAGGTTAAACCGCGAATCGGGATGCTCTCGTTCGACGAGCTCAACCGCGGCACCGGCCCAGCGCGCAAAGTCGTGCAGCGCGTTGTCTTTGATGCCGCGAAGATCAGAAGAGTGGCCCGCGACGCCGGTGAATTTTCCGATCACCGACAGGTACCCGCGATGGGCGGTCACCACCCGACAGCTCGTCGGCTCGGCCACCACCACCAGCTCATACTCGCCGGGATTGAGGCCGTCACAAAAGCGCTTTACGCAGCAGCCGCCCGACCCTTCCTCGTCGCTTGTGAAAAGCAGCGCCAGAGGAATATCGGTGGTTTCCGCCAGATCAAGCAGGCAGGCGGCGGCACCCTTGATGTCACAGCTGCCGCGGCCGTAGGCACGTCCGTCTTTGACCACCAGTTCAAGCGGATCGGTGCTCCAGCCTTCCCCCACCGGCACCGTGTCCAGATGCACATTAAAGAGCAGGCGCGGCCGGCCGCGGCGCGCCAGGTACGACACGTGGCCGTCACCATGATCGGTGATGTCGATATCGAATCCCCGGAGCTTGCTCGTCAGGTAGCCAAACATCGGATGCTCACCGTCGATTTCCCGCGGCGGATTCTGGCTGTCGAATGACACCAGCCGCTCCAGGTGGCTGACGATGGCGTCTAGCCCGGGTTCGGTGGTCGCGTCTACCGCCGGATCTGTTGCTGCATGACTCATTTTGCTGGTCCTTTCATGACGCCGTTAACTCGCGCCGACAACGTGGAACTCTGTCCCAAAAGCTTGATAAAACCTGCCGCCTCCTCGGGCGACCAGGAGCACGACTGGGCGTACACCGCGCCAGGATCCTGCAGGATATGGGGTGAGTCGATCGCCACCGCGGTCACCTCTCCACCAACCGTTTCCAGCGTGACATCTCCCGTGACCACCCGCTGCGAGCTGGTCAGATAGGCCTCCAGGTCAAACTTGTGCGGCTCGTAGAAGAAGCCGGTGTAAACCAGCTCCGCCCAGCGCTGGGACACCTGATGCTTAAACTGGTTCTGCAATCGGGTGTTCACCGCTTCCTCCAGCGCTCGATGGGCCGTCAGCAGCGCGTCGATTCCCGGACACTCAAAGACGATTCGCCCCTTGAGGCCAATCGATACATCCCCGGTATAGACGTGCCGACCTACGCCGTAGCGACCAAATTCGTCATTGAGCGTGGCGAGCATTTCCGGACCCGGCACGGGTGAACCGTCGAGAGCGGTCGGGACCCCCTTTTCGAAAGTCACCACTCGCCGCAGGGGCGCGTCGGGCCACTCCGCCCGCGGTTTGGTCAGTGCGCGCGTGTCCGGACCGGCTGCCTGGAACTCGTCGATTTCCGAACCGGAGATCGTGACACCAAGCAGGTTCTCGTTGATCGAATAGGCGCTGGAGGAGGCTCTGACCTCAACGCCGGCGGCTTCCAGCAGCGAGATTTCATAGTCGCGCACCTTGTCGGTCCGCGCCTGCAGATCTCGGATCGGCGCCATGATTTCGTAGTCTCCCAGCGAACGAACCGTCTGATCGAAGCGCAGCTGGTCGTTCCCCATGCCGGTACAGCCGTGAGCAAAAAGCTTTGTCCCCAGCTCGTCACACAACTCCAGGCAACGTTTGACGATCAGATACCGATCGGAGCAGAGCAGCGGGTATTGGCCATTTGCGCGCGCGCCGCTCTGAACCAGCGGCACCACAAACTCGTCCCACAAGTCCTGTCCAATCGCCACGACGTGATGCTGGGCGGTGCCAAGTTCCTCCGCCCGCTGCGCGATGTAGTCTCGCTCCTCGTCGCTAACGCCACCGGAATCGACAAACACCGAATGCACCGTGTAGCCATCCTCCACCAGCTGGCGCAGGCAGTAGCTGGTGTCGAGGCCTCCGGAAAAGGCCAGCACAACCGTTTGACTCATCTTATTTCCCTTCCAGAAGTTTCAGCATGACCGCTTTCTGCACGTGGAGCCGGTTCTCCGCTTCCTGCACCGCCACGCAGTAGTCGGCGTCCATCACCTCATCGGTGGCTTTCACGTTTCGCCGCAGGGGCAGGCAGTGGCTGAACAGCGCGCCGTCGGTCAGCGACATCTTTTTCTGATCGACCATAAAATGTCGGCACTGTTTACGCAGCGCCCACTCGTCCTGGGGCTTGCCGTAGTAAGGTAGCGCGCCCCAGCTTTTTGCGTACACCACGTCCTGACCCTGGTAGGCGGCCTCGATGTCATGCGAAACGGTCAGCTTGCCGCCAGCATTTTCGGCATTTTCCTTGGCGGCCCGCATGAACCGTCGATCGAGCAGATACTGCTCACCCGGACATAGCAGCGTCACGTCCATGCCCATCTTGCTGGCGATCATCAGCGCCGAATTGGCCACGGCGGTATTGAGCGGCTTGGGGTGCCAGGTCCAGGTCAGCAAAAACCGTCGCCCCCGAACCAGCCCGAGCTTCTCCTTCAGCGTCAGCATCAGCGCCAGCTCCTGGCACGGATGGACAATGGTCTCCATGTTGATTACTGGGACGGTGGCGTGTTTGGCCACGGCGTTGATCACCGGATCCTGTCGATCGTGAGACCAGTCCTTGAACTTCGGAAACGCCCGGATGGCGATCAGATCACAGTAGCGCGACAGCACCGCCGCAACCTCACTCACGTGCTCCTCAGCGTCACCGTCCATCACGGCGCCCGGCTCAAATTCGATGCCCCAGGCGTCCTGACCCGGCTGCAGCACCACCGCAATGCCACCCATCTGGCCGATGCCGACCTGGAACGACGTCCGTGTGCGCATCGACGGGTTCAAAAACAGCAGCGCCACCGATTTACCCTTCATGCGTTCATTCACCGGATGCTTCTTCAGTTCACCCGCCGTCGCCAGAAGGCCGTCAATTTCGCTGGCGGACCAGCTTTCGGTGGACAGAAAATGTCGCATCGTTTTCTCCGGCAAAAAAAAACCCAGCCGTCGGGCTGGGTTTTGATGTTTTTGTTTAACTGCTTATACAGCCATCACCCAGCACGCCGTTGGCTCAAACGGCGGCGGCGGCGAAGCGCGGCTTGGATCACAGGGGCCTTCATCCGGCCCTGAAAGTGAACATGTGCAGTCATGGCGCAGAATATGGCATGGGGGCGACGGGTGTGCAAGGGATGGTTGGCGATTGGGCGGCAAAGTGGCCGCAGACCAGCGCCTGGCGGAGCGCAGCGTCCGGCTGACCCGCCGCGAGCGACTGAAGCTCCCCGGCAACCAGCGCCGCGACCGCTTCACCGTCGACAAACGCCAGGCGGTTGCCCGCCACCGCCGGCACGCGCCGAAACGCGCTGAACAGCCGCCCGGTCAAGTTGAGCGGGTCGCAGGCGGAGATCACCACCGGCGTCGGCTGATTGCTGCGTCGCGCTTCCCCGAGCGCCGTTACCGCTTCCGGCAGCGCAAACTGCTCTCCAGCCACGCCGTCGACAAAACGCCCACCGGCAATTTCTTCACTTTGCTCCAGGCGTCGCAGCACATAGTGCAGGTCACGCCACGGCGGCAGCTCCGGGCGGCCATGCGCCAGCGCTCGAAAAACGACGCCGAAGCGATTGAGCAGGGCCCGAGCCGCGTACTCGGCCCGCTGCCAGCGTTCGTCAGACGCATTACCCGGCGGCGGCAGCAGCACCCAGCGACCGGCCTCAGCCAGGCCCGCCACCGGCAGGCCACCCTGGCGGTGACGCTCGCGGCGCGTGCGTTCACGCTGAGACAGGGAGAGATAGCGGGCACCCTGAAAGCAGTCCGAGGTCACCAGACCTCGAGCCACCAGCTCCGCCAGCGCCGACTCGATGCTGGCATCCGCGAGCTTCGTCACCGGCCCGAGCTCGTCAGCAAAACTCGCCCCGCGCTGGAGCAGCGCCTCCGCCACCTTGCGGGCAGGTACCGACAGGTCAGCGAATCTCTCGCAAGCCGCGGCCTGTTGGCCTGCATCGGTATCACCAGCGGACGGTCCACCTTCCTGACCATCCGGCAGCGCGCTCCGCCAAAAGCGCGCCGCCGAGCGTTTTACGAGCGCAACGGGCGTCGACTGCCCGATTCCGGTTGCCTCAGCACCCGGGCTCAAGCGCAGCCATGTGTATTTGCCGGTGCGCGATAGATCGTCCAGCCAATCACTGCGATAACTCTGGAGCCGCGCCTCCAGGATTTTCTCCAGCTCCCGAGCGGGCGCCGCGCAGCCCTCCAGCCGGCCCAGCACCCGATCCAGGGCGCCGGCGCCCCGTCCGTCAGGCTCAGCCAGCTCGTGCCAGGTCAACAGGAACCGCGTAAAGGCGGCCATATTGACCGGCCGAATCCTCCCGCGGCGGTTGCTCAGGCTATATTTATGAATACGGGCCAGCAGGCGGCGGTTGCACCAAAGCGCCTCGTCACCCAAAAAACGACCCCTTATCGCTATACCCTCCTGCTCCAGAGTCGCCAGCGCCAGCGTGACCTGCCCCGCGTCCCAGCCCAGGCGCTGGGCAAGCTCCGGCTCACCGATCGGACCGGACAGCTCCAGCACGCTGCGCAGCAGTTCCACCCGCGCGCTATCGGGGTCGGGGAGCTCCCCCAAAGGTTGGAGCTCGGCGGCGGTGTGCCCGTAGGCCGCCATCGCCTCCGCCAGCCGTTCGCGAGCCACCCACAGGCGCCGCTCGCCGATCGTCAGCCCCACCGCGCGTTCGGCCTGCCGCAATCCTTCGACCCAGGCTCCGCCGCCGACGGCGTTCAGCAGCACGTCGTCCAGCAGCCCACCCACCATCAGGAGGTCGTGGAGCTCATCCGTATCGCGCACCGGCGGCTGCACCTCCTCCAGCACCCGCGCAATGGCTTTCGGGTCCAGACGATTCAAATTCGCGGCGTCTTCAACTGTGAGGTCCGGCCGCGTCCGCACCGACCGGGTTCGGCGGTTTTCCGCGTCGCCGTCGTCCAGGAACGCATAAGGTTTGGCGTTGAGGACGGCTTCGGTCAGCGGCGAGGGATGCACCAGTTCGCGGCTCTCCACTTTGACTTCCCCACTGCCGATGCGGCGCAGTAGCGCCTCAAGGGCATCAATGTCCATCAGATCGGTCAGGCAATCTTCCAGCGTCTGCGCCACCAGCGGGTGGTCGGGCACTTCCCGCGAACCGGCGAGGTTCTCGGCGCAGGCCAGCTGATCGGGAAACACGACCGCCATCAGATCTTCAGCGTCCGAGCGCTGAAACTGGGGCGGACGTTTCTTGCCGCCGATCATGCGCTTCACCGCCAGCGCGATGCAGGCGTTCCAGCGCCAGTGGGTTGGAAACATCGGCGCGTCGAGCAGCGCCTGGATCAGCACGTCCCGCACCGTCTCCGGTTTCAGGTAGCCCATCACCTCGTCCATGTCGAAGCTGTGGGTTGGCCCCAGCGACAGGATCAGCGCATCTTCCACCGCGGAGGCCTGCAGCTCGAAATTGAACTTGCGGCAGAATCGCTTTCGCAGCGCGAGCCCGAGTGCCCGGTTGAGCCTGGAACCGTAGGTTGAGTGGATCACCAGGTGCATGTCACCCACCTCATCGAAAAACCGCTCGACCATTACCGTCTGATGATTCGGCAGCACCCCCAGGGCGGCGTACGCTTTATCCAGGTATACCGTGAGTTGATCGGCCGCCGGTTCCCCGAGACCCACGGCATCCGTCAGCCAGCGTTTGAGCCCCCGCGGGTCGTCCGCCCCCAGCAGACGGTTCGCTCGAACGCGCAGCTCGGACATCGCCTCGGACAGCTCGTCCGTTCGCCCCGGCGCCTCGCCGAACCAGAACGGCAGGGAAGGCGGCAGCCCGTGGGCGTCTTCCACAAAAACCTTCCCGGTCTCGACCTTGAGAATCCGATAAGACGTGTTGCCCAGCTGGAAAATGTCGCCCGGCACGCTCTCGAACGCAAAATCTTCGTTGAGCGTTCCCACCGGGATATCCGCGGGGCGCAGCACCACCTGATAATCGAACAGATCGGGGATCGTACCGGCGTTGGTCAGCGCGGTGAGCCGGGCGCCTCGCCGGGGTCGAAGAACCCCGTGAACCCGGTCATAGTGCAGGTAGGCTCCGCGGCGTCCGCGCCGGGTGGAATAGCCGTCTGCCAGCATGACCAGCACCTGCTCAAACTCCTGCCGGGTTAAGTCAGCATAGCTGCGGCAGGCGGCAAGCTGTCGAAACAGCGCGTCCGCCTGCCACTCGCGCCCGGCGACCTCCGCGACGATGTGCTGGGCCAGCACGTCCAGCGGCTTTGAGGGGATGCGGATGCGGTCCAGCTGGCCGGCGGCGACGCTCCTCAACAGCACCGTACACTCGGCGAGGTCATCGAGAGACACCGGCACCAGCAGCCCCTTGGGCGTTGCGCCGACCGCATGGCCGGAGCGCCCTACCCGCTGGACAAACGCGGCGATCGAACCGGGGCTGGAAAGCTGGCAGACGAGATCAACATCTCCGATATCAATCCCCAGCTCCAGCGAGGCGGTGGCAACCACCGCTTTCAGCCGACCCGCCTTCAGACGCTGCTCAGCCTTGTGCCGATGTTCCTTGGCCAGCGAACCGTGATGCGCCATCACCAGCTCTTCGCCGACCCGCTCAGCGAGGTGCCGGGTGGCGCGCTCCGCCAGGCGCCGCGTGTTCACAAAGATCAGCGTCGTGCTGTGCTCAGCGATCAGCTGAGCCAGATGGTCATAGACCTCTTCCCACACCTCGTTGGACATGATGGCGGTCAGGGGTGACGGTGGCACCCAGAGGCTCAAGTCCCGCCGCCGCTGGTGGCCGGCGTCCACCACCGCGCAGGGCCGACCATGACAGAGAAAGGCGGTCATTGCGTCGATCGGTTTCTGCGTCGCCGAAAGCCCAACTCTCACCGGCGGCTGCTCGGTCAGCGCCTCAAGCCGCGCCAGGGACAGCAGCAGGTGCGCGCCGCGTTTTGAGCCAGCCAGCGCGTGGATCTCGTCCACAATCACCTGACGGACGCCGCCGAGCATGCGCCGGCCCGCCTCGCTGGTCAGCAGGATAAACAACGATTCGGGGGTGGTGACCAGGATGTGCGGTGGCCGGCGCTTCATTTTTTCGCGTTCCGCCGGCGGCGTATCACCGGTGCGAACCGCGGCGGTGACCGGCTCGCCCAACACCAGGCGCTCGCTGATGGCCGCCAGCGGCGCTTCCAGGTTGATCTGGATGTCTCCCGACAGCGCCTTCAGGGGTGACACGTAAAGCACCTGGACTCCCTCGCGAAGATCGCCGGCCTGGGAACGCTGGGCGAGATCGTCAATGCAGGCCAGGAACGCGGCGAGCGTTTTCCCGGAACCGGTTGGGGCTGCGATCAGCACGTTCTGCTGCTGCTTGATCAGCGGCCACGCCTGCGCCTGGGCTGGGGTCGGGCGCTGATAGGTGTCCTCGAACCAGGCTTGAACCTGCGGATGGAATTGCCGCCACTGCATCAAGCGGGTGTACCACGCCGCAACCTCAAATCCTGAGAATGGATCGCGACCCGCCGGCCAGGCTTGAGGAAAAGATCAGTCGATCAGGGATTTGTGCATCGGCGCGAGACGCAGCTTCTCGCCGTTTGGCATGGCGTGCTCGAGCGTCATCGCCCCCCGGTAGCCGTGGCTGCGATACAGGCGCACGCCGGGCATGGTCGCCCCGGTCTCAAGGGTCTTGAAGCCCGCCGCCCGCGCCTGACCTTCGCAGTGGGCCAGCAGCCTGCTGGCCAGGCCCTGCCGAGCCTTGTCCGGCTCGACAAAAAAAGCTCTCAGGTGCGCGGCCTCGCGGGACGGGTCCAGCCGACGCTCGCCGCTGAGGGCGCGGCCTTTGAGCGAGGTTTCCCTCGCGCTCCAGCCGCCGCAGGCGGCGATCTTCCCGTCGACTTCCAGCACGTAGTAGGTGCCGTCATCGATCAACATTTCATCCAGAGCCAGCACCGAATCGAGTGCGCCCTCTAATTGAAGCGGAGAATAGTCATCGCTGGCAAGCGCCAGGGTGGCGCGGCGGATCAGGTCGTTGATGGCCGGCTGGTCTTGAGGCAGGGCCGGGCGGATCGCAATGTCAGCCATGGCTGGGCTTACCTGTTTCTGACGCTGAACGTCAGTGTACTTCAGACCAGCTCAATAGCGTGATCGACCATGCTGTCATCGTCGAAGATGTAGCGGGCGAGGAACGGCTTTTCCTCCAGCATCAGCGGCAGCCAAAGCCGATCGTCTTCCCACATCTCGTCGAAGGGAATTTGATCGACCGGAAACCACAGGGGCAGCGCCTCATCGGTCTCGGTGACCTCTCCCTCGTAGCTATCGCTCCGATAAACCCAAACGTGAATCGAGTAGCCGTCAACAAACTGAAACAGATGCTGGCCGCAGTAGCGCGGCGCCAGCGGCGTGATGCAAAGCTCTTCCTGGCACTCTCTTACCGCGCAGGCTTCTGGGGTTTCCCCCGGATCCAGCTTGCCGCCGGGCCCGTTGATCTTCCCGGCGCCCAGCCCGCGCTTTTTGCGAATCAGCAGAATCTCGCCATCGCGCACGACAAACAGCAGCGTGGCCAGATCCTTTGCCTGCCAGCGCGACCAGTCGATCTGATCGACGAGGCGCGCCGTCGCCGGATCGCTGACAAAATCTGACATCAGCTGATGGTTACCTTGGCAAAGCGGCGCTTGCCCACCTGCAGCACGAGCTCTGTTCCCTGGGCAAGCTGCAGCTTCGGATCGCTGACGCGCTCCTGATCGATACGCACCGCGCCCTGCTTCAGCATCCGGTGTGCTTCGGAGGTGCTTGCGGTCAGGCCAGCCTCCTTCAGTAGCAGCGGCAGGCCAATCTGCCCGCCTTCCACCGCCGCCACCGTCACCTCCGGCAGATCGTCGGGGAGCCGATCCTTCTGGAAGCGGGCGATAAACTCCTGCTGCGCTGCTTCACCGGCGGACGGACCGTGAAACCGGTCGACCAGCTCCCGGGCGAGCTGAAACTTGATATCCCGAGGATTGGCCCCCTCTTCAACCGCCTGGCGGTGCGCCGCGATCTCCTCATTGCTGGCGAAGCTCACCAGCTCGAAGTAGCGCCACATCAGGGTGTCGGAAATCGACATGACCTTGCCGAAGATCTCCCCGGCCGACTCGTCGATACCGATGTAGTTATCCAGCGACTTGGACATCTTCTGCACCCCGTCCAGCCCCTCCAAGAGCGGCACGGTCAGGATGATCTGCGGCGGCTGGTCATGCTGCTGCTGAAGCGTTCGGCCGACCAGCAGGTTGAACTTCTGGTCGGTCCCGCCCATTTCAACGTCGGTCTTCAGCGCAACCGAGTCATACCCCTGGGCCAGCGGGTAGAGAAACTCATGAATGGAGATCGGCTGTTCAGCCTTGAAGCGCTTGCTGAAGTCATCGCGCTCTAACATGCGGGCGACGGTGTAGCGGGAAGCGAGCCGGATCATGTCGGTGGCGTCCATCTTCCCCAGCCACTCGGAGTTGAAGCGCACCTCCGTCTGCTCTTTGTCCAGGATCTTAAAGACCTGCTCAGCGTAGGTGTCAGCGTTCGCTTTGATCTGTTCGGGCGACAGCGGCGGTCGGGTTGCGTTGCGTCCGCTGGGATCGCCGATCATCGCGGTGAAATCTCCGATCAGAAAAATCACCGTATGCCCCAGCTCCTGGAACTGGCGCATCTTATTCATGATGACGGTGTGGCCGAGGTGCAGGTCGGGCGCCGTCGGGTCGAAGCCGACTTTCACCCTCAGCGGTCGCCCGAGCTTCAGCCGCTCCACCAGTTCGTCTCGTTTGATCAGCTCGTCGGCGCCGCGTTCCAGCACCGCCAGAGCCTGGTTGATGTCTTCCATGATTTGAGCCGCCGCGCGGCGCCAATGAAAGCAGCGAACGATAGCGGATTTGTGACAGCCAGGGAACCGGCTGTCGGTCCGAGCGCGACGATGGCGTCAGCCAGCCCGAGCCGCTATCCTGCGTGGCGACCCGTTGCCCAACCGGAGCCCGCATGAAAGTTGTCTACCACGCTGAGAACATCATCGACGCGAACCTGGTGAAATCGCTGCTGGATAACGCCAGCATCCTGGCGTTCGTCAACGGTGAATATCTCGCGGGGGCCATCGGTGACGTGCCGGCAACCGGCCTCATCACCGTTTCGGTGGCCGACAGCCACGAGGCCGAGGCGCGTAAGGTGGTTGCTGAGTTCGAAGCCGAAAGGCGGGACATCGCGGACGAACACGATGCCGCAGCCCGTCGCGGCTTTCCCGGGCTCGCCGCCGACTGAGTCGGTCGACAGCCCGAACCGCAGGCTCAGGCTGTCAGCACCTCGCGCATGGCGGCCACAAACCCGTCGATGTCCGCCGCGGTTTTGGTTTCCGTCGCGCAGACCAGCAGGTCGTTCTCGTGCCCTCCGCCAACCGACGAAAGGTCAAACCCCGGCAGCACCCGCCGCTCGGCCATCGCCTCGATCACGGACTTGGCAGTCCGGGGCAACCGCAGTGCACACTCGTGAAAGTAAACACCGCTGTAGCATTGACTGACCCCTTCGATGGCGGTCAGCCCCGTAACCAGATGCTGGGTGTTTTGGTGACTCGCCGCGGCCACTTTCTCCAGTCCGGAGGCGCCGAGCAAGGACATATAGATGGTGGCCGCCGTGACCAGCAGCCCCTGGTTCGTGCAGATATTTGAGGTCGCCTTGGCGCGGCGGATGTGCTGCTCCCGCGCCTGCAGCGTCAGCGCAAACCCGGGCTTGCCGTCGAGGTCGGTGGTCCGTCCAACCAGGCGGCCCGGCATCTGGCGCACCAGCGCCTGGCGGCAGCAGAGAAACCCAAAATACGGGCCGCCGGATGACAGCGGCACCCCCAGCGGCTGACCTTCGCCGCAGGCGATATCCACACCGTTCTCACCCCACTGGCCCGGTGGCTTCAGCACCGCCATCGCCATCGGGTTGACCACCGCAATGGTCAGCGCCCCGGTAGCCGCGGCGGCGTTGGTCAGCGCGTCGACGTCTTCCAGCACGCCAAAGAAATTCGGTTGCGGGATCACCACCGCAGCGATGTCCTCGTCAGCCAGCGACACCAGCGCCTCGACTTCAGTCTGGCCGGTTGCCGCGTCCATCGGCAGCGTTTCGATGATAATTTTTTGGGCTGAAACCAGATTGGTGAGCACCTGTCGATAAATCGGATGCACCGTCTCCGGCACCAGCACCCGGCGCGACTTCGACTTGCGGTTGGCCCGCAGGGCCATCAGCACCGCCTCGGCCAGGCCCGAGGCGCCGTCGTACAGCGATGCGTTCGACACCTCCATGGCCATCAGCGCCGCCATCATGGACTGGTACTCGTAGATGACCTGGAGCGTGCCCTGACTGGCTTCCGCCTGGTAGGGCGTGTAAGCGCTGTAGAACTCGCCGCGCGTCGTGATCTCCCAAACCGCCGCGGGAATGTGGTGCTCGTACGCGCCGGCGCCGGCAAAACACGCCACCCCGGCGTCCTTCTCCGCCAACGCCCGCATGTGTCGGGAAACCGCCATCTCCGACATGCCGTCGTCGATCGCCAGGCCCTCGATGCGCAGGGCGTCAGGGATTTCGTCGAACAGCTGATCGATGCTGTCAACCTTGATGGTGCTGAGCATCTGCTCAACGTCGCTGTCGGTATGTGGAATGAATGGCATGATCTTTATGGGTCGTCGGTCAAAGCCGTCGGAGCCGGGGGAGGTTTTGCTCTCCTAGCCGACTCGCAACAGCGGGCGGTTCTTAATCGTCTTCGTCGGCGATCGACTTCTGGTAGGCCTCCGCATCCAGCAGCTGGGCCAGTTCGCTATCGTCGCTAGCGCGCACGGTAAACAACCAACCGTCGTCATAAGGTGATTCGTTGACGGTTTCCGGCGAATCGGCCAGAGACTCGTTCACCTCGACAATTTCACCGCTGACCGGCGCGTAGACGTCGGACGCCGCCTTGACCGATTCCACGACCGCGCAGGCGTCTTCGCGGATGATGTCGTCACCGGACTCCGGCAGCTCTACGTAAACAAGGTCACCCAGCAGGTTTTGCGCATGATCGGAGATGCCGACCCGCAAAAGGCCGTCCTCCTCAACTCGCACCCACTCGTGGGAGGCCATGAATTTCAGGTCGCCCGGGATATCGCTCATGTCATGTTCCTCTGTCTTGTTATGGAGTTTGTAACCGACTAGCTGTCAGAAGCTGAGACAAACGGCGGCTCAACGACGCGCGCCGGCACCTCGCGACCCCGGATATCGACCGCCACCTGATCACCGGTCGTGACCGGAACGCGGGCCAGCCCGATCGACTTTTTCAGCGTCGGCGAAAACGTGCCGCTGGTGACCACACCTGCCATTTCCTCGCTGACCACCGACTGGCCCTGGCGCAGAACACCACGGCCCTCGAGCACCAGCCCCACAAGCTTCCGTGGCACGCCCGCTTCGAGCTGAGCTTCCAGCGCCGAGCGTCCCATAAAGTGCCGGTTATCCGACAGATCGACGGTCCACTGGAGGCGCGACTCCGCCGGTGTGGTTGTCTCGTCGATGTCCTGGCCGTAAAGGCTCAAGCCCGCCTCCAGCCGCAGGGTGTCGCGGGCCCCGAGCCCGCAAGGCGCAACGCCCACCTCAAGTAATTGTTCCCACCATCGCGTCGCGGCCGACGCGTCCATCAGCATCTCGTAGCCGTCTTCCCCGGTATAGCCGGTGCGAGCGATGAACAGCGACTCGCTGTCCCAGGCCCAGAATCGGCCGAGCGCCGACACCGCCTCGCGATCCGCGTCATCGAGGAGTCCATGAACGGCATCACGCGCTCGCGGCCCCTGCACCGCCAACATCGCCAGGTCCTCGCGCTCGATGACGCCCACCGAGGTGCCCTCAGCCTGAGCTCGAATCCAGGCAAGGTCTTTTTCCCGGGTCGCCGCGTTGACGACCGCACGATAGGCGCCGTCAGGTCTGGCGTAGACGATCAGATCGTCAATAATGCCGCCGTTTTCTGTGAGCATGCAGGTGTAGAGGGCTCGGCCGGGCCGCTTGAGTTTGGCCACGTTGTTGGCCAGCAGCTCGGACAGAAAATCCCGACAGCCTTCACCCTCAAAGTCGACCACGGTCATGTGGGACACGTCGAACAGGCCGGCCTCCTGGCGAACCGCATGATGCTCTTCGACCTGGGATCCGTAGTGGACGGGCAGCGCCCAGCCGCCGAAGTCGACCATGCGGCCACCTTGGCTTTGGTGCTGCTTAAAAAGAGGCGTGTGGGCGGGCACGGTCCTGTCCACGGGTTAAGGGACCGGCATGATAACGCAAGTTACGCGGAAATCCGCGCCGAAAGCGCACCGACGTGGGCGCTGACGGAGTCGGCCAGCGCCTGGGTGTTATAGCCGCCCTCGAGCGAAGACACGAGCCGCCCCGCACAGTGCCGTTCGGCCACCGCCAGCAGCTCCCCGGTGACCCAGGCGTAGTCATCGACGGTCAGCTTAAGACCTGCCAGCGGATCATCGCGATGGGCGTCAAAGCCAGCGGACACAATTAGCAGCTCCGGCTTAAATTCGGCCAGCGCCGGCAGCCAATGCCGCTGAACCGCCTCGCGGAAGGCCTCCCCGCCGCTGCCGCTGAGCAGCGGGACGTTCACGATATTCCCCACGCCGGTCTGATCCCGGCCGCCGGTACCGGGATAGAGCGGCATCTGGTGAGTGGACAAAAACATCACCCGCGGATCTGCGGAAAAGATGTCCTGAGTGCCGTTCCCGTGGTGTACGTCGAAGTCGGCGACGGCCACCCGCTCAAGCCCGTGTCGATTCAGCGCGTGCAGCGCGCCGACGGCAACCGAGTTGAACAGGCAAAATCCCATTGCTTGATCGCGCTCAGCGTGGTGCCCGGGTGGGCGGACTGCGCAAAAGACGTTTGGGTGGGTGCCGGTGACCACAGCGTCGACGCCCGCCGCCACCGCGCCGGCCGCCGCGCGGGCGGCGGTCAGGGAGGCCGGCGACATAAAGGTGTCAGCGTCGACGCTGACCGATCCACTTTTCGGCGCGAGACGCGCCAAGGATTCGAGCAGCGCGTCGCTGTGGGCTGCCGTCAGCTGCTCATCGTCAGCGAGCGGCGCCTCCTGCCAGGTCAGCGTCGGAAAATCCTGCCGGAGCCGTTCGACGACCGCCCGCAGGCGGCCCGGGTGCTCCGGATGGTGGGACCCAGGATCGTGAGCTTCGCAGGCGGGGTGGGTCAGCAGCAGGGTAGTCACGGTTGCACGAACGCTGCCACAAGGTTCAGCTGTAGCGCTCCCGATCCCAGAGGGTCTCACCGGCGTCGGAAGCGGCCGCCAGGCGACGGGCGACAACAAACAGCAGATCCGACAGGCGGTTGAGATACTGGCGGGCAACGTCAGCCACCGGCTGGTCTGCCGACAGGGTGATCAGGCGGCGCTCCGCGCGGCGGCTGATGGTCCGCGCCATGTGGCAGGCCGCAGCCGCCGAGTCACCGCCGGGGAGAATAAACTCCTTCAGCGGCTTGAGATCGGCATTAAAGGTGTCCAGATCGCGCTCGAGACGTTCGACCTGCTTGGCGTTCACCAGCTCGGTGCCGGGAATGCTCAGCTCCCCGCCGAGATCGAACAGGTCATGCTGCACCGTGATCAGGCAGGTTTTCACCGCCTCATCCGCGGTGAACGCAATCACCAGCCCGACCGCGCTGTTCAGCTCATCAACCGTCCCGTAAGCCTCAACCCGCAGGCTGTCTTTACCCACTCGGCTGCCGTCTCCCAGGCCGGTGGTTCCGTCATCGCCGGTCCGCGTATAGATTTTTGAAAGTCGATGTCCCAAAGCTTCTCTACTCCAAGTTAGGCCCGACGCGTGGATTCGCCGAACCGCGAAATTGTGCGCAACCAGCGCTCATACAAAATGTGAAAAAGGGGCTCCCGGAGCGCCGGGTCCCCGCCGGATCAATTCAACACCATCACGACGGTCGTCACCGCGGCCACCGTCAGCCAGCATACGAGAACCCGCCACACCAGATTCATCGCGATGTTGACCCGGCCAGGGGCGCCGCTGAACTCGTGATCAAAGGCGTCATCGGGCGCAACCTTGACGATCATGGCACCCGTTTTTGGCCAAACGTCGCGAGCAAACGTCCGCCAGCCGGTTTGGGCGATCAGCTGCCGCGAACCGCTGACCACCCGGTCGAAGTCGCCGACCATCGCCAGCCCGAGGCTCGCAAGCAGCGCCGCCGGCCAGTCCACGATGCTAAGCGAGCGCTGACCGGAACGCACCTGTCGCTCGCTGAGCAAGGCCAGATTGCGCTCCTCGGCAAGCAGCGCGTGGAGGAAGCGAAACATGACCGCCCCGCCCGGCCCAGCGATGAGAAACCAAAATAGCGCTCCGAACCACCGGGCCAGAGCCTGATAGAACACGCCTTCGACCAGCACCTCCGCTTTCTCGTCGTCGCGGACCGATCCGGCCTCCCGGTAATTCATGAGCAGCATGCCGGCGGCATGTTGCCGTTCCTGCGCGTCGTCCGCTTCGAGATAGTGCTGCACGTCGGCGTCGAGATCGCGGGAGCCCCACGCGAAAACGAGGGCCGCGAGCGAGACCAGCGCGGCGCTGAAAAGCTGCCCCTGCTGCAGCAGGTATAGATGCAATACCGCCACCGCGAGACCCGGCAGCAGGGTCAGCACGACAGGCCGGAGCGGATGGCCACTGCGGCCCATCAGCCTGGCGAACCAGGTGTGTATTAGAAGGTGTTTGAGGTCTCGCAGCTGTCGGCCGGCCAGCCAGCCGATCATGAGCGCCAGCAGAATGATCAGCAGGGTCATCGTTGCCAGACGCCACCGCCCCAGCTGCTGATATCCAGCTGGTGCCGACTCGCCATAAAGTGCGCAATCAGGTGCCAGGATACCGACGCTTTGAACGGCAGGATGATCTCCCCGCTTTTCACGAGTCGCTGCAGCTCCAGCGGTTCAAACCAGCGGGCGTCTTCCAGCTCATCGTCCAGACGAATGTCGGTCCTTACCGCTTCGCCGATGAAGCCCACCATCAGCGACGACGGAAACGGCCACGGCTGGGACGAGTGGTAGCTGAGGTGTCCGACGACTACCCCACTCTCCTCGGCCACTTCGCGCCGCACGGCATCCTCCAGCGACTCGCCCGGCTCCACAAACCCTGCCAGCGTCGAGTACCGACCCGGCGGCCAGGAGGGCTGACGACCCAGGAGGATGCTGCCGCGGTAACCCACCGCGACGATCACAGCCGGATCGAGCCTTGGAAAGTGCACCCGTCCACAATCCGGATTCTGGCAAACCATGCGAAACCCCGCCTGGTCGATTTCGCAGCGCGTGCCGCAGCGGCCGCAGAAACGGTGATTTGCCTGCCATAAGTCCAGACCTCGAGCGTAGGCAGCCAGCCCCGCCTGGGGACCCTCGAGGTCCGCCACGATGCTGCGCAGTCCGCGCAGTCTCGCGCCCTGCTCATCGGCGAGACTCTCTGCGGTAGCTTTGGAAACGCTGGCGACAAACCAGGTATCGGAGTCGAGCTCACCCAGCAGCGCCTGATAGTGGCTTTGCTGACGAAGCGCCGGCGGCAAATCGGCCAGCTGGGCGTCGGCCCCGCGACCGCAAACCAGCACCCGGCCTTCGGACACCACCATGACCCGGGACCGCGGGTTGGCAAACTCCCGGCTCAGCCATGCCTCGTCATTCCGGCGCTCAGCCAGGCGATTGATCGGCAGACCGCTCATGGGATTAACGCTCAAAAAAGTGCTTCCTGTGTTGGCCGTTCATCAGCGAGACCGTTTGCGTTCATTGTGGGCGGTTGCGACACGTTGGCCAGGCGGCCCGTTCGTGGCATTGCGGCTCGTCGCGCCACCCACAACAATCGTTACGGGGGACGCCCACCACCTTGACTGAGGGCCGAGGCGGCTAATGTCGAAGAATCTTGCAGCCCGCTGCGCGGGAGGCTTTCCTCAGGTCAGACAGAAAAGGATGAACCGCAGCCGCAGGTGGTGGTCGCATTCGGATTGCGAATCACAAACTGTGCGCCCTTCAGCGACTCCGAGTAATCGATCTCAGCGCCAAGCAGGTACTGCAGGCTCATCGGATCGATCAGCAGCATCACGCCTTCTTTTTCAATCTCCAGGTCGCCCTCGGTGATCTCTTCGTCGAACGTGAAGCCGTACTGGAAGCCTGAGCAGCCTCCACCACTGATGTAGACCCGCAGCTTCAGCTCCGGGTTCTCCTCTTCCAGGATGAGCTCCCGCACTTTGCGTGCAGCAGCGTCCGTAAAATCAACGGCGGCGGTGTCCATATGTAGAAGGTAGGCCTAGTGGACCCATCTTTCAAGCATCAGCACCGCTGGCCTTGCTGGCCGCGGGTTTGCTGTTCACGGGCGTCACGCTGGCTTTGCTCTTGGAAACCAGCTGCCCGTTGACCTCCGCGCCGAGGCGCATCTCGATCGCCTGATAGTGAATGTTGCCTGAGACGCGTGCTTTCTCGCGCAGCTCCAGCCGATCGTCCGCGTGGACGTCACCTTCCACCTTGCCGTTTACCACGATGACCGGGGCGCGGAGCTCACCTTTTACCACGGCGCTTTCACTCAGGTGCACCACGCCGGCGCCCTCAGCCGCAGTCACGCTGCCGTCGACTTCACCGTCGATGTGCAGCCCGCCGGTGAACTGGATATCACCCTTGATTCGACTTTTTTCGCCGATCAGCGTCTCGATCGGCGCCCCGTCTTCGCCGGACTCATTCTTGAACATGCTGCACTCCTGAAGCTGAGGTACGGATGCCGGATCATACCAGCGCGACCGCAAAAAACTGTGACTACGCCCCCATCAGGCTGCCGGCGCCACCTCGTCGGCCACCTGCCATGAAAACGTCCGCTCTATGGTCCGCTTGCTGCCCTTGGCTTTTGCCTGCACCTCCACCTCCATGGGAGTGAAGCCGGCGGGTAACGTGATGCGACCTTCCAGCAGCTGGTAGTACTTAAACTCGAACGCCCGCGACGGGTCGGTAAGCCCAAGCTCAGTCCCTGTGAGTCGAGTGGCGCGATCGTCGGCCACGCCAGCGACCGTGAGCGCCAGCGTCCCATCAACCCGCCGCGTCTTTTTGAGATTCTGGGTCAACACCAGGCGGTAGCCAAAAACCTGCGGCGAAGGCGTCGGGGTGAGCTCAAACTCGTGCACCGCAAGACCCCTGACGCTGCCGCCAGCATCGAGCAGGCGGCGGTAAAAGCTGACCTCCTCCCGTTGACTGGCAAGCTGCTGGTCGAGCTCAAACACCGACCGCTTCAGCTCCGCCATGGCGTTTTCGCCGACCTGGCGGGCGCGTTCGGCGACGGCAACCTGACGCCCAAGACTTTCTACTTCTGCCTCGAGTTGCACCGAGGACTGCGTCGGCAGCCCCGCCGAACCTTCGTCCGAGCGCGTGATCAGCAGCGCGCCGCCGGCGCCGAGCGCGGCGCCCAGGAGGACGCATCCGCCCAAAACCCAAGGCTTGGGTCTCGAGTCCTGGGGTCCGATGACAACCCGGGGTTTGACGGTGGATTGATCGTTCATGAGTCGGCGGGCGCGATGATCAACAGCTATCTTGAGCGGACCGGGTCGCAGCGGTCAAGCGCCCTCGCTCCGGGTACCGTCCTCGTTCGCTTGGCGGCGGGGCCGCGACACAGTAGATTGCGTGCTTGCACTGGTACAAGGAAGCTTCGTGCTCTGGATTAAGGCCTTTCATATCATTTTTATGGTGACGTGGTTCGCCGGACTGTTTTACCTGCCCCGGCTCTTTATTTATCACCACAACGCCAGCGACGAGATCAGCCTGGAGCGGTTTGTGATTATGGAGCGGCGCCTGTTTGCGATCACCACGATCGGCGGGGCGCTCACGGTGGTTTTTGGCCTGCTGCTGATCTGGCTGCTCGGTGGCCTCGACGCGGCGCTTTGGCGCTTTGGGTGGTGGCACGTCAAGCTACTGCTGGTAGCGAGCCTGATCGGCTACCAGGCGTGGTGCAAACGCATCATGGGACAGCTGGCGCAGGGAAACAGCCCCCACAGCGATACCTGGTATCGGTGGTTCAACGAAGTGCCCGCCATCATGCTGATCGGCGTGGTCGTGATGGTTGTCGTAAGACCTTTCTAAAACGAGCCACAGGACACAATACGCTTGCTGCAACTAATGCTATATTTATCAGCCATTTGCTGTGGATATCGAGAGAGAAATGAGGGTGGCAGCCAAGTTCTGCTCAAAGTGCGGGCAAGACCCGAGGCGTTGACGTGAGCAGCGACTCGCAACAAAGCCGCGACGCACAGCTGCGCAAAGCGTTTCAAAAGACGCTGCCACGGCGCATCGGCGGCGTGCAGCGACGATTGCGCGCGCTGGCCGAAAACGGCTGGGACATCAACACGCTGCACTTAATATTCGTTGAAATTCAGCAGCTTGCCGGATCCAGCGGTAAATACGGCCTCGTCGAGGCCAGCGAACAGCTCTCGGCGCTGGAGATCGTGCTGGGTTCGTACCTGAGCGGTGCGGGCCTGCCTCAGCAGGAGCAGAACGAAGAAATCCTCCGCCTGGTAGGTGAGCTCGACCAGATTAGCGGCGGCGCAGATCTCGAAGATCTCGACGTCAGCCAACCGACGGTGGTGGCCAAAATGATCGCCACTCCGAAGCTGGCCGACCCGGTGGTGTCTCCCTCCGGCCTGCCGGCGCTCGAAAACATTCCCAACTGGGTCCGGCCCCCGGCGGAGTTTCTGCCGTTTGAACCCAACGCGGTGCGCCCGTTTCATCGGCTCTCACCCGGCGGGGACGATGATCTGGCCGCCCCGCTGGAACAGACCAGCGATCCGGAACTCAACCGGCTGGCCGAAGAAAACCTGAACCTTGAGCTCGGCGATATCGCCAGTCAGATCATCACCGGTGACGAGCAGTTCAACGTGCAGGAATCCGATCAGATCAGCAACGACTGGAAGCGGGACGCGGCCAAGGCGCAGCAGGCGGAGCCAGCGCCGGCGGAGCCCGAAGACAGCGCGCCGGCTGAAGTCGATGAGCCGATTCCTGAGCCGGAACCGACCACCCGAACGCTTTATTACCTGCATCGGGACAACGACCACTCGAAGCTGCTCGCCGCCGACCTTGGCCGCAGCTTTGAGGTCAACTCGTTCGCCGACGTCGACGATTTTCGCGACCAGCTCAGCGCGATGGGCCCAGATGCCGTGCTGATCGACGGTGTGTTCATCGACGAGATTGAGACCCTGGGACCGCTGGTCCGGAAGATCCGGCGCAAGCAGGATCGGCCCATGCCCATGCTGGCCTTCTCTGAGGCCACCGACGTCGCGCAGCGCTTGAAGATCCTGCGTGCCGGCGCCGACGCCTTTATGAAAAGCACCGCGAGTTCGCGAGAGGTGCAGCGTCGTCTCAGCGAGCTGATGCGCGATCCGCAGGACGATCCGTATCGGGTCCTGATCGTCGAGGACGATCGCTCCCAGGCGATGTTTGCCGAGTCGATTCTGCGCAAGGCCGGCATGGCCGTCAAAATGGAGCGCAATCCGCTGCAGGTGCTCGACCACCTTGAGGAGTTCAACCCGGAGCTGATCCTGATGGATCTTTACATGCCCGAATGTGACGGCATGGAGTTGACGTCCATCATCCGGGAGCGGGACGACTTCATTAATACGCCCATCGTTTTCCTGTCCGGTGAGAGCAACACCGACAAACACTTCGACGCGCTACTGGCCGGGGGCGATGACTTTCTGTCCAAGCCTATCCGACCGCGACATCTGATCCAGGCGGTGACCAACCGCGTGCAGCGAGCCCGAGCGCTGGCACGCCGCAAGCTCACGCGCGCCGAGCCAGACACAGTCACTGGCCTGGCCGATCGGCCGCAGCTCCTGGAACGGATCAATGACCTGCTCGCCGAAACCGACAACGGCCATTCCGATCATCCCGGCGGCGTGCTCTACGTCGAAATTGACGACCCGTTCGATCTACGCCAGCGGCTTGGGTTGGGCGGTTTTGAAATGGTCGCCGATCAGCTGGGCCCGCTGCTCAGCAGCGAGCTGGGCAGCAAGGATATGGCCACCCGGTACGGCGACAACGCCTACTGCCTGCTGCTGGCAGACCGGAGCGTTGAGGCGCTGAAAAATGCTGCCGAAAAGTGTGTTGAGCGAATCGCCAGTCAGCTTTTTCAGACCGGGGACGGCACCACCAACATGTCGGCCTCTATCGGCGTGTGCCAGCTCACCAGCCAGTTTGCGGACGCCGGCGCGCTGATCTCGGCTGCGGAACGGGCCTGCAATCTGGGTTACAGCAGCGGCACGTCGCGGGTCAACGTCCAGGAACTGGCGCTGGATTTCTCCGAAGAAAGCGATGATTCGGTGGCGATGACGCTGGAGCTTGCGCTGGACAAGGACGACCTGCAGGTGCTCTTTCAGCCGATCGTCTCGCTGCGGGGTGACGCCGAAGAACAGTACCAGGCGCTGGTGCGGGTCAACGGCGATGACGGCAAGCCGATCGCCGCCTCGCGCCTCATTCCGGCGGCCGAGCGGCATGGACTGCTGGGCCGCATTGATCACTGGATGCTCAAGCGAGCGTTGTCGGTGCTCGACGAACGCCAGCGACTGGAACGACCCATCCGGCTGTTTGTCAACCAGTCTGCGCACTCGCTCACCGACCGGGAAGTGCTCCCTAGGCTTTACAAACAGTTGCAAACACGCGGTCTTTCAGCCTCTTACCTGGTGCTAGAGTTCAAGCTGCCGGAGATTGCCAACCGGCTGAAAGCAGCCGTTCAGCATTGCCGAAAGCTGCAGGAAATTGGCGTTAAGGTAGCGCTGGGTGCGTTCGATGGCAGCAACACCGCCTTCCAGACGCTCAATCACCTGTCGGTGGATTACGTGAAGCTGCCCGCTTCGGATGAAGACGGGGCGCTGGGTAAAAACCTGACGTCGGTGATCGATCGACTGCATCACACCGGCCAGCTGGTGATCATTCCGGCGATCGAGGATGCAAGAACGGCGGCACGGCTTTGGCAGACCGGCGTGGATTTTATCCAGGGATATTTTGTACAGGCGCCGGAAGCGGAGCTGGCGTACCAGTTTAACGAGTCGCAAATTTGAATATTGGGGACACCTATGGCGCAGGACGGACTTTACACCTCCACCGCTGACGCCCAGCACAGCACGCGGCTGAGCGCGGAACGGGTGCGGTTCATGTACCGCATGTCGGGCTTTGGCACGGTGGCGGCGACCGCGGTGGCGGCGCTGGTGGGACTGTACTTCTGGAGCCAGAAGGAAAGTGCCGTCGCGCTGGCCCTGGTCATCTACTTTGCGCTGATCGCGCTCGCTCGCGCGGTGGTCTTCCTGCAGTACCGCAAAGCGGACGACGTTGAAACCAACCCAGATTCCTGGATCCTGGCCGCGACAATCACCATGGCTTTCAGCGGCCTTGGCTGGGGCGCTATGTCCTGGTTCCTGTTCGATCTGGACCTACCTAGCAGCGCATTGATTGTATCGGTGGTCGCAACATCGATGATTGTGTCCGGCATTCTGCTGCTGGCACCGTTCACCCGTCTGATGGTGGCCTTTGCCCTGCCCTCAGCGGCGCCGCTGCTGATCAAGCTCGCTACCAGCAACGAGATGGCCTTCTGGGTCACCGCGGCGGCCTTTGTGCTGGCGCTGGGAGCCGTTTACCTGTCGGCGTTGCGGCTGCAGAGCGGCCTGCGTCAATCGCTGCATCACGCGCTGGAGAACCGTCGGCTCGCCAAGGTGATGGCGCAGTCCAAAGATGAGCTGGAGAGCCTCAACGAAGAGCTGTCCAGCAATATCGATCGCCGCGCGCGCATCGAAGAAGAGGTCAGGCAGGCCAAACGCGCCGCCGAAGCGGCGGTGATGGCCAAAGACGAGTTTCTGGCCACCATGAGCCACGAGATTCGCACGCCGCTCAACGGCATCCTGCCGATTCTCGATATCCTCCGCAGCACCGAGCTGAACGAGACCCAGAAGGACTACCTCAACACCGCGTTCCAGTCTTCCAAGCATCTACTGTCGATCATCGACGACATCCTCGATTATTCGAAGATCGAGGCGGGCAAGCTGGAGCTCGAAACGGTTGGCATGAACCTGCGGGAGCTGCTCGATTCGGTGCTGCGCCTGATGAACTCCAGTGCTCGCAAGAAGGGCCTAGACCTTCGGGTGCGCATCGAGCCCGGCGTCCGCATTGCGCTGCGCGGCGATCCGGTCAGGCTCCGCCAGGTGCTGACGAATCTGGTCAGCAACGCGATTAAGTTTACCGACCAGGGCCAGGTGGAAGTCACGGTCAGCAACCGCAGCGAAACCCGGGAGCAGACGGAGCTGCTGTTTGCGGTGAAAGACACCGGCATCGGAATGGACAAAGCTACGTCCGACCGGCTGTTCCGACCGTTTTCGCAGGCTGACGCTTCAACCACCCGTACCTACGGCGGCAGCGGTCTCGGTCTGGCGATCTGCAAGCGGCTCGTCGAGCTGATGGGCGGACGGATCGGGGTTAAGTCGGAGCCGGGTTCAGGCTCGGTTTTCTGGTTCTCGATCCATCTGAAGAAGTCGGTGGGCGACATTCAGGCCGACCGCAAGAGCCTGCAGGATGCGCGCATCCTCTTGGGCTGCGGCGACGAGGCGTTGCGTCAGCGCGTCGGTACGTTCTTTGAGGGCTGGGGCTCCGGCGTGACGGTGGCCTCCAACCTTCGTGAGGTGGCCGCCAAGATCAAAGATTCCCTGACCCTCGGTGGCACCTGGGCTTACGACGTGATGGTGCTGGACGCACACTCTCTCGGGAATCAGTCGGCCGAGCTGATCCGCAGAATTCGTCGCGACTCGCGGTTCAACTCGATGAACATTCTGGTCCTGAATCGCGACGGCATCCTGCCCGAGCCGCTGGCGGACTTTGAGGACATCGCGGCGGCCGACCGAAGCAGCGCACAGGGCCAGTTTCACGAGGCCATCGAGATGCTCCTGCAGGGCGGCGAAGAACTCGAACGGCCACCGACGCTGGGTGGCGAGGACATCGGCTACGGCGATCAGTACGAAGCCGATGAGGAAGAACCCGTCGCCGCGACGCCGACACCGGCCAAGGCCGAGGACAGCAAGCCGGGCGGCCGGGTGCTGCTCGTCGAAGATAACCCGGTCAACCTGCACGTTGCGCAAAAGCTCCTGTCGCTGATCGGGGTGGAACACGACGTGGCTAAGAACGGCAAAGAGGCGATCCGTCAGCTGCACGAAAACAGCTACAACGCGGTGCTTATGGACTGCATGATGCCGGTGATGGACGGCTATTCCGCCACCCGCGAATGGCGAAAGTTTGAATCGGAGAAGGACCGCGAGCGGGTACCGATCCTGGCGATGACGGCCAACGCCATGGCGGGCGACCGACAGAAGTGCCTCGACGCCGGCATGGACGACTACATGGCTAAGCCGCTGAACCGGCAGCTGCTGGAACAGATGCTCAAACGCTGGCTGACCGAGCCCGCGGCGCCGCAGCTCGACCCGGAGGAAGACACGGTGCCCGCCAGCGCACCGGCTGCCGAGCAGGCTGATGAGGACCTACCGCCCGGCGTGGCGGTGCTGCGGCCTCGCAAGAAAGCCGCCGCCCAAAAATCGGTGCTGGACCGGCAGGTACTCAACGACCTGATCGACATCATGGGCGATGAATACGTCGACCTGATCGAGGTCTATCTCGAGGATACGCCCAACTGCATCGGCCAGCTGGCCGAGGCGGCGGACGCTGACGACATCGACGGGCTGATCGCCCCGGCGCACTCGCTGAAGTCAACGAGCGCCAACCTGGGTGCAATCGGACTTTCAGAGCTGGCCAAAGCCGTCGAGCATGGCGCCCGCGAGGGCACCATCGGTGACGTTGCGCAGAAGCTTAAGGCGATTCAGTCAGAGTTTGATCAGGTTGCCGCGGAGCTGCAGGATATCAAGGCCTCGTAGCAGGCCACCGCGGTGTCTAGGTGATAGGCCGGCGCCGTAAAGCGCCGGCGTGAGGTTTAGCCTTCTTTCGGGCTGATCTGCGTCTGCTGGTAATTCTGCAGGCCCACCTTCTCAATCAGGCCGAGTTGCGTCTCCAGCCAGTCCACGTGCTCCTCTTCGTTATCAAGGATCTTTCGGAAGAGCTCCCGACTCACATAGTCTTCAACCGAATCAGCGTGCTTGACGGCCTCGCGCAGGTCGGGGATGGCCTCCATCTCCAGGTCGAGATCGCACTGAAGTATCTCGGGCACCGTCTCGCCGATGCGAAGTCGGCCGAGGTCCTGCAGGTTGGGCAAGCCTTCGAGAAAGAGGATCCGCTCGATGAGGTTGTCAGCGTGCTGCATTTCTTCGATCGACTCGTGATACTCATAGTCGCCAAGCTTGTCCAAGCCCCAGTCTTTCAGCATGCGTGAGTGCAGGAAATACTGGTTGATTGCGCGAAGTTCGTTATAGAGCACTTTGTTCAGGTGCTCGATGACCTTGGGATCACCTTTCATTTCTATAGCTTCCTTGAGTTCGATAGGACCGGATGCGATAACCGCCGGGATCTTATACCGAGGAAGCGTAGTCGAAATGTGAAAATTAGTCGAGCACAGAAAAACCGCCAGCTGACGGCAGTCTCGAAAAAACGGTCGTTTGTACTGCTTGCTTAAGCTGGGCTTAAGTTGTGCAGGTTGAGGATGTCGAGCGCGTGGCCCGGACCTTCGCTGCGATGTTCGTCGAGCAGGCTGATCGCCATATCAACGCAACTTCCACAGTTCGTGGCGCATCCCGTCTGAGCCCGCAGATCACCGATACTCGACGCACCGCCGCGAATCGCTTCGCGGATCTGTTTTTCGGACACAGCATTACAAACGCAAATAATCACGCTCATAATTAAAATGCAAACACGAATGATTGTCAATAAGAAACTGAGCGACTGGCTTGTTTTTCGAGCACCGGGGCGAGCATCGGCTCAAAGTGCGTCAGCGCCCGTCGGTAAACCGGGCGTTTGAAGTGCACCACGTTTTGCGCCGGGTACCAGAAATCGACCCAGCGGAAAGAATCAAATTCGGGGCTGTCGCTGTGATCCAGGCGCAACGCGCTTTCGCTGGCGACCAACCGCAGGAGAAACCAGACCTGTTTCTGACCGAGGCAGGGTAATCGTTCAGTTCGGCGGCGAAGGCGTTGGGGCAAGCGATAGCGGAGCCAGCCCGGCGTTGCTCCGAGCAGCTGTACATCCTCAGGCGCCAAACCGGTCTCTTCCTCGAGCTCCCGGTACATGGCCTCCTCAGGCGTCTCGTCAGTGCGCATGCCCCCCTGCGGGAACTGCCAGCCGTCCCGGGTGATGCGTCTGGCCCAGAACAGCTTGCCGTCTTCCCGGCTGAGAACAATGCCGACGTTTGGACGAAAGCCGTCCGGATCGATCATCTACTTCCTCCACTGCTCGATCGATTGTTCCACGGGCGACCGGTTTCGGGCAAGTCGTGCCAGCACCCTGTTCTGGACCATTGTGTCAAACAATGTGACTGCCAATAGCTGCTGACGAATCAAGACCTTAAAGCTGCTATGCTTGTGACCGATAACAAGGCGGATACCGCCAAAAAAAGTCTACCCCGGATACTGATCGAAAGAAGTCCATGTCCAAGGTCCCATCGAATATGTCTCAGGATCAAAACGCGGCGCTGGGTGCTCTTCCGAAGAGACCAACCGAGCTGCTCAGCGCCTGTGAGCGGGACCTGATCAAACACCTGCTGACCTACATCACGCCGGCCTTCGAAGACACCGACAAAGCCCTGTTTGATCAGGCGGCCAAAGCCGCCAGCACGGAAGGGCAAAACCGGCTGTTTGAGGCCATGAACACGATCAAGGGCAAAAAGACCTTGTTCACCGAGGCGTTGAGCGAGCAAATCACCGCCGCCTTCGCGGACTTCATCAAAGGCGCGCCGGAGCCGGAAGACCATGGCCTGACCTTCGGGCACAACGAAATGAGCCTCGTGGAGGAGCAGGATCTGGAGGAAGGCCTGGCCATCACGCAGATGGTCAGCAAGGCAGAAATCCGCAACACTCAGGCCATCTACGCACTGAACCAGCGATTTTCGGTACTCAACCGCGGGTTGCCGGTCAAAAACGATACCAATCCCTGCGGACCGCTCAAGCTGGGCCGCGCGATCCGCAAGGCCGCCGAGTGCATCGAGGTGCCCTCCGGACCGAAAGTGCTGCTCTTCAACGCGCTGGACCGCCAGATCCACGCCCAGATCAGCACCTGTTACGAAGAGCTCAACAAGCGGCTGATCGAAGCGGGCGTCCTACCCAACCTGAAGTTCGAAAAGCCCGCCAAGCCCGCTCGCCGAGCGCCGCCGCGGGGCAGCGAGGGAAGCGAACCGGATAGTCCGCAGCCGGCGATGGACCCGGTAAGCAACACGCCGGAGCTCGATTTCTTTGGTCGAGCCACCCAGGGTGTGGCTGACGCCAGCGGCCTGCCACAGAACGCCACCGATGCCGGTCTCGTGCAGGATATCCGCCAGATGCTCAGCGAGATTGCCGGCCCGGCGGCCCAGGTACCGCCCGCCGGAGTGAGTTTTGCACCGCCGCCGGCGCTGCAAACCGCCCTGTCGAGCCTCCAGTCCCAGCTGGCCATGCCCGGCCCCGAACAGGTCGCCGAGCTGCTCAGCGCCGCCGAAATCAAGCAGCTGGTTCGCAAAGCGCTAGGCACCGATCCCACCGGCAGACCCATGGCGCTGGCTAATCACCACGCGCAAACCATCGACATCATGGGCATGCTCTACGACCACATTCAGCAGGAGAACCTGCTGCATGAACCGGTCCAGCAGCTGCTGCATCGGCTGCAGCTACCCATGATTCGAGTGGCCCTGCAGGAAGAAAGCTTTTTCGAGGAGCGGGAGCATCCGGCGCGCCAGTTTTTCAACACGATCGCCGACGCCGGCGAGCTGTGGCTCGAAGACGAGCCGCAGGAGTCGCCAACGTTCCAGAAAATGCAGGTTGCCGTCGACCGCATTCTCACCGATTACCAGGACGACCTGAACGTCTTCAAAGAGCTGATCGGCGATCTCGATAAACACATCGGGACCCTCAGCAAGAAAGCGAAGCTGGCCGAAAAACGCCAGGTCGAGCGCGCTCGGGGCCAGGAAAAGCTCGAGCTGGCGCGAGAGCAGGCGCGCAATGAGATGGAGCGCCTGATCAAGAAATATCAGCCGCCCCGTTTCGTTGAGTCCGTGCTGGAGCACCCGTGGACCGACTTCATGGCGCTGACGGCGCTGCGCTATGGCGATGAAGGCGAGCAGTGGAAAGAGGCGCGAAAGGTCGCCAAGACGCTGATTTTCTCGGTCCGCAAGGGCCTTTCTGAAAGCGTCAAGATGAAGCTGCGCAGCAAGGTTTCCTGGCTGACGCAGAAGCTCTCCCACGGGCTGAGCCAGGTCGGCTATTTCGAGCAGGACGTCAAGGTGGTCCTCGGCAACCTCGAGACCTGCCATCGCTGGTCGCTGGCGCCGAAAAAACGCAAGAAGAAGGTTGCGCAGCCGGCGCTTCGCAGTGGACCCGGGCGCACCGCAAGACCGTCAGCGCCCGCCGCTGATCCGCCAGCGCCCGCTGAAACCGGCCCGCCCGAGACGGGCGAGGCGGCAACGCCCGAATGGGCTGATGCCGACCCGCCGGCTTCCGCGGAACCGCCGGCACCAGCCGCCACTGAACCTGCGGCTGAACCGACGGAAGAGCCCGCCGAAACCCCTGAGGGGGTGGACGACGCTCCTGGCAGCGAAGACGTGGCCGCGATGGCTGAGGCCGAACCGGAGCCGCCGGCGGTACTCCACGAGCCGGCGCCGCGCAGCGAGGCCGGCAGCAAGCTGGCGGAGCCGAGCGTCAAGCCGGTCAAGCTCGCGGAGCTTACGGCCGATCAAAAGCATAACCTGGCCAAGGTTCGGCTGATGGCGTTCGGCACCTGGTTTGAGCTCAAGCTCGGTGACAACCAGAACTGGATCAAGCGCAAGCTGTCCTGGTACAGCCCGGTTACCGGCCGCTGTCTGTTCGTCAACAACCGCGGCGGCATGGCAGAGGAGCTCAACCTGCACGATTTGGCGATTGCCATGTCGGAGGACCGGGCCAGAGTATTTGAGGCCAACGCGAGGCCGCTGATGGATCGCGCATTTGAATCGATCTTCACCCGGCTGAAGGGGCTGGTGACGAAGAAATCTACGGCCTGAGGGCGAGGCCCAGGGTCTGAACAGAAGGCAGGAAAACCAGAATTAGCAACCGGGCCGACGGTTTCAAAATCGCCGCGGATTCGGATTTCACCAGGGGGAGCTGGTGGCAACTGAGGGAAAAGGTGTCTCCACATGAGTCAACAAGTGAGGGCTGAACAGCGTTCGGCCGCGAGAAAAGAACTGTCGACAATTGTCGACGTGTTCGACACGATGTCCGGAGAGCGGGTTGGCCACATCGGCAACATCTCGCGGTCCGGCATGATGGTCATTTGCCAAAAGAAGGTTGGCGAAGGACACCTGTACCAGCTGGGCTTCACGCTGCCCGAGCCAGAGCCTGCGTCGCCTCGTCAATTCAACGTCGGCGCGATGTGTCTGTGGTGCTCGGAGGCAGAGTCAACCGGCACCTTCTGGGCCGGCTTTGAGGTCATCGATATCGCCGACGACGAGGCGGAAATCCTGGAAGGCATTGTCGTAACCCTTTAGCGTCTTTTTCCGACGCGTAGCCGCGTCGGCCCTGCCCCTGCCACTCGCCGCTGTTGAGCCGCCGTCGCGGCTGACGTTTCCCCGCGGTAGGCGTGCCTGCACGCATATTCTGGGACCCGAGTGGGCGTTATACTGACGCCCCGCTCAGCAAGGACCACAGCATGTCTGCTGCCCAAAGCCACTACGCCGACCACCACCGCCGCCTGCAGGACATATTCGAGCAGGCCGTCGAAGGCCTGGGGTTCGACGCCGTCGCCATTTACGCCGGCACGTCCAAGATCGCCTTTCTGGACGATTACCATTTCCCGTTCAAGGCCAATCCCCACTTCCTTTGGTGGGCTCCGCTGGAAGAACTGGCCGAAAGCTGGATCCTGGTCAGGCCCGGAGATCGGCCTCAGCTGCTCTATCATCAGCCGGCCGACTACTGGCACCTGCCGCCATCCGACCCGCAGGGCTACTGGACCTCCCATTTTGACATCACGGTAACCGGTGACGCCCAGGAAGCCCGCAGCGCTTTGCCCGCCAATCTTTCTCGCGTAGCGGTCATCGGCGAAAACCCACCCGACTGGGGCTTTGCTGAGATCAACCCCGAAACGCTGATCAATCGCCTCCATTGGCAGCGAGCGGCAAAATCGGAGTATGAGCTGTGTCTGATGCGCAGTGCCTCAGAGAGTGGTGCCCGGGCCCATCGCGCCGCGGCGAAGGCGTTTGCTGAAGGCGACAGCGAGTATGAGATCCACCTGAAGTATCTGGCCGCCTGTCACCATGCGGAGAAAGAGCTGCCCTACAACAACATCATCGCCCTGAACGACCACGCAGCAGTGCTGCATTACCAAAACCTATCCCGTGACCGGAATGGTCCACGCAACAGCTTCCTCATCGACGCCGGCGCCATGTGTGAGGGTTATGCCAGCGACATCACCCGAACCTATGCTGACGCCGAAAGCGGCTTTGCTGACCTCGTCAGCGCGCTGGAGGAGCGCCAGCAGCTCATGGTGGATGGTGTGCGGGCGGGCGTGTGGTACCCAGCGCTCCACCAGCAGGCCCATCAGCATGTTGCTGAGCTGCTGGAGCAGTTTGAGCTGGTCAATATGCCGGCAGCAGATCAGCTCGAGGCCGGCATCACCAGCACCTTTCTGCCACACGGCCTGGGCCACCTGATCGGGCTGCAGGTGCATGACGTCGGCGGTCAGCAGGCTGAGCCGGACGGCGGTAAGAAACCGCCGCCCGAGACCCATCCGTTCCTGCGCACCACCCGGCAAATTGAGGCAGGTTTTGTCGTGACCATCGAGCCAGGGCTGTATCTGATCCCTGCGCTGCTAAAACCCCTAAAGGAGGGGCCACACAAACGGGCGGTGAACTGGGAGCTGATCGAGCAGTGGCTGCCGTTCGGCGGCATTCGAATCGAAGATGACGTCGTCGCCCGCAGCAGCGGCAGCCCGGAGAACCTGACCCGGGACGCTTTTGCGCGGATCGAATAAGCGTCCGGTATTGCTAGATCGGAGACCCAGGTGGAACGGTTTCGCGGGCGGGAAGCCCGTCCATGCTGGGATCTTCCAGAAACCGGGTGATTTCGCTGGCCATCTGGCGCGCCTGGGGGGTGCGCCGCAGCTCGCCGATGAGGTTAGTCAGCCGATCGCGCACGGCCATGCCGGTCGGATCGGCGCCCCCCGAAACCGCCGAACGCTGCAGCTCGCGCAGCGCCACCCACGCGGTCTCGAGTTCGATCAAGCCCGCGTCGCGCTGAATCACCGGGAGGATCAGACGCTCGGTGTATTGCTCAAGCAGCTCGCCGAGACTCAGCTGACCGGTATCGGTGGCGGTCTGCTGATGGACGCGCTGCAGACGATTTGGCTCGAGCACCATCTGCGTAATCGCCTGAGTGAGCGCGCGAGCCGGCGCGGCCTGATCGAAATGATTGGACGTGCGGTGAGAAAAATACTCCCGGCTGCGTCCGTCGCCGTACGACGGCGGCACGAGAAACGGCAGCAGGGACGCGGGGAGCCGCAGCTCCTCAGGGGCGAGTGCGCCAAGTAGTGCCTCCAGCGCCTCGCGCTGCTCGTCACCGGGGATCACCGTCACGCCATCGGTGGCGTCACCCCGCAGCACGTAGTCGTAGTCCACGCCGCCGATCAGCTTCGCCACTGCCTCGGCCTGGTAGCGATGCAGCAGGTAAGTCGGAACCAGCGCCTCTTCCAGCTTGGCCAGCGGCTCACCAGGCCGAATCACCGCTGGACTAAATCCGTTCAGCGCCGTCCGACGAACCGCGCGCAGCTCGGAGAATCGCTCAAGAACGCTCTCGCCGTTGTCCCACAGGTGGGCGCCGGCATGCGCCGTGGCAGGCCCCCGTACTTCGGGGTCCGAGACAAACCGCAGGCCATCCTGCCGGGCCGCGGCCAGGATCTGCTTCAGGCCGGCAGGCTCCTGCGCCGGATTCGCAAAGACCCGGTAGCCGTAGTTGATCGCCGCCTTGTCCCACTCGCCTATGTCGACGTCGTAGGCGTTGTCCAGACTGACCCGACCGCTGGCGTTGAGCTTCACGTTCGGGTGCGGGTAGTCCATCACCGAGGCATCACCCCAGGCGCTGGCAAAGAAGTTGTGCGCAAGGCCCAGCGTGTGGCCGACCTCGTGGGCCGACAGCTGGCGCAGGCGCGCCAGCGCCATTTCGCGAGCCGCGGTACCGCCGTCGCCGTCATCGCTGAACGGTGCGGTGAGGCCCTGCGCGATCAGCATGTCCTGGCGGACCCGCAGCGAGCCCAGACTCACGTGCCCTTTGATGATCTCGCCGGTGCGTGGATCGATAATCCCCCAGCCGTAAGACCAGCCGCGGGTTGAACGGTGAACCCACTGGATGACGTTGTAGCGGATGTCCAGCGGATCGACGCCTTCGGGCAGCACCTCAACCTGAAAAGCGTTGCGAAAGCCCGCCGCCTCAAAAGCCTGATTCCACCAGCTCGCGCCTTCGATCAGTGCTGAGCGAATCGGTTCCGGAGCGCCCCGGTCGACGTAGTAGACCAGCGGCTCCACCGCCTCGCTGACCGCCGCCTGCGGATCTTTCTTTTCCAGACGATGCCGCACAATCAGGTGTTTTCGCAGCGCCTCGTCCAGACCAGCGGCGTAGTCCAGGTAGGGCACAGACCAGTAACCCGAGCGCGGATGGTAGGTTCGCAGCGGAAAATTCTCGTCGGGCAGCTGGATAAATTCGTGGCGGGTTTTTACGGTGACAGCCGTTGCGGTTGGCACCACGCTGCGCAGCTGCGCGCCGGGCTTATCGCCGGCGAGCGTGACCCAGGACTCGAGCAACGTGTTTTGAGGGAAGCTCTTGAGCATCTCCGGATCGGGCGCTGAACGGCCGGCGTCCACCCGGTAGGCGCCTTCGTCCAGCGCCGCGAGCCTTGCCGCAACACCGTAGGCGTCGCTGGTCAGCAGCGGCGTCAGGTCGACCAGCGCCACCGTTGGGGCCTGGCCGCTGTCGTCACGCTCTTCGGCCACCACGGTAAAGCCGGCCAGCACGCTGCGGGCAAAAGCCTCGGAAACCGCCCGCCGCTCGTCGGGATTGTCCGACACGGCGCGGAACGCCAGGTTGCGCTCGACCAGCAGCACCTTCGGTCCGCTGCGGCTGAAATAGACCACCCGCGTGTCGCTCAGCTGGCCGCGGTCCAGCCCGATGTCGTTGGAGCCCACCCCGGTGGGCAGCGACACCATATAGAGGATGTCTTCCTCAAAGCGACTGATCTCCGCCAGCACGCGCCCCTTGTCAGCGTCCCACCATAGCGGGATGAAGCCATCCACGCGGCGGGCCCCGGCCGTCTCCTCGGCCAGGGTCGGCAGCGCCTGAGTTGGCCCGGCAACGCCGAGCAGCAGCGCCAGGGTCAGCAGCGTAAGGTGCAGTAGTTTTCTAGTCATCAGCGTTTTCCAGCCCCAGGCGCGAGCCAAAATCCCCGGGCGCCATGGCGCTGAGGTAGGCAAACACCGTATAGGCAGCTACGTTCTGGGCCAGGTGAGCTGGATCAACCTTATCCAGCGTATCGTTGGCCGTATGGTGATAATCAAAGTAATCGGTGCCGTCCTGATGCAGGGTGGCAACCGCCATTCCGGCTTGTCGCATGGGGATCAGGTCCGGCCCCCCGCTGGCGTTGTTGTCCCCGCGCACGATGCCGAGCGGCGCCAGCACCTGCGACAGCTGATCAATCAGTCCAAGCGCGGACGGCTTAACCCGGCTCGAGAAGCGATAGATGGGCCCAGCACCAAAGTCTGACTCAGCGCCGATGATATGCCGGCTCATTTCGCTGGCGTGCGCCTGCCGATAGGCGCGAGCGCCGTGAAGCCCCTGCTCTTCGTTGGCGTACAGAACAACCCGTATCGTGCGCCTTGGCGCTGCGTCGAGCCGGCCGATCAGGGCGCCCGCAGCCATCGTGATCGCACAGCCGGCCCCGTCATCAATCGCGCCGGTCCCCAGATCCCAGGAATCGAGATGGCCGCCGATCAGGACGTACTCCTCGGGACTCGTCGACCCGACGATGTCGCCAATGACGTTGTAGGAAGTGTAATCACCCTCCCAGTAGCTGCCGAGTTCCAGCGCTACCTCCACCGGCGTACCGCGCTGAACCATGTTGACCAGGAGGTCGGCGTCGGGATTGGAAAGAGCCGCTGCCGGAATCCGTCGAACGTCCAGCGCGTAGGACATCAATCCGGTATGGGGAAGGCGATCCTGATCGGTGCCGATCGACCTGATCAGGACGGCGCTGGCGCCCTTCTTTGCGGCCGTCACCGCGCCGCTGCTGCGAGCCGCTACCGCCTGACCGTAGCCCGCGCCGTCGCGAAATCGCTTCATGCGGTTGCTGATGAAGACAATCTGACCGTCCAGGCTGTCGTCAGGGATTGCGGCCAGCTCCTGGAGCGTAGCGAAATGAGCGATCGTGGCGCGCAGCTCACCATCGGTGGCAATACTGCCGCCGAGCGCCGTGACCACCAGCGGCTGCGGAAAAGGCGCAACGACCTTCGCCGCTTCGCGGCCCCGGCGCCACGCCGGGAACGTCACCGGCTCGAGCGTTACACGGTCGAAGCCGAGCTGTTCGAACTTTGCCTGGGCCCACGCTACGGCTCTTGCATCCCCACTCGAGCCCGCCATTCGAGGTCCCACCTCGGTGGTGAGACTCTCCAGGATTTCGTAGGCGAGCCCACTGTCTCGCGCCTCGTCGCGCAGCGAGGCCGCTTGGGTCAGCCAGGTGTCATCGAGCAGGGTTTGACCGCCGCTGGGTCCGGCTGCCGCCAGCAAAAAGCCTGGCAGCAAAATCGCCATTAACGTTGCGCGCAGCGAATCCAAACGCCTCAAAACATCCCGACTTCGAGGCGTGCAGCCTCCGTCATCATGCTCTGGTTCCAGGGCGGATCAAAAACCAGCTCAACGTCAACCTCGCTCACCGTCGGAATGATGATCAGCTTGCTGCGTACGTCGGCGACCAAGATATCGCCCATCCCGCAGCCCGGGGCGGTCAGCGTCATGTCCACTTCGATGCGACGCTGACCGTCGTCTTCTTTCTCAATGTCGCAGCGGTAGATCAGCCCAAGGTCGGCGATGTTCACCGGTATCTCCGGGTCATAGCAGGTGCCCAGCTGGGTCCACACGAGCTCTTCGAAATCGTCATCGGACGCGTTTTCCGGCAGCTCCGGGCGCGGCAGCGGTTCCTTGCCGAGCGCGTCTGCATCCATCCCGTCAATCCGGAACAGGTTGCCCTCGACAAACACCGTGAAGCTGCCGCCGAGCTGCTGCGTGATGTAGCCCACCGTACCGGCCGGCAGCGTCACCTCATCACCCGCCGGGACGATGATGGCGGGGCAGTCGCGCTCCAGCTTGATCGGTTCGCTGTTGTGGCTGTACATGTCGCTACCGCTAGTCAGGGCCGCATATTATAGGGTCCCGGGGAGCATGGTTGCCAGCCTGCAAGCCATTGAAATCCCCATGCTTTTTCCGAAGGTCAACTTCGATCGAAGCGACCGAGCCGGGTCACCCGCTAAGTCGTTGATTGCCGGCCTCCACCTTTTGACACTGGCGGCGGTGCACCGGTCTGGCCAAGATGCGGTTAACGCGCGTTAAACCCTTATCCAAGACCGGCCATCCAATACAGGTTACCGGCGCCGCGCCCCAGGGCCTTGTGGATACGCGCTGACATGCAACGAACCGGTCCAGCAGGACAGAGATCCTGTCGGACACCAGGGAGACAACGATGAGAGTATTGATTGCTGCAGGCCTGCTGGTCAGCGCCACCGTTCAGGCTGATGACTACTGCGAGTTTCGAAAGTCGCTGGATGTAGCGGTGCCGGCCGCTGACCTGACGACCCTCGATCTGACCGCCGGCGCGGGAAATCTCGAAATCAACGGTCAGGCCGGCGCTGACGAGGTGACCGTGATCGCCACCGCCTGCGCCTCCAGCCAGAGAATTCTGGATGGCCTGAGCCTGGACCAGCGGATCAGCTCGGACACGCTGCGGCTCGAAACTCGCGAGAACGACGGCTTGGGCTGGGGCATCGGTAATCGTTATGCCGGGATCACCCTGGACATCGTTGTGCCGGAACGCTTTGCCGTGGTGGTGGACGACGGCAGCGGTGCTGCCGTGATTCGTGGCGTCGCTTCGGTGGACGTCGAGGACGGGTCCGGCAACCTTGAGATTGCGAACATCGGCGGGGACGTGACCGTCGATGACAACTCGGGCAGCCTGAGCATCCGCGATGCGCTCGGGCGCGTTTACCTGCGAGACGGTTCCGGCGGCATCAAGATCGTCAACGTGGAGCAGGACGTTTTTATTGAAGAAGACGGCTCTGGCAGCATCGAAATCCGCGACGTTGGCCTGGACGTTGTCGTCGAGGAAGACGGCTCCGGCAGCATTGAGGTCAGCCAGGTCGGCGGCGACGTACGGATTGACCGGGATGGCTCCGGCGGCATCCGCGTCGCGGACGTCGAGGGCGGCCTGACCGTCGACCGCGACGGCAATGGTGGAATCACCCACCGCAACGTGGCCGGCGCCGTGTCGATCCCCGAAACGCGTAAAAACCGCAAGCGCATGTAGCGAGGTTCGCCGCAGCCGCTAGCGCCTCGGCGACCAGCGCCGAGGCGCGTCGCTGGCCGGAGTTTCCGTTTCTGCTAAAGTGCCGCTCGATTGACGCGGCAGTTCGCTGCGTCGGCAGCGGATCTGTATGTGCACACCGAGCCAGGCACCACAACCCAAAACCCATCGCATAACAACCGCCGAGGTTCCCGGCTGAAAGGCATCTCGCTCGCGGTTTTGATCGCAGCCTTAAGCTTTGTCGGGGCCGGGGCGCTGGATGCCGGCTGGCTGGGGCTGAGGGTTTCACCGTTCAGCCCCGTGATCCTCGCGATCGTGTTTGGCGCCTTGATCGCCAACCTGGGGTTTGCCCCGGAAGCCTGGCGCTGCGGCTTTGCCTTTTGCAGCAAATACCTGCTCCAGGCCGGGATCGTGGCGCTCGGTTTTCGGCTCAGCTTGACCAGCGCAGGCAGCATCGGCCTGGAGGCGCTGCCGCTGGTGCTGACCTGCATCGCCGCGGCACTGCTGATCGTCGCGGTGTCGGGGCCGGTGATGGGGCTGCCGGGCAGACTCACCGGCCTGATTGCGGTCGGTACCAGCATCTGTGGCTGCACCGCGATCGTAGCGCTGGCGCCGCTGATCAGAGCCAAAGACGAAGAGGTAAGCTACGGAATCGCCGTGGTCGCCATCTTTGGCGTGCTGGCGATGCTCTGCTACCCCTGGCTGGCACATTGGCTTTTTGCCGATCAGTCGCAGCTGGCCGGTTTTTTTCTGGGTACCGCCATTCACGACACGGCGCAGGTCGCGGGCGCGGCGCTCATCTACGCCGACCAGTTCCTGGCGGCTGAAGCCCTGGACGTGGCAACCGTCACCAAGCTGGTGCGCAATCTGATGATGGTGCTGCTGCTGCCGCTGATGGCGCTGCTGTACCGGAGTCCAGCATCGACGGACGCCAGGCGCGGCCTCACCTTCAGCCTGCTGCCTCCTTTCATCCTGGCGTTTGTGGGCATGAGCGCGCTGCGCAGCTGGGGTGACATGACCCTGAGCGAAAGCCAGGCGGCGCTGGGCATGCTGGACGCCGGTGCCTGGCAACAGGTGATCTCGGTCCTCAGCACGGCCGCCAAGTGGCTGCTCGCCATCGCCATGGCGGCGGTGGGGCTCACCACACGATTTTCTGTCCTCCGGGAGCTCGGACTGAAGCCTTTTATGTTGGGCCTGACCGCCGCCGCGGCGGTCGGCCTGACGAGCCTGACGTGGCTTAAGACGTTTTCGGCTTAGCAGCGCATTCGACGGGCCGCCGGCCGTGCAAACAAGCGGGTCATAGGCTTTCAAAGCTGTCTTTGAACAAACCGTCTTCATACTCAAAGAAGAAGGCTTTCCCGATGCGACTTCCGGCGTCGGTGCGTTCGAAGGTGTCATCGGCGATAACCGCCACGGTCCGCGTTCCGCTTACCCCGAGCCCAATGCTATGCCCTAGATTTCGAAACAACTCGGGCTCCTGCTCGTTGGTATCAGCAGCCGCGAACGACTGGCGCAGGGGCCACTGATCGCCAAATCGTTCATATAGCCAAGCCCCACCACTGACAGACGACCCAGGCCCATCCCCCACCAGCATCAGTCGCCCTTCGATCTGTATGTTGCCGCCAAAGCCGGCTACCGGCGGATTTGGAAGGACTTCGTCGACCAGTCCCCAGGAGTCAAGACCGTCGGAGTTCTGCTCATAGACATAAACCGCCCGATCATTACTGATCGCGGGCGTCAGGTCACCGGCAGGGCCGGCGACGGCCGCAACGTCATCGCCCAGCTCTACGTCGTCTCCAAAGAAGCCGCTGCTGGAGGGAATGGGATTAAGAAACGTGCGTCTGAGCCCCCAGTTGTCCGGACCGCCCAGGTTCCTTTCAAATAGCCAGGCTCGTCCGACCCCGGTGAACGTTCTATCACTGAAGCTGCCCGCACCTACAAGAAGACGCTCGCCCCGAAGCGAAACCCGGGTCCCGAAGCCCCCACCCTCACGATCCATGACGGGAGGCAGGATAACGGTGATCTCCCCCCAGTTGTCTGGCCCACCTGCGTCGCGCTCATGAATCGCAACCTCGCCCATACCGTTGATGAACGGGTCGCCGACAAAATCGGTTTCCGACCTGCCGACCGCCAACAAGTTTCCGGATATCGACACGTCACTGGAAGCGCCACTTCGACTGAGGTCCACCACATCCAGCGGCTCAGCCAACCGTCCCCATAAGCCCCAGTTGTCACTACCGCCTCGATCACGTTCGTACAGAAAGGGCCTACAGCCCGTGCTGGCAATCAGCCAGTCCGCATTCAGCGACATGCGCGCACCGGCAAGGCAGAAGCTGACGTCGGCGGGCAGGGTGAGGGCCTTGACCAGATCCCATGGGCGCCCAGCGTTGGACGCACGAAACAAGCTAAGCTGGCCTATCCTATTGTTGGCAAAAGGCGCACTGATCATTGCCCACTCGCCGTCCGTCTCCACCGCTCGGCCAAATCGACCGCCGATATCGGGCTCCGTCGGCGCTACGTCGTCCCAACGATAGGCGTCCACAACTTCCAATGGCGGCGCCGTCATCGGTATGCCGCCGGCGGTGGCGAGTAGAACAATCAGGAGGCCTGTGCTTAACGCGAGCATCTTTTTGATCATGCTTTACACTCAATTTTTGCCAATGCTGTCCTCTGAGTCGAAATTCGGGCGGTAAACCGATCAAGTTTATGAGTGACGCAGTCTTGGGTACCTGGCGCGGCTTGGATTTCTCCGGACCATGAGTGCCAAAAAAGAAAAACCCTATGAGTGGTCGGAGGTGGCCGATCTCCTCGACCAGGCCTTTGCTGTGCCAGAGCCCCAGCGTCGCGACTGGCTCGAACAATGCTGCAGGGGTAAGCCGGAACTCAGGGTGGAACTAGAATCGCTGCTGGCCGCCGATAGCGCTGCACAGGCTCTGTTTGGTGATTGTGGGTCACTGGGGAACGAGGACGGCCCCGAACTCAACGTGTCCCTGGTCGGATCCAGGATCGGACCCTACGAGCTGCTCAAGCCAATTGGCCAGGGCGGCATGGGTCAGGTTTTTCTGGCCCAGCGCGCGACCGGCGATTTCGAACAACGCGTCGCCGTTAAGCTGCTCTCGCTGCAGCTAGACGAGAATGCCCGCCGCCGGTTTCATAGCGAATGTGAGCATCTGGCCCGCCTGGATCATCCCCATATCGTGGGCCTGCTCGCCGCCGGGACTACCCAAGCCGGCGCCAGCTACCTGGTCCTGCAGCTGGTAGAGGGCCAGACGCTCGACCGCTGGTCCGCAGAAAGCGGCGCTACGCTGCGGCAGCGAATGCGGCTCTTCAGCCAGCTCTGCGACGCCGTCAATCACGCACATCAGAATCTTGTTATTCACCGCGATATCAAACCGTCAAATGTTTTGGTCCCCGCGGATCCCGATGGCCGCGCTCATGCAAAATTACTGGATTTTGGTATCAGTCGACACCTGGACGACGACCAAACCGCCACATCGTCGCTGTTGACACCACGCTTTGCTGCGCCGGAACAGCTGCAGGGCCAACCCATCACAACACAGACTGACGTCTACGGACTGGGCGTTGTTTTGCACGTGCTGCTCACGGGCCTCGCGCCTTATGCACACGACAATCTCTCGCTAACTGCGCTGGCGGAACGGTCTCGCCGGCGGGAACCGACCGCACCCAGCTGCCTTCATGAAAACGAATTCACCCCGGTGCCTCGGCGACGCCTTCGCGGCGACCTGGATGCGATGGTGCTGAAATGCCTGCAAACCGACCCAGAAGATCGCTACGAGTCAGCGCTGGCGCTCAGGGATGACGTGAAGGCGTGGCTGGAGGGCCGGGAACTCAAAGCGCGACGGCCCAGTGTGCTTCGCCGACTGATGCGCGGAGCGCAGCGAAACCGATGGCAAACGGCGGGAGCTGGTATGGCGTTGTTGGTGGCGGCTGGCGCAGCGAGCTATCACTGGCGAACGCTGAACGCCGAGCGAGACGAAGCGGTTGCTACCCGGGACTTCCTGGTCGACCTTGTGTCGGATACCGATCCCTACCGGCGGAGCACCGACGACGCGCTGGTAATGCCCCTCTCGGAGTTTTATGTGGCGGGTTTGGGTGCCCTCGAAAACAGCTCGATGTCGCCGCAAGGTCAGGCCATGCTGGCGATTGCGTTTTCTCAGGGACTTCGATCAATCGACGCCACCCAGGAAGCGCTGGAGGCCGCTGAGAAAGCGATCGGCTGGACCAACCCTACTGAGATCGAGGCATTCCTCCGATCGAAACAACAGCAGGCCCTGGCGCTAACCGGTCTCCGACGCTTTGACGAAGCCAAGGCGGTCTTTCAGGAACTCCTGTCGCACATTGGAACCGCCGTACCTGAAAACAGCGTTTGGGCTGCGAGCCTGCTTTTGCAGTACGCCGATTGTCTGCTCAACGCGGGTGAAGTTGCCGAATCACTCAACTTGACTGATCGTGCCTGGGCGCAGCTGCCCCGAGATAAATCCAGCGAAGAAGTGAGAAGCCATGCACTATCGGCGCTGATGCAGCAGGCAGCGGCAAGATCGCGGCTGGGCCTGCATGCTGCAGCGCGCGAAAGCAGCGATCAACACATCGAGCTGGCCCGGGCTTGGCATGGGGAAGACCACATCGAGTACGTGCGCGCCTTGGGCCAGGCGGTCACCGTGCGTCAAGATGGGTCGCAAAATGCGTTTGCCGAGCAGGCCTTTCGAGCCGCAGAACGAGTGCTTGGATCAAACCATTCAGAAACCCTGACCATGCACAACAACTACGCGCTGAGGCTCGCCTGGCAGGATCGCAACGAGGAGGCAGTAGAGCAATTCAAGAGCCTGATTGCGATTCGACAGCAAGCGGGCCTGGCCGTGGGAGATCCGCATCAGAACATGGCTGCCTCACTGCGCAGCCTCAATCGGCTTGACGAGGCTTGGCAACAGACCGAGCTCGCGCGGGACGTCTACGCAAAAAATCTAGGCGACAAGCACTGGCGGCTGGCGATGCCCCTGCTTACCCAGGCTGACATCGCCCTGGCACAACAAAGGCCCGCGTTGGCCTTTGAGCGGGCTGCCGAAGCCGCGATGCTGCTCGATCAGACGCTGGGTAAAGATCACTACGCTGCCCGCGTTGCTCGGGTCATCGCCATGGCCGCCCGGGAAAACCTCAAGCTTTGCACGCCTCCCGATCTGCTGCTGTCAGGCAGCGATCTCAGTGAAACTGAAGATGCGCTCCAAACCCAGGGGAGGGCAAATTTTCTCGCCTACCTGGCTCGCAGTTCACAGGCTTACCCATGTCGATAAATCCGGACCAACTTCATAAGGTCTTCGAGACGGTGGCCCTGGAACGCACCGGATCCCACGGTCAGCGAGAGGCGCTGATCTATCAAGATCTCAAGCTGATTGCTAAACGCGTTAGCGGACGTGTCCAACCCGGGGCCACACTCGCGACAACAGCCCTGCTCCACGAAGCCTGGGAACGGCTCGCTGGCACCGACCTTTCAGCGGTTCGTCAACGACGGCAGTTTCTTTCATTAGCGGCCACGATTATGCACCGGGTTGCCGTCGATCATGTACGAAAGCGCGTCAGCCGAAAACGAGGTGGCCATGCGTCGAGGATATCGCTGGATTTGGCCTGGCAGCAGGCGAGTGCCGGCGATCCCGATGAACTTCTCCTGCAGCTGCACGATGGGCTGATCGAACTGAAGAAGCTGGCACCCGATCTTGCGGAGCTCACGGAGCAGCTATTTTTTGTCGGCATGACGCAAAAAGAGGTCGCCGAGCTTAGGGGCGTTTCCGAGATCACCGTGCGACGAGAATGGCGGAAGGCCAGGGCGTGGCTCTACCGCGAGCTGAGTAGCTAGCGAGCTACCCTTCCCGCCTCAGGCGTCCGCCAGCAGCTGATGGATGGACTGAACGCATACCGAACCCTCGCCGACCGCGGAGGCCACCCGCTTGACCGAGCCGCTGCGAACGTCACCCACGGCAAATACTCGGGGACAGCTGGTTTCGTAAAAATGAGGCCTCCGTTCTTCCGCCCAGCCGGTGGATTTGAGCAACTCATCGTCCAACGAGTCCCCGGTCAGCACAAACCCCTTGGCGTCGAGTGCCACCGAGTCGCCGAGAAAGTCTGAGCCGGGCTGCGCCCCAATGAAGATAAACAGGTGGCCCACAGCCATGCTGCTGAGCTCGCCGCTGCGGGAATCTTTGAGCTGCAGTCGCTCCAGCCTGCCGTCACCCTCCGCCCGCTGCACCTCGCGATACGGATGCACCGTGATGTTGGGAATCTTGTTGATCCGCTGGATCAGATAGTCGGACATGCTGTGTGTCAGGTCTTTGCCTCGGATCAGGATGTGGACGTGGCTCGCCCGCGCTGACAGATAAACGGCCGCCTGCCCCGCCGAATTGCCGCCACCCACCACCGCCACATCCAGGCCCATGCAGAGCTGACCCTCAACGTGGCTGGCGCCGTAGTGAACGCCACCAAAGCTGTCCAGGTTTTCCACCGGCGGCCGCCGGTAGATCGCACCGGTAGCCACCACAATCACGCGGGCGGCCACACTATCGTTATTGTCCAGGTGGAGCCGATGGACCTTGTCGCCTGGCTCAAGGCTCTGAATCTCCCGGGCGATGGCGATGCTGGCGCCAAACTTCTGGGCCTGAAGATACCCGCGGCCGGCCAGCGCCTGACCGGAAATGCCGGTAGGAAAACCCAGATAGTTTTCGATCTTGGAACTGCTGCCGGCCTGCCCGCCCGGCGCCACCGACTCAACGACCAGCACCCGGAGCCCTTCCGAGGCCGCGTAGACCGCCGCCGCCAGCCCCCCGGGGCCGGCGCCGACCACCGCAACGTCAAACACGTCGCTGCAGTTGAGCGGCTGGGTGATGCCCAGAGCTTCGGCGACAAGCCGGTTGCAGGGGGCCACCAGCACATCGTCGTTGCAAATCACCACCGGCTGTTCGGTGCCCTCGATTCCGTGCTTGGCCAACAGGCTGGCCGCCCGCTGAGGTTCCTGGAAGCTGTCGATCACCTCAAACGGCACCCCATTGCGGGACAGAAACGTGTGCAGCGCGTTGCCATCCGGGGTGTCGGTATCCGCAACCAGGGTTACGTCACCCAGGTTTTCGGCGATCATTCGCATTCGCCGCAGGATGAAGCTAAGCAGAATTTTCTCGCCGAGGTCTGCTTCGGTGGCGATCAGCCGCCGGATCTGTTCTGCGTCGAGAAAAATCGTTTCGAGTGCCGTGGCGGCCTGCCCCGCCACCCGTGCGCTGGCGCCACTCATCGTGACGGTCTCGCCGGTATAGGCCCCCCGGCCGTGCTCGGCCACAAGCTCACCCTCGCCACCGCGCAGCACGCGAAGTCGGCCGTCGACCACCAGGTGAAAGCCGCTGTCGCGGTCCCCGGCGTTCCACAGCATCTCGCCTGGCTCATAGCGGCGCGTTTCACCGTAGCTGGAAACAATTTCCATTTCGTCATCGTTGAGCGTCGGAAACAGCTCGTGAGCACGGGCCTGGGTGCCGGCGGCCCATGGGGGAATGTCGGCGGCCGGCGTTATGGGAGAGGCGGATTCGGTCATGCAGAGCTCCTGAGTTAGCGCGCTTACCTGTTGGCCGACGCACGTCGGGCCAAGCACACAAAGATGGCTAGTTTAGCCAGATCAGTTGAACGTTTTGCGAAGCGCCAGGATAGCGCCTCTGCCGGGCGCGTCGATACCCGATCCATGCTCTCGGTAGCTGCTATCCGCAAGATTATGCAGCGTTAAATCGACCGACCAGTCGTCTGCCGGTAACCAGCCAGCTCGCAGGTCGATCACCCCCCAGCCCGGCGTGCCGTCGGGGTTGATCCGCGGATCAGAACGGTCTCGATCGCTCAGGCGGTCCTGCCGTCGGGCGAAGCGCCCAAGAACGCTGAGTTTCCAGGGCGCAGCCGGCTGCCAGCTCAGGCTCGCCTCGCCGTTAAACGGCGGTATGCGATCAGCGGGTAGGTCGGGGCCGCCGGCCCCATCCTCAACGCCGCGGATGCTGTTGAGCGTCAGCGAGCCGGAAATCTCCGGGTTGAACTGATAGGCCAGCGCCAGCTCAAGCCCGCGCAGCCGGACCCGGCCAACGTTGTCGCTGCGCACAACCTGGCGTCCGCTGGGCGTTACCTCGCCGGTAAACACGGACGTGATCTGGTCCTCGTAGTCCAGCTCAAACGCCACCAGCTCTCCCCGCCAGGATGGGCTGCGCCATTTGACGCCAAGATCGAAGCTGAGCACCCGCTCCGGCCCTAGCCCCGGATTGGCGACGTTGAATCGATTTCCGGGTCGCGGACCGAGCGTGCCGAGATCAAAAATGTTGGGTACGCGGAACCCTTCTCCGATGTTCGCCACCAGATTGACCCGATCGGTTAACGCCCAGCGCGCCGCCATACTGGCGGTGAACTCATCGAGATCGAGCTCTGCACCCAGCGGACGATCCGCCGCCGCCAGATCGATGGCAAAGCGGGAATAGCGCACGCCGGCCTCGAGATGAAAGCGCTCGCTCACCGCGCTTTCCAGATGCACGTACAGCGCTGAGTTGCGCAACCGGGAACCGTCGGGGAAACGAGCGATGGTTGGCACCCGCTCTCCGGTGTCGAGCGCTTCGAGCTGTCGGGCACTGCTGACCCGATCGTCATAGAACTCAAAGCCGTAGACCAGATCCGTCAAAACCCCAAGGGGGCGCTCGAATTGACCGCTGAATCCGTAAAGGTCGCTGCGATTCTGCTCGATGGTTCGGACGTCCTCAGCAAAATCTCGCGACCGGCGGTCGTCGGTGATGCGTTGGGCCGACAGGTGAAGCTCGTAGGCGCTGTACAAAAGCCCGTCGCTGGAACCGGTCAGCCTCAGGTGAGCAAAACTTCGCCGGTTGGGCTCAAAGAAAAATTCGCTTGAGGCCGGTTGGGTTTCGCCGAAGCCAGGCACCAGCTCGTCGACCCGAGGGGTCGACGGCTGCTCCAGATGCTGAAGGTCCAGCTGTAGCTCGCTGGCCTCGCTGATCCGCTGGCGCCAGCTCACGGCCCCCGACCGGGCCTCATAACCCGACGGCGCGACTACGCCGCTGCCGGTGCGCCGATCGCCAACATCCTGGCTGCTGAGCCTCACCTGCCAGGCGCTGTCGTCATCCCCACCCGAGGCAAAGCCGCTCACCGTCAGGAGGTCATCGACGCTGCCGGCGATCAGATCCATGCCGCCCTGGAGCGCCGAGTCGAACTCGGGCCGGGCGGTGAGGAAGTGCACAACCCCACCCATCGCGTCGGCGCCATAAAGTGTGGACGCCGAGCCTCTAACCACCTCGGTGCTCGACACCTGCAGCGGATCGATCAGCGCAAGATACTGATTGGGCGCGTTGCGAAAAAGCGCGTTGTTCAACCTGACACCGTCGACCAGATGCAGCACCTCGGAACCCTTCAGGCCCCGGACGATCGCGTTGCCCTGCCCGGGCGTGGTTTGCTGGACAAACACCCCGGCCTGCCCGCGAAGTGCGTCCGCGATCACCTTCGGCTGGCTCGCACGAAGCAGCTCATCCGAAACCACGGTCACCGGCTGCGCCGTATCAAACACGCTCGCAGCGCGGCGTCGGGCCGTGACCTGTATCACCTCCAGCGGCAGCGTCGGGGTGTTGCCGGCGTCTAGCTCCTGACGCTCCGAAACTTCCGCCGCCGCTGAGTCGGTTGACGGGCTCGCCTGGTCCTGAGCCTGCAGCTGACCCACTGCTGCCGTCAGCGCCAGGCCCAGGGTTGCTATCACCCAACGGGGTGCCAAACGCATGAATCGGTCGCAGCCTGGCAGGTGACGAAAAACATCCATGTCGTCCGGCCTATTGATCTACGAAAAGAGACGTATTAAGTTTGCCCTGCAGGTGGCCGGTGTCCCAACTGCCACCTGTCTTCCCCGTGCCAAGGGCACACGGACGTGCCTGTTTTTTTACACCCTCGGTCGTCGACGACACAGCTGAACCATCCTTCACAGAGCTGCCAGAACAAACAGTCCGATCAGCGACCCGTAAGCTCCCAGCCAGACCGCCGACCGCGTGCTGGGCCAGTCCGCCACGTAGGCTGCGCCGTGCGCCAGCCGAAAGACGATAAAAAGCACCGCCAGTCGATCCATCCACTGCGGGTCGGCGCCGGCGAGATGAGCGATGATCACGGCGGCGGCAAATCCCGGCAGTGCCTCAAACGCATTGAGCTGTGCCCAGTGAGCTCGCTGACGATAGCCGCTGCTCTCCGCCAGGTAGACCCGGGGCTGACGGTTATCGTAACGGCCGCTGTATTTGGCGATCCCCGTCCAGAACAGGGGCATGACGGTAGCGATCAGGACGCACCAGAAGGCGATGGACATAGCGTGGGTTCGGATGACACGGGAGCGGCATTCTAGCCTAAACCGCCTGATATTGCGGTGATCACGTGCTGCGAGCGGTCTGCCCCGCGCGGCCGCTCAGCGAATCAGGCCAGCACAAGCCGGAGCTGGCGTAGGCGCGACTCGCCGCCGGCCACCTCGTAGCCCTGATCCAATCGCGCCTCCAGCCAAAAGAACTCCAGCAGCCGCACGAGCCGCAGCGCGAGCGCCAGCAGCTTGCGGGTGTAGGGATCTGCTCCGCCGAAATAGGCCGCCAGCAGCGGAAGCTGCTGATCGGGCGTCAGATCATGCTGCTGCACCAGCCAGGCGAGGTCCAGCATCGGGTTGGCCCGGCAGGCGTACTCAAAATCGATAAAACGGACGGGGTTTCGGCCGAGCAGCTGACCCAGGTGGAGGTCGCCGTGGCACAGCGCGTGCTGGTCGACAATCAGGCTGCTCACCCGGAGCTCAGCGGCCAGGTCACTCACCTCACGCCTGAGGGTCGCTTCCTCGTTCGACGGGCTGAACGCGAGCAGCTCGGGGAGCCGATCGGCCCAGTTGGTTGCCGCCAGCCCCTCAACGTCGAGGCGGTGGAGCTCGCGCAAACGGCGGGCCAGCTGGTCCAGCGCGTCAGCATCTTCGAGCTGAGCGAGATCCCATTCACGCCCGTCGAGCCAGCGGGTGATCAGGTAGGCGTCACAACACGCCACGGGCTCCGGGGCGAGGTCTGCGGCTGCCGCCCGCCGCAGCGCCAGGCACTCCTGCGAACGCTCCACTCCCGCGCCAGCCGCGTTGCGCCGCACGACCCACACACCCGCCGCGGACTCGACCCGCCAGGAGCGATTGATCGACCCCTGGCCCAGCGCCGAAATCTGGACCGGCCCGACGGCTGACACCTCTTTCAGCCCCACAACCCAAGCGTGGTTGTCCTCAGTCATAGCTTTGGCTCAAGTGGGCGCCACCAGCGCCGCTTTTGAGTCCCGCACCATCGCGCGGCGCCAGCTGAAAAACCCAGCCACGCAGATCCCGAGGTAGAGCGCGAACAACCCGGCCGTCATGGTTAGGCCCTTGGCCAGGTAGAGGTAGATCGACACCGAGTCGACCACCAGCCAGTACAACCAGTTCTCGAGCACTTTACGCGTGACCATAAAGGTGGTCACCACCGCATAACACGTTGTGGCGGCGTCCAGGTAGGCATATTCGGCACCCGCCGCAGACGTGAGGCGAGCCAGCAGCGGGACGCACAGCGCCGTGCCTAGAATGACCGCCACGTGGCGGCGCCAGCTCCAGCGATGAATCTCGCGCCGCTCGACACCGCCACCCCCGCGCCACTGCCACCATCCATAGACCGCCATCACCAGATAGAAGATGTTGAGCAGCGATTCAGACAGCAGCGCCACCGAGTAAAACAGTCCGATGTAGATGGCGGTGCTGATAAATGCACACACCCAGCACCAGCTGTTTTCCCGCGCTGCCAGCAGAAGGTAGGCAATCGCCAGCACCACGGCGATGGCTTCGAGCAGCTGAAACATGCTCAGTCGGTGGGAGAACCGGTCAGCAGATTGCCGTTGAGCACTTTCATCACAAAGCTCGCTTTAGGCACCTCGGCGTGGGTCTCTTGCATTTCCGCAGCGAGAATCTCCAGCGTCCGGCCGTAAGGGCCGAAGACCTGCGTGCTCATGCAGTTGGTCTGCACCGTCAGCTCCGGATACTGATTGAGCCGATCGATGAAATCGGCGATCGGCGGGACAAACTGCTCGGTCAGGGGATAAAGGCTAATCTCAACAGAAACCTGGCTCATCGGTGCTCCTTTGCCGGCGTTGTTCCTCGGGGAAGTCGACCTGGGTTTTACATGCGCCAGGTTGCGGTGAGGCCAAAGACCGCCGGATCACCGAGCTGCGTGTAGAGCCGATCGGGAAAATCCGGCGGCTCCAGGCCAAAGAAAAAGCCCCGGGTCGCGTACTCTTCGTCGGTCACGTTGCGTCCCCACAGCTCAACCGACCAGCGGTCGGAAGCATAGCCCAGATTAACGTTGACCAGCTCATACGGCTGCGATCGCTGATCGTGCGAATCAGAGAAAAAGAAGTCGTCACGGCCGGTGACCTCAAATCGTGCGTAGTAACCCTGCTCGGACTCCCAATTCAGCCCCAGCGCAAACTGATAGCCCGGGGCGTGGGCCTGGTCGCGCCCGTCCAGCGTCCGCTGCGGCGACTGGAAGTCCTCGAAGCGGGTGTCCAGCAGTCCGAGCGCCAGATCTGCCCGCCACCGATCGTTGATGCGGTACTCACCCTCCAGCTCCAGCCCCATGTTGCGGCCGCTGGAGGCGTTGTCGGTGAAAAAGACAAACGTCAGCGGGTCGGTGGGGTCGGCCTGGAACGACGTGCCAACCTGCATATCGTCGCGACGCGCGACAAACACCGACAGGCTGCCCCGCGCCCGACCATCCAGCCAGCGGCCGCGGATGCCCGCCTCCAGGTTCCACAGGTACTCGGGTTCAAACTCGCGGCGCTCCTCCGGCACCGACAGCCCCAGATTAAATCCACCGGCTTTGTAGCCGCGGGCCAGGGTCACGTAGCTGCTGCTGGCATCTGACAGCTGACGCACCCACGACAGCTGACCACCGACCATGGTGTCATCAGGGCTGGCGCTGACGCCACCCGTATCGCTGTAGTCCGCGCTGCGCTGCTCCAGCCGCAGCCCCAGCGTCAGCGTATCGCGGTCGCTGAGGTCTTGGTCCAACTCGCCGAACAGCGCAATCGACGTCGACTCAAAGTTGCTGGACAGGTCACGAAAGACCTCGTCATTAAAGAAATCGTTGAAGCGGTTGTCTTCATCCAGGTCCAGCAGATAGACGCCGCCGACCCAGCGGCGGGGGCCTGCGCCCGTGGAGGCCAGGCGAAATTCCTGGCTAAGAGTCTGGCGATCGCGCAGCGTGGCCGACGTAAAGTCGTAAGGCGCAAATTCTCCCCAGTACCGGTCGTTGCCCCAGTCGCCGTCAAAGGTATACACGATGTCGGAGTCGGCAACGCTGGTGATCGAGGTGAAGTCCATCGCTGAGCCGCGGTAGACGGCGCGCAGCGCCCCTCCCAGCGAGCGCTGGGCGTCGCGCCC
>JBCDKA010000009.1:0-53164 GCA_038747195.1 Pseudomonadota bacterium
GGAAGAGGTGGATGCGGCCGTCGCGCTGATCAGCAGCAGCGGGAGCGGCCTGTGGGGCCTGGTCAACAACGCAGGTGTCGGCGGCGGTGGCGGCGTTGTTGATACGCCTATCGAAGACCAGAATTTTGTTTTTGACGTCAATGTTAAAGGGGTTTACCGCACCACACAGGCCTTCGCGCCGCTGGTGATGGCGTCCAAGGGTCGGATCGTCACGACCGGGTCGATCGCCGGCACCATCTCCTGGGGTGGGGGCAGCGCCTACGCGGGCAGCAAACACGCTATGGAGGCCTACACGGACGCGCTGGCGGAAGAGATGGCGCCACACGGCGTGTCCGTCAGCGTCATTGAGCCGGGCAACTACAAGTCCAACATTCGCCGCTCCAGCGTCAATCGCATGATCGCTCAGCGTCAGTCCGCCGGCGGGGAGATCAGCGATGAAATGAAGGCTCAGCTCGAGCAGACAACTGAGCGTGAGCTCTCCTACAAAGAGCCCGACGACGTGTCTAAGGCTTTTCTGCATGCGCTGTTCGACGACGCGCCGCTGCGGCGCTACATGGTGGTTCCCAACCAGGAAGAACAGGGCTGGACCATCGGCGCGAAAATCAACGAGCTGGTGCAGCTCAACAGCTGGGGCCCATACAGCTACAGCCGCGATGAGCTGGTCAAAATGCTCGACGAGGCGCTCGGAGCGGCGCCGGCCGAGGGCTAAACCGGAAGCTCCGCCTCGTGGGACAACCTTAGCTTCCACAAGCCGCGCAGGCCCGAATTCATCGGGCCTGCGTGGTAGCATTTTCCTAAGACAACCCTTTCGAGAAAAATTCGGAGCGTCGCGATGTCATTGACTCTGCCAGCTGCATTGGGAGGGCGAGCAATCGTGGCCGCCTTGCTGCTTTTGTTGACTGCGCCGGCAGTTCTTGAAGCGACCGAAGCCCGCCCGGAGACTCCGCCCAAAATCGGACTGGTGCTGAGCGGAGGAGGGGCCCGCGGTGCCGCACACGTGGGCGTGCTCAAGGTCCTTGATGAGCTGCAGATTCCGATCGACTACGTCGCCGGCACCAGTATGGGGGCCATTATCGGCGGTCTCTACGCTTCGGGCATGAGCATCGACGAACTCGAATCGGTGATCACCGACGTTGACTGGAACACTTTTTACTCCGATCGTCTTCCTCGAGCGGATCGAAGCCTGCGGCGAAAGTCAGACGACGCTGGTTTTCTCGTCGATTTTGACATGGGAATCAGAGACGGTGCCCTCACGCTGCCGCGCGGCCTGGTGCAGGGTCAGACCTTCGAAATGGCGCTGCGACGTTGGCTCTTGCCGGTAGCCACCGTCAGGGACTTTGATCGTCTCCCCATCCCCTTCCGAGCCCTGGCAACCGATGTCACCACCGGAGAGCAGGTGATCCTGGGAAGCGGCGACCTTTCGAGCGCGATACGCGCGAGCATGTCGGCGCCGGGTGCACTGAAGCCGGTTCGTCTGAACGGACGTCTGCTGGTCGACGGGGGCCTGACCAGCAACGTACCGGTGCAGGTGGCCAAAGACATGGGAGCGGAGCTTCTGATTGTGGTTGACGTCGGCTTTCCGCTGCAGGACGAGTCGGAGCTAGACTCCGCGCTGGCGATCAGTAACCAGACCCTCACCATTCTGATCAAACGCCATACCGACCGCGAGCTCACCAAGTTGACGCCTCGGGATGTGTTGATCACCCCCGAGCTGGGCCTCCTGGGGTCAACCGCCTTTGAACGGGTTGTCGAGGCGATGGAGCTGGGAGAATCTTCTGCTCGCGACCGGGTTGAGGCGCTGCGGCAGCTTAGCAGGCACGTTAACCCCCAGCGCCGCAACTCGGCCCTCGCGGAGGGCCGACGCGGTTCGCCCACCATCGATCGCTTGCGGGTCGACAATCAGTCGCTGCTGGCCGACGAGGTGATCGCCAGTCGGCTGGCGGAATACCGCGGGGCGCCGCTGGACCTGGATCAGCTGGAATCGGATATCGGCGACATTTTTGGCTTCGGGACCTTCGAGTCGGTCAACTATCGGTTAAGCGAGGATGACAGCGGCACCGAGCTGCTGCTCAACGCGAGAGAGAAGAGCTGGGGCCCGAACTACCTGCGGTTTGGGATCAACTTCGAAGATAATTTTGACGGCACCAGCAACTACAACCTCGCCGCCCGCCTGACCAAAACCGAAATCAATGAGCGGGGTGGCGAGCTTCGGTTTGAGGCTCAGATCGGTTCCAGGCCTCGGTTGTTTGCGGAGCTGTTTCAACCGCTGGACTTTCGATCCCGCTATTTTGTGAACGTTGCCGCTGAATACGGCCGGGACAACGCCATACTGTTTGATGGACGACGACAGCTGGCGCAGCTGCGTTCCCGTGACTCACAATTCACGTTGGCTGGTGGCCGACAGTTCGGCAACTGGGGTGAGCTACGCCTCGGCCTCAGCCGAGTCACCAGTGACGGGTCGATTCGCATCGGTGCTCCCGACATCAGTGTCGGAGTGACCGACTTCAATTCAGCGGACCTTAGCTTCAATTACGACACGCTCGACGACAACGGTATTCCCCGGACAGGGACGTTAGCCTTTGCGCAGTGGACCAGTAGTCGGGAAAGCCTGGGATCGGACGAGGCTTTTGACCTCGGTCAGGCGACCCTACTGAAGCCCATCACCTGGGGGCAAAACACGCTGCTGAACTGGTGGAGCGTGTCCAGCGTGACCAAAGGTGACGTGGCGCCGTTTGCGGTGGGAGGCCTCTTCAGTTTGTCCGGCTATGAGCGTAACGAGTTTCAGGGGAAACACGCTGCCGTGGGCCGGCTGCTTTACTACCGACGCCTGGGTGATGCGCGGGCACCCGCCTTTGACACGCCGGTTTATGTCGGCGCCTCAATCGAGGCAGGGAACGTTTGGCAAAGCCGCGACGACATCAGCTTCGGCAGTGCGCGCCGAGCGGGCAGCGTGTTTGTCGTGCTGGACACCATTATTGGGCCCGTGTACCTCGCCTACGGCGGCGCGGAAGGCGGTCGCCGGTCGGCCTATTTATTTGTCGGGCAGACGTTTTAGCGGGTTCGGGAATTTGGCTAAAACGGCTGGTCCTCAAAGCCGCTGCGAAACAGGCCTTCGGTGCGGGCCGTGGTCACGGCCTCCCAGTACTCGCCCGCGGTTTTGCCGACAAAAGACATCGGTTGAATCAGCGCGTCCTCCCGCTCGATAAGCTGACGCAGCCTCGGGGATGAGAACGCTCTTAGCTGATCGGTGACCTCGCGATAGATGGTTCCCATCTCCGGCGTGATCAGGAAACTCCCGTCTCCATTGAGCTCCGAATCGATCGCCGGCGACCAGAGGCGACCGGCCTCCACCACGTCGTAAGCCAGCGTGGGGTGGGAGAACACCACTTCGATCAGCTCCGACGAGTTGTCATAGAACAGGTTGCTGTAATAACGTCCGGAAGGCGTCGGAATCATGACCTCGTCCCGCAGCCGGCGCAGCTGCGGCAGGTTGAGCGAGGGCGGGATGAAGCCGCCCTTCCCGGTCTTGAAAACTTGGCCACAGGGATCGAAACCCGCCTGGCCAAAAGCCAGGCAAAGTGCTGTGGCGAGACAAGCTTGCCCTATGCCGAGCCCCTTGCCCGCTGGCGCGTTCGAAGTGATCGCAGCGAGGTCGAGGATCAGATAGCTGGCCAGGGCCGGCGCGTTGATCGGCGCGGTGGTGTCTTCGGTCAGCAGCAGCTGCGCTGAGTACGGCGGCGTGTCCTCGGGAAGCGGCACCGAGTTGATGGTGGTCGACGGACCGGGTCGGCTGACGACGAGCTGGCTGCTCAGCGTTCCGGTTGCCGACGTGAGCTGGTACCCAACCGTAACGCTCGGTGCGTCGACTCCCTCGACCAGTAAGGGAATGCCCAGCGGAAAGCCGCCGAGCCCAAATAGCTGCGGCGCGCCGCCCTCGTCGCTGACCGCACGAACCGGCGCGATGCTCACGCCGGGTTCGCCGCTGAGGTCACCATTGAGCCAGACCCGGTTACCGTTGAAGTCGGTGACGGCAAAGTCGGCATCGGTGTCGCCGTCGAAATCCGCCGCCACCACGCTTTGGCTGAAGTTGCTGGCGCCGAGCGCAACCTCGGCGCGGGAAAAGCTGCCGCTGGAATTCAGCCACAGCGAATCAGGCTCATCGAGATTGGCGAACCAGATGTCCAAGAACCCGTTGCCGTCGATGTCCGCGAGCGCAACCGCTTCGGAGCGAAGCAGGTCGAGCGCGACGCCGCTGTCGGTGAAGCCGCCCGTGCCGTTGTTGAGCCAGACGCGGTTTGACTCGCCGTTGATGGTTCCGGAGAGCAGCCCAGCGTTGGCGGTGATGGCGTCCAGATCCCCATCGCCGTCGACATCTCCTAGCGCCACGGCGGCGGTTTGGGAATCCCCATAGCCTGCGCCCGAATCGGTCAGCGTTCCCGCCACGTTCAGCAGCACGCGGTTGGGGCCGGTATTGGCGATAAAGATATCGAGATCGCCATCACCATCCAGGTCACCGACTGCCGCTCCAAAGCTGGGGTTGGTTGCGCTGAGCATCGTGGGCTCGGCGAAGGTGCCGTCGCCGTTGTTGGTGTAGAGCAGGTTCTGGGCGCCGCCGACGGTGCCGGTGGCCGCTGCGATCAGAATATCGATGCTGCCGTTGCCGTCAAAATCGCCGGTGACAACGTCCCGGGCTCGGCTTGCGGAGAGCGTTTGGCTGAGTTCAAAGAATCCCGTTCCGTTGTTCAGATAGACTTCGTCGGTATTGAGATTGTTGGACGTATTGGCGAGCACCAGGTCCGGGAGGCCGTCACCGTTAAGATCGGCGGCGCTCAGGGCTTCGGCGATCCCGTCTCCGATCCTCTGGCTCGAGGCCGAGAAAAAGCCCTGGCCGTCATTAAGAAACGCGACGCTGCCGCGCTCGATGCCGCCGCCGCTGTCGTCGGCCAAAAGCAGGTCGAGATCGCCATCGCCGTCGATGTCAGCAACAGCCACATCGCTGTGGGTCGAGTCCGCAAAGGGTTCGATAAAGGGTCCGCGGAGGTCCTGGCCGGTTTCTGTGAATACCGGCTGCGCGAGCGCTGTGCTGGTACCCAGGACCAGAAAAAGAAAAAAGCTGAGCTTCATGGATCGCCGTCCTTGAATCATTAGCTGCAAAGACGGGTATCGCGCAAAGTCTGTCTCACCGCGATGCAAGCAACCCGTTAAAGCAGGCCGCCGCGCGAGCGTGAAGGATCGGCTGCATTAACCTCGAACAGCTATAATTGAGTGCCAAAACGCTTGGAATAGACCGGTCCGTTGAAGACAAGTCTTGTAGGTTTGCTGGTGGTCCTGTGCCTATGGGTTTCGGGTTTGGGGGCTGAGGCTCACCCGTACCGCGTCGACTACGTGGCCGAGTTCGAGCCTTCCCGAGGTGCAGCGCAGGTCACCATACGCTGGGGAGACGGCGCCGATCGGCTGCGCCGTCTTGAACTCAAGACGCACGAGCGGATGTCCGGCTTCCAAACCAATGTCCAAAGCTCGAGGGACGGCGAGTATCTGGTTCTTGAGTCCCTGCGACCCGGCGCCGAACTCAGCTACGAAGTGGCTATCGACAGCCCGCGGGGAGATGGCGTTTTCGACGCACGGATCACTCCGCAATGGGCCATCTGGCGGGGTGATGATCTCGTTCCCGCCGGCAAGGTCAGGCAGCTGAAAGACACCGAGGCAGAGGCGTTTCTGACGCTCAAGGGACCTTCCGGCTGGACTTTCAAAACCCCCTACGAGCAGCTCAAAGACGGTCGGTATCGCATCACCAACCCGGCGCGAAGCTTCGATCGCCCGACCGGCTGGATGGTCGGCGGTCGCATCGGCGTCCGGGTCGAGAAAATTGCCGGTATTCAGATAGCGGTAGCCGGGCCGGTTGGCCAGGACGTCCGGCGAATGGACCTGCTCGCGTTGATGAACTGGACCCTGCCGTCGCTGATCGAGGTGCTGCCCGACATGCCAAAGCGGCTGCTGCTGGTCAGCGCAAGAGAGGGGATGTGGCGCGGCGGCCTGTCCGCAGGCAACTCGCTTTATCTGCACGCTGATCGACCGCTGATCAGCGAAAATGGGACCAGCACGTTGGTTCACGAGCTCGTGCACGTAGCGTCAGGTCTTCGGGGTGCTGATGGCGCGGACTGGATTGTCGAAGGGTTTGCGGAATATTACTCGCTGAAGCTGCTCCGGCGTTCCGGCGGTATCAGCGAACGACGCTTTGACCGAGCCCTGGACAGCCTTCGTGAGTGGAGCGAAGACGCCGGGCCGCTGGACGCCCGCCGTTCGACCGGCCCGACCACCGCCAAGGCGGCGCTGATTCTGCATAGCCTGGATCTTGAGCTGCAGCGCAAAACGGGCGGGCGCAGCAGCCTCGACGACGTGCTCCGTGCGCTGGCGAAACTCGATAGCCCGGTCACCCTCGCTCAGCTGCGTCAGGCGCAGCAGATGATCAGCGGCAGTGCTTCGCAGGCGCTGAAATTCTGAGAGGGCGGGTCGGCAACGCCGGCACCTCACACGTTGCAATGGCCCTATTGCCACCTGCACAGTTATCATTGCAAAATAACGCAAGCTAAACAGTTGGTTTGCCATGCTCGCTGTCGACCGTCGAAAAAACGATTTTCTTTACCAGCAGGTGATCGACCTGATTCGCATGGAGATCGACTCGGGGGCGCTCAGGCCCGGGGATCGGCTCCCGAGCTTACGGCGGTTGGCCAGGAACCTGGATGTCAGCATTCCTACGGTCAAGCAGGCGTACGAAGAGCTCGAACGCCAAGGGCACGTGGAGTCGCGGCCTCAGTCGGGCTTCTACGTGCTCGCCAAGATCCGCAATGCGCTGGTTCGCCCGCCGGCGAGAGCCAGCGCCGGGCCTGTTGAAGTCCGCTGTCGGAATCTTGTCGAGCAGGTGTACGACGGTATTCATCAGCCGGGCGTGGTCCCGCTGGGCATCGCTAATCCGTCCATGGCCAAACCGGCGGCCAAAGCGCTACACCGAACCATGAAACGCGTGATGGCGCGGGCAGAGCAGCGCAGCGTCGGGTATGCGCCGGTTGGCGGTGAGCCGGGGCTTCAACGGCAAGTGGCTTTCCGCTACCTCGATCTCGGTGGTGCCGTCCGGCCACAGGAGGTGGTGGTGACCAACGGCTGCCAGGAAGCGCTGGCGCTCGCACTGAACGCCGTGGCCCGGCGGGGTGACGTGGTGGCCGTCGAGTCTCCGACCTACAGCGGGACGCTGGAGCTTATCGAGTCACTGGGCATGCTCGCGCTGGAAATTGAGACCTGTCCCACCGAAGGATTGTGTTTGGATGCTTTGGAGCATGCGCTGGGACAGCAGTCGATCCGCGCCTGCGTGTTCTCCTCGTCGCTGAATAATCCTCTGGGTTCTGCCACCGATGATGCGCATCGTCAGCGTCTGGTGGAGCTGCTTGAAAGCTACCGCGTGCCCCTGATCGAAGACGACGTCTACGGCGACCTGCGCTTCGATGGGCGGCGGGGCAAGCCCGCCCAGTTTTTCTCCCGCCGGGGGCTCGTGCTCACCGCCGGGTCGTTCTCGAAGACCGTTGCGCCGGGCTATCGGATCGGCTGGCTGTTGCCCGGGCGTTTCACTGATCAGGTGCTCAAGTACAAGCGAGCGATCTCCTACTCCTCCGGTCTGCTTCAGCAGCTGACGCTCGCTGAGTTTATGGGCTCGGGCGAGTACGATCGGCATCTGCGTCAGCTGCGGCCCGTGCTAAAGGTGAACTGCGAACGGATGGCCGCGCTGGTGGCGGAGCACTTTCCGGCGAATACACGTATCTCCCAGCCGGTCGGCGGATCGGTCCTGTGGCTGGAGATGGCTTCTGACTTCGACAGCGCCGCCTACTTTCAGCAGGCTCTGGACGCCGGGATCAGCGTCGCGCCCGGAGCGGTTTTCTCACCGGGAAATCGCTATCGTCATTTTGTTCGGCTCAGTTTTGGCCATCCGTGGGGCGAGCGCCTGGAACAGGCGGTGCGGACGCTGGGCCAGCTTGCCGCCAATCAATAGTAGATAGACACTTGGCGGCGTTATTCGAACGTCACTCCGGCCGCCGCGAGCTTGAGCTCCGCCACGCGCCGGTCGACTTCCTTAGGAACGGGATACAGGCCCGGACCAGGCGTTGGGCCGGTCAGCAGCGCATGAACGCTCAGGGCCTGTAGCGCGAAGCTGGTGTCCATGATTTCTGCGGGATGGCCGTCTGCGCAGACGATATTGACGATGTGACCCTCGCCGAGGAGATACACCCAACCCTGGGGAAGGCGGGTGCCGGTGACATTCTCCCGCATCGTGCGTTGCTCTGAGCCGGCAGCGGCAAGACCGCTGGCATCGATCTCGTCCCAGAAATGGCCAGCGTTGGCGAGGATGGCGCCTGGCTTAAGGTATGTAAGATGCGGTTCCCCCAGCGTGTGCGCAACGCCGGTAGCGGTCACCACAAAGTCCGCCTGTGGCAGCAGGTCGGCAGCTCGACCGACGTGGTAACCGGTCATAAGGGCGTCAGCGGCCTTAATCGGATCGGGTTCAATCACCGCTACGCGAGCGCCGAGCCCGGCGGCGCGAAGGGCAATCCCACGACCGCACCAGCCAAAACCCATGACGCAAACAGACTTTCCCGCAACCGACAGGTTTGTGGTGCGCATGACCGCATCCCAAACCGACTGGCCGGTGCCGTGAACATTGTCGAACAGGTATTTGCAGCGGGCATCGTTGATGAGCATCACTGCCGCCTGCAGTTCGCCGGACGATTGGCGCTCGCGCGCCCGTTCAACACCCGTGGTGGTTTCTTCACAGACGCCCGCCAGTTCCGACAGCAGCTCGGGGCGCCGGTCGTGAAGCACCTCCAGCAGGTCGCCGCCGTCGTCCACGACTGCGTGAGGGCGCAGATCCAGCGCGTCACTCATATTGTCGAGCATCTCCTGCGGGCTGGCGCCATGGCGCGCGTAAACTCGCAGGCCTTGGTCGGCCAGCGCTGCCACCACATCGTCTTTGGTCGAGTCTGGATTACTGCCCGTAACCGCCACCTCCGCGCCGCCGCTGCGCAGCACCAGCGCGAGGTTGGCGGTCTTGGCTTCGAGGTGAACGCAGACGACAACCCGCTTGCCGGCAAAAGGCTGCTCGGCGCGGAACTCCCGTTCCAGCTGGCTGAGTATCGGCATGTGGCGCCGCACCCAATCGATTTTCTGCGCACCCTGCTGGGCCAGCTCGGGTTGCGCTACGAGGTTGGGTTTCACGGGCTGGCGGACGGCCTCGGCGTTCGGTCCATTTCGGATTCAGCGCGCGCGTCCGCGACAAGCTGGCGAACGTCTTTGAGCAGTGCAGCGGAGTCATACACGATGCCATCTTTGATGGTGTAGCGAATGCCGCGGCTGCGCGTCGGCTTGTTATCCGGGCCAAGCTTGAAATGGCCGGTGCCGTAAAGCACCTTAAAATTCGCCACGGGATTATCCTGAACGACCACCATATCCGCCAGCTTGCCAACTTCGATGGAGCCGATGTCTTCGTCCAGGCCGAGCGCCTGGGCTCCCGAAAGGGTGGCGGCCCGAATCACCTCCAGCGGATGGAAGCCGGCCTCCTGCAGCAGCTCGAGCTCCCGGATGTAGCCGAAGCCATAGATCTTAAAGATATAGCCCGAATCCGAACCGGCGGTCACCCGGCCGCCATGATTCTTGTAGTCGTTGACAAACTCCATCCAGCGCTGAAAGTTCGCCCGCCAGGCGATCTCGTCGGCGGTGGTCCAGTCAAACCAGTACGACCCGTGCGCCGCGCGGCTGGGCTGAAAGAACTGCCACAGATTGGGGTGCGTATATTCCTCGTGCCATTCGGCCGTCCGGGCCCGCATCAGATCCCGGCTCGCCTCATAGATCGTAAAGGTTGGGTCGAGCGTAAAATCCAGCTTGATGAGCTCGTCGCGCACTGCGTTCCAGCGTTCGCTGCCGGGAGCCGCAGCCTGGAGCCAGAGCCGGCCGGCCTGGCCGAAACGGTGCTGTTCGTTGTTGTAGTTATAGTCTGCGGGATAGTCCTGCACGACCCTTGAGACGAATAGTGCCTCCGGAAGACCGTACCAATGTTCCATGGTCGTCAGCCCCAGTCGCGCCGAATCCAGCACGTTGACCCGGGTGACGGCCAGCTGAGCGTGGTGCATGGCGGTGCGCAAGCCGACCGCCTTGGCTTCGGTCAGCGCCGCCGCCATCACCTTGGGTGAGGCGCCAAAGAACTTGATGCCCTGCGCACCCTGGCGCTTGATGCGCCGGACCCAGGAACGGGCCTGCGCTGGTGTCGAAATCGGTGCCTCCGCGCCCGCTCCGAAAAAGGGATACGCTTCGATTCGCGGAGCGGTGATCGTGTTCTCTCGGCTGCGCAGGCGGTGATCCAGGCACCAGCGAATGCCGTTGCCGCAGGAGGGGTCGCGGATGGTGGTGATGCCGTGGCCCATCCAGAGCTTGAACACGTACTCGGCGTTCACCCCCTGAGCGGCCCCGCCCATATGGCCGTGCATGTCCACAAAACCGGGCAGCAGATAGTGTCCCTCCAGGTTGATCTCGCGTGCGCCTTCAGCGGCCGGCGGTCTGTCGTTGGGATTGATCGGCAGGCCGGGGTAGCCGACGCTGTCGATATTCACAATCCGGTTACCCTCGATGGTCACATCGACAGGTCCGATCGGTGGTGCGCCTGTCCCGTCGATCAGGGTAACGCCACGCAGGATCAGCTGCTCATAAGGTCCTTCACCCTCACTGCGGTCCGGCGCGACGGGGATGGCTCCCAGCACCAGCGTGCTAAAAGTCAGGCACAGCAGCAGCAGCGTCACTCGATGAGCCAGGGTGAGCCGCAGGGGCGGAAGGATCGCGAACATTCGGTAAACCTTTGACGGAGTTCCGGAATTATAGGCCTAAAAGCCCGCTTGTCGTAACGGCGAATCCAGGTACAGTGGGGGCGAGTGGGGAGTAGCGAGGTCACGGCTCGCGCCGCCTGACACCGGGTCAACACCGGTTGTCGGGAGTCCGGCCGGCGTGCCAGGGCCTTGAGGTAACATGCAGCTAGGGAAGGTGCAGGTAACCATGCGACGTTCGCAGCTATCGTCAGTCGCGCAGCTCAGTGATCTTATCGAACACGGTGAGATGTCCTACGCTGCCCAGCAGATCAAGCCGGTCACGCCGCGCAGCGGCTCCGAGCGCTGGTTCGAGTGGCTAGTGCGCCCCCCCCTGGAAGACCATTCGCTCTCCACCGCCGACTTTATCAACGCGGTTGAAAGCCTAGACCTGTCGCTTGACCTGGACACCCGCATCGTAAAAGACGCCCTCGGCTGGCTGGACATGCAGCCGATCAACACCCGACTGTGCATCAACGTTTCGACCGCCACCCTGGTGAATCGACACTTTTCGGAGTTTGTTGTTAGCACGCTGCAGCAGAGCCATCTGCTTCCCAGCCAGGTCTGTTTTGATATCACGCTTCACGAATCCGCTGGCCACTTCGCCGGGGTCAGTCGCTTTATCCGGGTGGTGCGGCAGGCCGGATGCGTGGTGGCGCTCGACATGGGCATGCCGGGGAACGCGCTGCTGGGAATGCTCGCCCCTTTAGGGTTGGTCGACTATCTGAAGGTGGATCGGGCTATCGTCCAGGCGGCTCCCGGTAGCCCGGTGCATCGGGAGATGCTCGAAAGCCTCGTTGACTACGGCAAGCGGCTCAACCTGCCCCTGGTTGCCACCGGGGTGGACAGTGAACGCCACCTAGAGCTCCTGACCGAACTCGAAGTCGAGTACTACCAGGGTTTTCTCGACGGGGAGCCGGTGATTGTGGCGGGGCAAGGATTTCGCGATCAGTTCGACCACGTCGAACGCTCAGCCTGATCCCGGGCAGTACGCTAGCCTCCAGCGGTTTATACTTCGGCTTTCCCACGAGCAGGATTAGGCCATGCGCTGGAGAAACCTTCGCCGAAGCAAAAACGTTGAGGATACCCGTGGCCAGCGTCGGGCTGCCGGTGGCGCCAAGCTCAGCGGTGGGGTCATTATCATCGCCGTCATCGTGGCGCTGGTCACCGGACAGAACCCACTCGCTCTCCTGCAGATGCTCGGCGGGGCCGGGGGTGGTCAGAGCGCGCCGCCTCCCGCCGTGAACCCTGCTGCCGACGACGAAGCGGCGCAGTTTGTGAGCGCCATACTCGGCTCAACCGAAGATGTCTGGCAGCGCGTTTTTCGCCAGTCGGGCCAGCAGTATCAGGCTCCGAAGCTCAGAATCTTTGAAAACGCTGTTACCTCTGCCTGCGGCTATCAGACCGCCGCCGTTGGACCGTTCTACTGCCCCGGCGACCGACGCGTCTATCTGGACCTCAGCTTTTTCCGTCAGCTCGCTCGCATGGGCGCACCGGGGGATTTCGCCCAGGCCTACGTCATCGGCCATGAGGTTGGACACCATATCCAGAACATCACGGGGATCGAACCGCGTGTTCGCCGGCTTCAGCGCAGCGGCAGCCAGACTCAGGCCAACCAGCTGTCGGTGCTGATGGAGCTGCAGGCGGACTGCCTGGCCGGTGTCTGGGCCCATCACGCCAATCAGGCTAACCGCGTCCTTGAGCCCGGTGATGTCCAGGAAGGCCTTCGGGCGGCGGCAACCATCGGTGACGATGCGCTGCAGTCTTCAGCCGGCAAAGCCGTCCGCCCCGAGTCGTTTACCCACGGTACCTCAGCGCAACGCGTCGAGTGGCTGCGGCTCGGGCTCAGCGGCGGCAACGCGGACGCCTGCGATACCTTCGCCAAAGCCGGCGTCCGCCTGTAGTCAACAACCCGACGGACTGCTAGGCTCCGCAGATCCGCGGGCCAGCGATGCCTGCCTGAGCGCTGATCAGGCGGGATCGTTTATCGACTCACACACGATAGAAGAGAGTAGGGCAGATGGCACTAATCAAAGAGTTCAAAGAGTTTGCGTTGCGCGGCAACGTGATGGATATGGCGGTGGGCATCATCATCGGCGCCGCCTTTGGCAAGATCGTTTCATCGCTGGTGAAAGACGTGATCATGCCGCCGATCGGCGTGGCGATGGGAGGCGTCGACTTTTCCAACCTCGCCATCACCATCCAGGAGGCCACCGAAGAGGCTGAGGCGGTTGTCATCAGCTACGGCGCCTTTATTCAGACGGTTGTCGACTTTTTTATTGTTGCGGCTGCCATTTTTGTGGCGGTTAAAGTGATGAACAACCTGAAGCGTAAAGAAGAGGAGGCGCCCGCCGCGCCGCCCGAGCCGAGTGAAGAGGTCAAGCTGCTGACCGAAATCCGAGACGCGCTGAAGAATTCCTAGGCGCTGGATTGTGCTGGCAAAAGCCCGGCTTCGGCCGGGCTTTTTTTTAAGCCTCAGGCGGTGAGAGGTAGGCTTCGAGCCGGCCACCAAACTCCTCGTTCAGCCGTTCCCACTCCATCTTGAACCAGGGCGTGAAGCGGTCTGGATGAGCTTCCATTTCGGCGTTCAGGTCCGCGGGGCTGACATAACGCCAGGCTTCAATCTCGTTTTCATTGGCATGCACATCGCCGGCGGCCCGACCGAGAAACACCGAACACAGCTCGTTCTCCGAGCCTTCCGGCCCAAAGCGTGCCTGGTACTGAAACTTGTAGACAAACTCCAGCTGGCTTTCCATGCCCAGTTCCTGGGCAAGCCGGCGATGGATTGCGTCGTCCAGCTCTTCGCCCTGGCGCGGGTGGCTGCAGCAGCTGTTTGACCAAAAAAGCGGCCACAGTCTCTTCTGCCCGCTGCGCTGCTGCAGCAGAAGCTCACCGCGGTCGTTAAAAATGAACAGCGAAAAGGCCCGATGCAGCATGCCGTCACCGTCGTGGCACGCTGCTTTGCTGGCAAAACCTTTCGGCTGATCAAACCGATCAACCAGCACCAGCTGCTCTGACTCGGACGATACGACAGCCCGACGGGCGGCAGCAGATCTAGCCAATTTCCACCTCCATGGCCTTGTACCCGGCGTCCTCGATCGCCTTCACAACCTTGTCGGAGTTTTCCGGGCATAGGGCGATAATTGAACCACCACCACCCGAGCCGGTCAGTTTGGCGCCCAGGGCTCCATTATCCCGAGCAATCTGTATGATCTCCTCCAGCTCCCAGGACGATACCTGTAGACCGTTCAGCATACCCTGGCAGACGTTCATCAGCTGCCCGACGCGCTCAAGCTCAAATTCCTTGAGGGCTTCGAGCGACCGCAGCGTGAGCTGGTCAATATCGTTAAAGATCCGGTCGTACATCCGGCGGCTGCTCTCCCAGCCCGAGCGGACCTTGGCCACCATTTTGGCGGTCAGGCTTTCCACACCCGTCATGCCGATAACCAGCCTGATGGGCTGCGGCAGGCTGAGCTCTTCAACCAGCGGTGGGTCGCCACGCTTGAACAGCAGCATGCGGCCATAGGTTGCCACCGAGTTATCGATACCCGACGCGTTGCCGTGGGCCATCTTCTCCGCCTCGAAGGCGAGGTTGTTGATTTCCTGATCGGTCAGTTCGAGCCGGAACCGCTGGTCGAGCGCGCGGATAATCGCCACCGCCACCGCAGCCGATCCGCCCAGACCCTGGGCGCGCGGCAGATTGGGGAAAACCTGGATGTGCATCTTCTGATCGAGCAGCCCGAGGTGTTCCAGGATCATGGCGGCAGGCTTTTCGTAAGGCTTGCGCAGCTCCGGCTCGGTGGCAATCCGCTGGTCGACACCCCAGCGAGGGATCGATAGCTGGATGCCTTGAGACCAGTCGTCCACGCGCGCCTCCACGGCGAGGGGAATCGGTGCAGCGATCGCGTGTGATCCGTAGACCACCGCGTGCTCACCCATCAGGATCGCTTTACCGCAGCCGGCAGAAAGGCCGTCGTCCGCCCTGACCTCGCCGTCAGCATGTGATTGTTGTTTTACGGTCGCCACAATCTGCCTCGCTTTCCAGATCTTGATTTCTCCGCTTTCAACCAGCCGATCCACCACCTGGTTGAATACTTCGGGCGTCGCTCCGGCGGCCGTGGCCACGCTGCGCGCGTGAAGCGTCATATGGCCCTGCTGGATGCCCTCCGTGGCCAGGGCCTTGAGCGCGGAAAAATTCTGCGCCAGGCCAACGGCCCCCATCACCTCCGCCAGCTCCACGGCGCTGTTGACGCCAAGGAGGCGCAGGTTGAGCGCCACGGTCGGATTCGACTGCAGCGGACCTCCGACAATGCCAACCTTGATCGGCACCTCGATCGTACCCTCCAGGTCACCCTCGGCGGTTTTCCGCCACTGGGTCAGCGCAGTATACCGTCCCGCGCGCGCCGCGTAGGCGTGCGCCCCGGCCTCGATAGCTCGCCAGTCGTTGCCGGTGGCGATGGCTACCGCATCGATCCCGTTCATTACCCCTTTGTTGTGCGTCGCCGCGCGGTAGGGGTCGATGTCGGCGAACTGGCTGGCAATACAGATACCATCGCGTACCTGTTCGCCGTCAAAACCCCGTCGGGCCAGCTGATCCATCGGTATCACCGTTCGAGCGCGAACCATGGCGCGATCGGTGAGGTTGGACAGGATTCGGAGAAACACTTTGCCGCGGGTGATTTTTTCTACGAGCGAGGCGATCCCCTCACACATCGTGTTGACCAGATTTGCGCCCATGGCGTCGCGCGTGTCGACCAGCAGGTGAACCACCAGCATGTCGCCCAGGTCATGGGTGGTGTGCATCAGCACCTCCATGTCCCTGGCGCCGCCGCCTCGCGCGATCATCTTGGGGTGGAGGCTGTTGGCTAGATTGATAATCTGCTCTTTACGCTGGAGCAGCCGCATTCTGGCTTGCGACGGGTGGGGCGCGCCGATAATTTGAACCTGGCCGATCAAGACCGGGTCGGTGCTCTCAGCGGTAAAGCCGCCGCCAGCCCTGGCAATCTTGGCGGCAGAGCTGAGGGCCGCAACGATGGAAGGCTCCTCCACCGCCAGCGGAACAACGTAGTCTTTGTTGTTGATCAGGAAATTCAGCCCCAAACCCACGGGCAGACCCAGTACGCCGATGACGTTTTCGATCATGCGATCGGCGTTTTCGAGTGTCAGCACATGCGACCCGTCGTTCAGCATCGCCTGGTCGTGCTCGCTGAGCCAGCCGCGCTCTTTGACGGCTTCGACCCGTTCAGCCACCGACAGCTTGTAGAAGTTCGGGATTCGCGATTTGTGCCGTTCGGTCATCGAGGGGTCGCCCACGCCTGGTTGGAACGCATCAATTCGGCTTTCAGCGGCAGGCCACGCGCCAGCATTTTGAAGCCGAAGCGGAGCAGTCGATTGCTCCGCGAACAAAGGTTGCTGATCAGGAGGATCCGCCGCACTGCGCTCCGGGAGATCTTGACCGCGTCGCCGGCGCGGTATTCCGGATGCCGACGGATGCTCTGCAGGGTGTGTACCGCGAGGCCAATGGCCCAGAGGCAAAACCGTCGGATGCCGGTCTCGCTCGACGGGATGAGGTGAACGTAGCCGAGCGCGTCGCGCAGGTAGGCGTGAGCCATGCCCAGCAGATCCTCGATCCCTTTCTCGAACCGGTTCTGGAAGGCCGGGCTATCGGCATCCGCCAGGTTCAGCCCGTGACTGTGGAACAGCTCTTGCGGCAGCCAACAGGCAGCGGCGGCGCGGTCTTCCCAAAAGTCTTTGAGGATATTGGTCATCTGGAGCCCCTGCCCGAAGGCCACGGCCAGCGGCATCATGGAGCTGCGGTGTGAGGCGATCGACTCAGAATAATCGCAGAAGAGCTCCGTCAGCATTTCGCCGACGACCCCGGCCACGTAGTAGCAATAGCGATCCATGTCGGCGACCGTCGGCAGTCCGGCGATAGACTTCTCCGCCTGATACTGGGGCATGCCGTGACACATGATTCGGATGCACCGGGTCAGCGCCGCGCGCTGACGATCGTTGAAGCTCTGCGTCACCGTGATCACGGTGGCGGTTTGCTCGATCAGCGTCACCTCGTCAGCCAGGGTTTCCGGTGACAACAGCGGTGCAAGTTCCCGGGCAAACGGTTCGGGGTTTTCCTGTCCTTCGACGACTCTGATAAAGCGGTCATGAAATTCCGCCTTTTGCTCTCGCTGGAGCTGGACGTCATCTTCGATCGTATCGGCGATGCGACACAGCAGGTAGGCGTTGGTAATGGGTTCGCGAAGCCCATCCGGCAGCTGCGGAATCGTCAACGCAAAGGTCCGCGATACGCCAGGCAGCAGTTGATCCTGCACGCTGAGTGCATTGTTGAGGTTCGAACTCATGAAACGAAAATCACCATCCCCGTTAGAGGCGCCCGCATTATCGCAAAACCGGCGCGTTTTTGCCGCTGCCCGCCTATTCCAGTGCCAGTCCGGCCTGTTCGGCCGCCAGATCCCAGCTGGGAAAGCCTTCCGCCTGCGCCGCCGCTTGAAAGGCCTGCAGCCGCTCGACATCCGAATGCAGTGCAAGACCGCAGTCCCCGCCACCGGCTCCGCTGGTTTTATACAACAGGCCGAAGGAGCCGGCCAGCGCGGCCAGCCTTCGGTGAGCGGCGGTCCAGACGCCCAGCTCAGCCTGCTCATCCAGATCGGCCAGACGCGCGGTAAATTCAGTCACCGAGGCCAGAAATTCAGCCGCTGAGTTTGTGGTCACCGCGGTGATGGCGGTCTCACAGCTTGTGGTCAGATCCTTGACCGCCTCAGCGAAGGCTTTGGGCCGTTCGTTTTGCAGACGCTGGAGCCGGTCAAGCCGCGAGCGGGTGTCGGCGCTGGCGCCCGACCACAGCCAAACGGCGTGAACGGGCAGGGCCGCGCCGGGCTGCACGAGGGGCGTTTTGCCCGGGTCCGCCAGCTGAAAGGCGATGAGCCCACCATAGAGGCTGGCGGCAACGTCAATTCCGCTGCCACGGCCCCCCTGAAAGCGGCGGTGCACCGCCAGCGCCTGATCCAGCGACGGCCGATCGATGCCCGATTTCTTGCTTAAGGCGCCGACCAGGCTGACACACAGCGCGGCGCTCGATCCAATCCCGAGCTTCAGCGCTTCGCCCGAGGCCCCTGTTTGCGGGGCAAAAAACGCTTCGGTGTCCAGGGTGATAGTCAGGCCGGGTCCCCGGTAGGCCAACAGGTCGAGGGCCGCGCGCAGCAGCGGCAGGGCCTCGCCGAGCCGTGGGTCATCGTGCCGGTCGAAGGTCAGAAGCTGGTCCGAGAACCCCGGTGTGGAGATGTGCCAGCGCGCGTCGGCGCGATCTTCCAGCGTGACTCGGGCTCGTCGCGGGACGGCGGCGACCAGCGCCGGCGCCCCGTACACCACGGCATATTCCCCCAGCAACACCAGCTTTCCCGGGGCGCTGGTGCGGATCGAATCGCTCAAGCGGTCACCAGGTGGGCACCCGGCCCGAGGCCAACCCGGTGTAGCTCGACGACACCCGGCGTCTCTCGCAGGGCGGCTTCGACGTCGTCGGCGGCCTCCGGCAGGCAGATGATCTTGACCTGTGGGCCAGCGTCCATGGTGCAAAATGCTGCGAGCCCCTCGCGTCGCAGCTCGCGCACCCGCTCAACGCACCTGAGGCTGGCGGGCTTCATATAAAGGAGCCCCGGCCGGCTGGAAATCATGACCGCGTGCATCGCCAGGAAGCTTGCCTCGCTGACTTCTGCGAGTGCCCCAAAATCGCGTCGCTCGATCGCGTCGCGCGCCTTCTCCAGGTCTCCCGGCACACACTCGGTCCAGGCTTGATAGAGCGGTGAGGTCAGCCGCGACCGTTCCATGCCTTCCCCGGACGAGGTTTCCTTAGGCCCGGCCTGGGTGACCGCAATCACCACCTCCAGCGGCCAACGAGCCGCGTCCAGCAGCGGTGCGGCTGTCGTGCTGTCGCTGTCCTGCCCCAGCTTCAGCTGGACAAAGCCTCCAAATATTGACCGTGCTGCCGATCCCGAACCACGGCGGGCCAGCACCGACAACTCCGCTTTGCTCATGCCGAGCTCCAGCAGCGCGTCCACCGCCAGCGCCAGCGCGGCAAAACCTGACGCCGAAGATGCCAGCCCAGCGGCGGTCGGAAAGTTGTTGCGGGTATCGATATGCAGGGGCGGGCGATGAGTCAGGCACGCGTCCAGCCAGCGAAATACCCGGTCCGCCTGCGCACCCCCCGGCTCGCCGTTGAGCAGCAGCTCATCGCTGGCGGCTTTCGCCACCGTGGTATCGGTGGTGAAGCCGTCGAGCGTGACCGACAGCGAGCCGGCGGACGGCAGGTTGGTGGAGAGGTCGGATTTCCCCCAATACTTGATCAGCGCAATATTGGGGTGGGCGCGCGCGCAGATCTGCATGGCGTTATTGTATCGCAGGGACGACCGTGGCCTGGCCGTTTAGACCAGGCGGCGATAGAGCCAGGTGATCAGAAGCCCATGGCCCAGCAGGCTGATCGGTACCAGCCACAGCCAGCTGTGTCCCGCCATCGAGAGCCAGCAGAGTTTGACCGGGAGATAGGTGGGCAGCAGAGCAAATGCCCACTGTGCCGGGGGCTCGATAAACCACGCGACGATGACCGGCGTGGTCAGTAATCCGTTTGCCTTGGCGATGGCGAATCCCTGAATCTTGTTGCTGGCCAGGAGAGCGATGGCCAACGCCAACAGCGGCGCCAGCGGCGCGGCGCAGAGACTGGTCAGCACAACGGCGCCAGGGGTGATGGGTGCCAGGTTTACCAACCCCAGCATAAGAAGCGTGATCAGCAGCGCCACAACCGCGGGCAGCAGCAGTCGATAGGCAAGGAATCCCTTGAGACCGAGCGGCGTGACCGCCATGGCGTCGACGACGCCGTCATCGCGCTGATCCAAGATCATGAGACCGCCGATGATCCCGACCATCACGGGAGCAATCAGCAGGCAGGTGCTCTGGATCAGCGGATACCAGGGGCTCAGATCGAACTGGTAATTGGCCAGCAGCCACTCGTTAAGCCAGGGCGGCAGCCAGCGTAGCATCGGCAGAAAGACACCGACGCACAGCAGCAGCGTCCAGCGCAGCAGGGAATCACGAGCGATACTTCGAGCGTCAGCGCGCAGCAGGCCGAGCAGCAGGCTGAGGCTGCAGGTCCTCCCAGGCTGGATGACCGTCGCCCTGCTCATCAGGGACTCCCCGCCATGTTGCGAGTGGCTCGGCTTGCCAGGACTTGTCCCGGCACCAGCCAAAGGATCGCCAGCAGCAGCGCAGCAAGGAGTGTGAAGGTCGACGGAACTTCACTCATCGGGTCAGCCGCTGGAAGCACCGCGCTCTTCAGTAGCGTCAGTCCCGGGGTCAGCGGGTGCAGCCACAGCCAGGGGCTGCTCCAGACGCCGACCAGCTCGATGGCCGGTACCAGCAGAAACAGAAATGCCAATGACGAGGGCATCAGGAAATCGCTTAAGCCCCGATAGCGTTGCACCATAATCAGCCCGAGCTGGCACAGCAGACAGGTCAGCAGGACGGCGCTGAGCAGCAGCGTCAGCACATCCATCTGCCAGACCGGCAGCGTGACCAGGAGCGCTTCGCCGATCGCCAGCACCGACAGGACGAGCCCCCGGGCCGCAACCCACTCCGCGGGCTTTAGCGGGGTCAGAAACTGAGCGGCCAACGTTCCTTCTGTTTTCTGGAGCAGCACCAGGGCCGCGGCGAAGTAAAACCCGTTGAAGATAAAGATCTCCAGCAGCACCAGGCTGATAATCCAGTCTTTAAGCACCGTACCCATCCAGATGAGCAGCCCCAGATGCACGATCGTGACAAACGCCGCTGCCACAAAAAAACCGTTTCGCCAGGCGAGGAGCAGGTCGCATCGGGCGCTGGCCAGCAGCCGCTGCAGCAGGCCCGGCTGAGGAGCGGCACGCATCAGCGGCACGTCAGACAAGGCTGGCACCGGTGAGCTTTCGGAAGATTTCGCTTAAGGAGGCTTCCTCAGTGTGCATCGTTTGCAGCGCCTGAGTTTTGATGACTTCCTGGAATCGGGCGTTCTCGGCCAGGCCGTCGAGCGCAAAGCTCTCCACGCTGGGTGCGTCAGCCTCGCCGAAGGTCACCGTCAGTTCCGCTCGTCCATGCTGTCGTTTCAGCCGTCCGGGTTCGTCCACCACCGCGATGGTGCCGTCGATCAGAAACGCCACCCGATCGCAGAGTCGATCGACGGACAGCATGTCGTGCGTTGTCAAAAAGATGGTTTTTCCCGCGTCGCGTTCGCGTCGAATAATGTCCTCGACCTTCGCAACGCTGGCGGGATCCAGCCCTCCGCCAGGCTCATCCAGAAACAGCACCTTCGGGTCATGCAGCAGCGCACGCACCAGTCCGAGCCGGGTCATCATCCCCTTCGAATAGCTGCCAACCCGCTGTTCAGACGCATCGGCAAGCCCCAGTTCCTCCAGGTGTGACCGCCAGCGTTGGTCGGAAACGCCATAGAGCGCCTGAAAGAACTCAAGATTCTCGCGGCCGGTCAGGCGTAGAAAATGGGTTGGGAGCTCGAAGGCTACGCCGATGTAACGGTAGAGCTCTCGACCCCAGTCGGCGACCGGACGACCGAGAATGTCGACCCTTCCATCGGCGGTCGCTAGCTGCCCGGTCAACACGCGCTGGGTGGTTGATTTACCGGCCCCGCTCGGGCCGACAAAACCAAGAATCTGGCCCGGCTCCACCTCAAAAGTGAGATTCTTCAGCGTCGGCGTCGGCGCTTTTGGATAGCGGAACGACAGATCAGAAACCTGGATCACGGTGCAAAGCTCAGCATGACGACCACTCCCGAAAACGTCAGCGCAACGCCACCCAGCTTTCTGCCGTTGAGCGGCTCCCCGAGAAACGCCCAGGCCAGCAGCACAATGAACACGCTGGCCGATTCGTTTAGCACCGAGGCGATAGACGCCAACGTGTACTTGTAACCGGCCTGCCAGAAAATCATCGACAGGTAGCTGCCAAAAAAGCTGGCCAGCGCAATCTGGCCCCAGCGATGAGGTTGGCGCAGCTGGGTCATCACCCGAGCGCTGCGCCGGGTCAGGACCATCACCACCAGCATACCGGCGAGGCCCGCAAACAGTCGAATCTGGACGATCCAGAGTACGTCGTGGGCCTCGAGGATTCGCTTGACCATGACAATTCCGACCGCCATCAGAAACACCGACAGCAGACCGAGCGCCACCCCGCTGATCAGCTGCGTCGGCGCCACCTCCGATCGGCCGCCGCGGGCAACCAGCAGCACGCCGCCGAGCACCAGAAAGAAGCCAGCAAACTGCAGCGGTGCCAGCCGTTCGCCGAGGAACAGGGCGGACAAGCCGATAATGCTGGGGCTGAACATGGCCGCAATGATCCCAGTTCGGCCTGCTCCGATACGGTAGAGACAGGCGAAATACAGCGTGTCAGCCGCGGCCAGTCCGATCAGCCCGGAGAGCAGGCAGATCAGCCATTCCTGCGGCGACAGCTGGGGTGGGATGGGTCCGGACAGCAGCAATAGGGTCGGCGTCAGCAGCGCAAGCCCAATCAGATTCTTCACCAGATTCAGGGTAAACGGGCCCATCGATTCGCCGGACCGCTTATAGAGCGTGATGGCGATGGCCCAGCAGACGGGGCTGGCCAGCGCGTAGAGCTCGCCCTGGCCGATATGAGAAAACGTCATGGGTTCAGGTCAGAGCATCGCGTAGCGAAGCGAAGGCCTGTTCAAACTCCTGGCGGTTATACGCCGGCTGCGGCAGGCTGACCCGAACTGCGTGACGGCGCTCGCCGGCAGTGCAAACCAGATCGAAGCCGAAACGGTCCAGACTCACCACGCGCCCCGCTTCCGGCCAGTCCAGGCCCGAGACCCCTCGGGCGATGGCCGCGAGTTCGTCGCTGTAGTGGTCGTTCATCTGGTGCATGGTCCACGGAGCATCTTCGCCCAGCGGATCGGGTTTGGCCTTGCGGTAGTCCATGGCGTCCACCCAAACCGCCCGGCCGGATCCGGCGATATAGCGCACGCCGCGGACGTCGATCTGGAAAAACCGCATTCCCTCGAGATTGATGTAGGGCTCCGCGTCCGGATGGCGCTTGAGGTAATCACGCACCAGGTCACTCCGGTCTTCGGCTGGCTGGGCCTCTCCGAGCAGTGTCACCCTGGGGATCAGCAGCGCCTCGTGTTCCGCCAGGTGTGCGTTCACCAGCAGGGACGCTTTCGGGCTGGCGCTCAGGTAACGAAAATGTTCCGCGCGCTCGTGGAGCAGCACAACCACGTCACCCTGTGACAGCGGCAGGTAGTCGATCACCGACCCGTAGGGATAGCCACCGTCCGTTGCCAGGGTCGAAATGACGCCATGGTAATGACAGTGCACCAGCGTCTTGGCCAGCTCTGCAACGCTGAGTTTGTGCATCGAGCGTCGTCCCGCGGAAAGGCGAGCATTATGCCACCATCGCGTGCGAACCGGCGTCTGGCGACCGCTTGGCTTTTTGTTCCGCGCAAAAAAAAACCTCCGGGCCAGCCGGAGGTTTTTTGTTTGCCGGCGTAAGGCCGGCGATTACGGCATCGCGGGCGCTTCCGCGCCCGCAGCGTTGGGCTAGGGCCCGGCGCCGATGTGCTTTTTGAAGAACTTCTCCATCGCCGTGTACAGCTCGATGCGGTTTTCCTCTTTGCTGAAACCGTGTCCTTCGTTGTCTTTCACCATCCACTCGTACGGCTTGTCGTGCTTCTCCATCTCCTTGCGCAGACGGGTGGCGTGCTCGTACTTAACGCGCGGATCTTTACGACCGTGCACGATGAAGATGGGTGCCTTGATCTTGTCCACGTGGTTGATCGGCGAGGCCTCAGCCAGCATTTCAGCGTCCTTGTCCGGATCCCCAACCTGCTGCTTCATCTGCTCTTTGCCGAGATTCCAGGCCTTTGGCATGGTGTCGAACAGCAGGCCGATGTCGACCACGCCCACGTAGTTCACGCCACACTTATAGAGGTCCGGCGTGGTGGTTACGCCAGCCATGGTGGCGTAACCGCCGTAGCTGCCGCCGTAGATGCAGATGCGGTCGGAGTTGGCGATGCCTTCGTCAACCGCCCAGTTTACGGCGTCGGTGATGTCGTCCTGCATCGTGCGACCCCACTGACGGTAGGACGACTCGAGGTGCTTGCGACCGTAGCCGGTGGAGCCACGGAAGTTCATCTGCAGTACCGCATAGCCGCGGTTGGCCAGGAACTGGTGCTCAGAGTTGAAGCCCCAGAAATCGCGCGCCCAGGGGCCGCCGTGCGGGTTGACAATCAGCGGCAGATTTTCGGTTTCACCGTTGGTCGGCAGCGTCAGATAGCCGTGGATGGTCATGCCGTCACGCGTGGTGTAGGTGATGGCTTTCATCGGGGCCATGTCTTCCGGCTCGATCCAGGAACGGGGCTCAGCGAGGAACTCCAGCTTCTGTGACTTGCGGTCGTACAGGTAGTAGCTACCCGGATCCTTGTCGCTGCTCGCGGAGACCACAAACAGATCTTCGTCTTTGTTGGCGCTCGTCAGCGAGACAACCAGATCAGGAAAGGCCTTCTCGAGAGACTCGCGCATCTGGGTGTAGCTGTCGTCCAGGCCTTCCCAGCGAGGCTTCGAATCGTAGTAGGTTGCGGCGACTACCTTCTCCTGAACGTCGGAGAAAATCAGACCACCCGCGTCAACGGTTTCGTTGTGGAAAACCATATCGCCGTAGGTCTTGGTTTCCGGATCGAAGCGATAGATTGCCGCGGTATCGTGATCTTTCTGCGAGCTGACAAACCAGTTGCGGTTGTCGTAGTCGAAACCCAGCGGCGTAAAGGCGTTGCGATCGTTCCACTCGAAACGCGCAACAACTTCCCACTCGGACTCTTCGTCTTTGCGATACCAGGCCTCTTGGAACAGCTTGTCCTGGGCAACAGCGCCTCGTATTTTGCCGTCGTGATCAGTGACCCAGCCCGCGACCGTACCCGGGTTGCGCTCGACCATTTTCATGCCGCCATTGCGGACGTTCATTTTGTAAACGTCCGGTACGCCGACGCGGCGCTCATCGTAGGAGACCAGCACGTGCTTCTTGTCGTCCTCGAGAGTGTCGAGCAGCGTAGGGGACGGAATGCCGCCGGGTCCGGCTGAGTTGGCTTCCAGAGGGTTGATCAGGGTGGTAATCCGACCGCCTTTGCGATCGACGGCATACATCGAGATGGCTTCGATGCCGTCAGCGTCCACGCCGAAGATGATTCGATCGTTGGAAACCCAGGTGTAGCCGGCGACGTCCTGGTCTTCCAGGGCCGTGATGAACTTGGACTGGGACCGATCCTTAAGGTCGATAATAGCCAGGTTGCGGCGATTGTTGGCCGGCGCCAGAGCAGCGAGGTATTTGCCGTTCGGAGAAACGGACATCTGGGAGTACTGGGCATTTTTGAAGAAATCTTCCACCGAGTACTGTTTGGCGATCGCTGACGTGGTGAGCAGCATCAGCGCTGCCATCGCCGTCACGACACGTAGTGACTTGCTTGTTACCTGCATCTGGGGTCCTCCTGAAATCTGAACTTAAGCAACAATTGCAACGAATTGAGGTGGCGTATTATAACGTCGCTGCTCGCGCTGTGCTGGGTCAATCGTCATGGCCGACGAAACGACCAGTTCCGCGTGATTACAATAGGTTAGCCGCCACTTAAGGGAAGTTCTTGGGTACCGCCTTCAGTCTGCAACAGTCGCTGCTGGCCGTGATGCTGTCACTGGCGGGGCTTGGTTATGCCGCCTCCTTCCAGCGCTATCGGTTTGCGCTCGGGTGGCTGATTCTGCTCTGGCTGGCGCTGGGTTTCGGTGCAGGCCCGCTGTCCACCGGCCTGGGCTTCGGCATCGAGCACGATGTTGTCCAGGTGGTCAATGGCTGGCTGCCCTGGAATCTTCTGGCGCTCGCGCTGCTGCCCCGAATTCCGCTGTTTTCCCGCGCGGTGGTAGCGATCCTCGTCCTGCTGGCCCTGCAGCAGGCCATTCCGCTGATGATCGACGCTGAGGATCTGGCCCGCCGGCTGACCCTCAACCAGTGGCTGGTGAGCTGGCTCCCGGCGGGTGCGCATCCCTATCTTCTGCCGCTCGAACCCAAGCTGTTGACCGTGGCGTGCCTCGCGTTTTTTGTCCGGTGGCAGAAGAGCCAGAGCTCGTCGGAACTGTTTCTGTTTTTGTTTAGCTGCGCCATGCTGATGGCAAGCCTTCGGCCGGCGCTGGTCTATCCCTGCTTTCTCGCCGCCTGCGCCTGCATGATGCTCGGCGTGCTGCTCGCGTCCCACAACATGGCGTTTGTCGACCCGTTGACCCGACTCAAAAACCGTCGCGCGCTCGACAACGCCATGAAGACACTGTCCGGCAACTTTGCGATAGCGATGCTGGACATCGATCACTTCAAAAAGGTCAACGATCGCTTCGGACACGATTTTGGTGATCAGGTCTTGAGGATGGTCGCGGCGCGCGTACGGCGGCTGCGGCTTTGCCAGCCCTACCGATATGGTGGAGAAGAGTTCTGCCTGGTGTTTCGCGGGCGGTCTTTGGTGGAGGCAAAGAAACGCTGCGAAAAAATTCGCGAGGAAATTTCAGGCCGACCGGTAGCGATGCGCGGCGTCGGCCGCCCGCAGCGTAAGCCGCTCAAAAAATCATCCTATCGCCAGAAAGTGCCTAGCGTGAAGGCCACCGTCAGCATCGGTTTGGCCCACAGCAGCAAGCATGCGGGCGACGCGCAGACCGTCGTGGCGGCCGCCGATAAGGCGCTGTATCGCGCCAAAAAAGGTGGGCGGAATCGGGTTGAGGTATCGCGCTGAACTCCCTGGACTCATGGCAGGCGAAAGCCTGGGAAACGGCCGTCATGGAATCAACACGGCACTATTGCGGTCACATCATTGTGTTGGACAGCATTTGGCCATTCGTTCGTCGCAAATCAGCATGGGCTGTCGGTCCGATCCTGCTGGTCCTCGGCTTATGCGTCGGCCCGGCGGCGGCTGATCCGGTGCAGGTGCACCGCTATCACCTGACGATCAGCGAAGACCTCAAGTCGCTGGCCGTGCGAGCCGAGCTGGCCAGCCGCATGAGGACAATCCGGTCACGCAACAGCAGCACCGCAGAGTTCGTCAGCAGCGTCAAAAGCTGCGCCGGACAGCCGCTGAAGCGGGCAGGGCGGAGTATCGAGCTGCCGTCCAGGGTCTCCTGTCTGACGTACCGCTTCGACCTGGCTGGCGCTGATGCGAGCGAGCGCCGCAGCTGGGTAAAGCTCGCGCCTTCGAATCTGCTAATCAAGCCGTCGGACTGGCTGTTTCGACCGAGAGTCTCCGCCGATAGTGAGCTGGAGTTAACGATCGACCTACCGCCAGGCGTCATGCTTTCGGTTCCCTGGCCCGCCGGCGACAGTCCCGGCACCTATCGCCTGAGCGCGTCCCCGGCGAGCTCGAAGGCGCTGCTGGCCCTCGGAACCTTCGAACAGCGGGAGATTGCCGTGCCCGGCGCGCTGCTTCGCGTCAGCTTCCTGCGGGATGACGTGGGCGCGATGGACAGCGACAAGATCAGCGCCTGGCTGAAGCAGGCAGCCAGCGGCGTGGCTCTGGCCCACGGCCGGTTTCCCAACCCCAACCCGCAGGTGCTGGTGGTCCCGGTGCGCGGCAGCCGCAGCTCGCCGGTTCCGTTCGGGCGGGTGATCCGCGACGGCGGCGAGGCGGTGCAGTTTTTTGTGGACGTGGACCGGTCGATCGACGATCTCCTGGGTGACTGGACGGCCACCCACGAGTTTGCGCATCTTCTCCTGCCGTACGTCAAAGACCGCTGGGTGTCAGAAGGATTTGCGAGCTACTACCAGAACGTTCTGATGGGACGGAGTGGCTATTACACCGAGCTCAAAGGTTGGACCAAGCTTCACGCCGGCATCGAGCGGGCGCGGGCCGTCCGACCGCTGATGAGCCCCGTAGCCACTTCGGGGCGGGGGCGCAAACCTCGCATGATGGTGTACTGGAGCGGCTCGGCTCTGGCGCTGCTCGGCGATGTGCGCCAGCGACAGCTCAGCGGAGGAAAGGAAAGCCTGGAGGTTGTGCTGGGGCGAATGGCGGACTGCTGTCTGCCGTCGGCGGAGATCTGGGATGCCGAGCGCTTCTTCGCACACCTGGATGAACTCTCCGAGCACAAGGTTTGGATGGCTTTATACCGGCAGCATGCCAAGAGCCCGGGCGTTCCCGACCTGTCTACACTTTATCAGCAGCTGGGTATCGAGGTGGACGCGGACGGCGGGCTCACGCTGGATGACAACGCTCCTCAAGCTGACCTGCGACGTGCGCTGATGGGACCGGCCCCGACCGCAGTGACCGTCAGCCGCTGACGGTTCGGCGTTGCCTTGGTGACGTCGATCACGCACCATGCCGGGAGAAGCATGGTTTAACCTGATACACCCATGAGCCACCTCAAGTTTGCCCTGGTGCTGGGTGGCTGTATGGGCGCTGCGTCATTCGGGATCGATTCCCTGGCGCCGGTCCTGCCGCTGCTGGCGGGCGAGTTCGGCATCAGCGCCGGCCAGAGCCAGCTCGCGCTGACGCTGGGCATGCTGGGCTTTTCCCTCGGCCAGATTCCCGCCGGCATGGCTTCTGACCGCTACGGTCGCCGGCTCGTGCTCTACAGCGCGCTATCGGTGTTTTCGCTCACTTCCCTGGCTGCCATGGCGTTCTCCGACTTCAGCTCTCTGCTGGCCTTGCGAGCGATCCAGGGCCTGTCGCTCGCCGGTTTGGCCGTCAGCGCCCGAGCGATCGTTCGAGACGTGGCCAGCGGGGTCGACGCAGGCGCGCTGATGTCGTCGGTGACCACGGTCATGGCGACGGCAACCGTGGCGGCGCCCCTGGTCGGTGGATTTTTCGGTGCACACTACGGCTGGCGTTCGGCGTTCCTGGTGATGGCCGCGTACGGCATTGTGTGTCTGCTGCCGGTGCGCAGCGTGGTGCCGGCGGCCGGGCGCCGTCCCCGGCAACCGTCACCGTGGCGTCAGCTGGGGGTGAGCGTTCGCTCTTTTGTCAGCAACCGCCAGAGCGTGCGGGGTGTGCTGGTCAACGCGGCGGCCTTCAGCGGCCTCTTCGGGTTCATGACCGCGGCAGCGGGCGTTGCCAACGACGTCTACGCGCTGCCCCAGTGGATGCTCGGTCCGGCGATTGCACTGATTCCTCTGATGCTGGTGGCGGCTTCTCAAATCAGTCGTCGCATTGTTCGATCGCTGGGCCTGCGGCGCCAGGAACGCCTCGCCGTCGGCCTGCTGGCGCTCGCTTCGGTTGGGCAGCTGCTGGGTCTCTCGCTCGGAACACCGCCGCTGGCGCTCGTGTGGGGCCTGGCGATGTTTTACGCGCTGGGCTTTGGTCTGCTCATGCCGGTGGTGACCGCGCTGGTGCTCGATCCGCAGCCGCGGTCTGCGGGTTTTGCGGCCGCCATTCTGGGGACCAGCCAGTCGGCCGCCGGTGCCACGGCGTCGGTGCTGATGGCCGCCACCTACGATCAGTCGGTGGTGCCGCTTTGCGTCTTGATGGGCGCAGCGGGTCTGCTCGCGGGCGGTGCCCTGCTGGCCCTCGGAGGCCGCCAGTCCGGCTGAGTTCCCCCACCTGATCGTTTGCGCCCTGGAGCCCCTACAGTTTGCCCGGCGGCGGCCGATAGTTTGGCTAGATCACAAGAGTCAAACGGCAAGTCATGTCCAACAGCACTGCAGTCAAGTCTCCCGCTCAGGCCCCGGTCGCCGGCGAAGGTCCGGCTGACAAGGAAAAAATCCCCGCGCAGCCCGCGAGCAACGACGGTGAAGATGCGCTGGCCAAACTGCTGGTCGCCGACGGCATCATCACGCAGAAGGATCTCGAAAAAGGCCAGCGTGTCGTCGCCAAGCTCGGGCGTGAATCCACCGTGCTGGCGGTCCTCAAGCAGATGGGCGTGGTGAACGAGGAGCAGATTTGCGACGTCTGCAAAAACCACCGCTTCGAGCTGCCGCTGGGCGACCTCCTCATGGAGATGGGCTATATCTCACGCGCTGAACTTCGCGTCGCGCTCAAGATCCAGAAATCGTCGTCCAAAGGCGAAAAGCTGGGCGAGATCCTGGTCAAGAAGCGGGTCATCAAAGAAAAAGACCTGGCCCGAATTCTCGCCAGTCAGGTTGGGATGGATTTTGTTGAGCTCAATGTCTCGGACTGCGACGACGCCTGGGTGGAGAAAATCTCTGCAGAAAAAGCGATTCAGCACGGGCTGTTTCCGATTAAAGAGGTCGACGATCAGCTGTTGGTCGCGTTCTCTGATCCCCTGAGTGAGTCTTCACAGACGGCGGCAGGTCAGCTGTTCCAGCATCCGATCCTGCCGGCGGTGACCACGCAGAGCGCCATCCGAAACGCTGCCGCGGCGCTGGGTCGGCGGCGCAGCCGGCAGTCGGTCATGGCGCACGAGATCGACAAATCCAGCCCCCAGGGTTTGGTCGATTCCATGATCCAGTCGGCGGTGGCCCGCGGCGCCAGCGACCTGCATATCGAACCGCTAAAGGATCGGGTCCGGGTGCGTTTCCGCATCGACGGTGTATTGCGCGAGCACGCCGATTTTGGCCACGACAAGCTGCCGGCCGTCGTGTCCCGACTGAAGGTTTTGGCCGAAGCCGACATTTCCGAGCGCCGGCGCCACCAGGACGGCCGGGTCCTGTTTGAAGACCCCAAGTCGGGGTCCGTATTCGACATGCGCGCGTCGTTTTATGTCACCGTCCACGGCGAGGCGGTGGTGCTGCGGGTGCTCAACAACAACAACACCGTACTGGACATGTCGCAGCTCGGCATGTCGCCGGCGATGCAGGAGCGCTTCAAGTACCAGGGCCTGGATACGCCGAGTGGCGTCATTATCGTGACCGGACCGACCGGTTCGGGCAAAACGACCACACTCTATAGCTGCGTCAACCATCTGAATAACGAAACCACCAGCATCATCACCGCGGAGGACCCGGTGGAGTACGTGGTGGACGGGATTTCCCAGTGCTCGCTCAACAACAAGCTCGGACTGACGTTCGAGGAGTCTCTCAGACACATGGTGCGGCAGGATCCGGACGTGATTGTGCTCGGCGAGATCCGCGACGCCTTTTCCGCTGAGAGCGCCATCCAGGCCGCGCTGACCGGCCACAAGGTGCTCACCACGTTCCATACCGAAGACAGCATCGGGGGCCTGCTGCGCCTGCTGAATATGGATATCGAGGCGTTTCTTATTTCCTCGACCGTGGTGTGTGTCGTCGCGCAGCGGCTCATTCGACGAATTTGCCCCGACTGTTCAACGCCGGTCGAACCGGAGTCTCGCGATCTGCAGCTGATCGGCTGGTCCGCCAAAGACGCAGAGGGTGGCGACTTCCGCGCTGGCGCCGGCTGTGAGTCGTGCCACTACACCGGCTACCGCGGGCGCGTCGCGGTCTTCGAAATCCTGGTGCTGACCGAGGCTGTGCGTGACGCGATCATCGCGCGCCGGACCTCAGCCCAGATTCGCCAGATCAGTGTCGAAACTTCGGGGCTGGTCACACTGCTTGAAGACGGGCTCGAAAAGGCCGCCCGCGGACTCACAACGCTTGAAGAGGTGCGCCGTACGCTACCGCGGCTCAGCTCACCTCGACCCCTCATGGAACTAAGAAGACTGACAGGAAATTTGCAATGACCCAGGCCGCCTCCCTCGTAGATATGATCAACGCCAAGCTCGCTTCCGGAGAAGTCGAGCTGCCGGTATTTGACGACGTTGCCGTCAAGGTTTACCGGGCCGTCCGCAAGGACGACCTGAGCGCCGACCAGATATGCCAGCTGATGGAGGAGGACCCGGTGCTGGTCGCCGAGGCATTGCGAACCGCCAATTCATCGTTCTTCTCGGGCCTTGGTGCCGTAACAACCCTGCGCGAGGCAATGGTCCGCGTTGGGGCAAAACAGGTTGCGGCGCTGGCGCTGGCGGCCGCACAGAAGCGGCTCTACAGTCAGTCGAACGGCGTCTTTAAGTCGCGCCTCCAAACGCTCTGGGCCCATACCTGTGCCGTTGCGATGGGGTCGCGATGGGTCGCCCGAAAGGCAGGCTACCTGAGTCTTGCTGACGAGGCTTATGTCGGCGGTCTGCTCCACGACGTCGGCAAGGTGTCGCTCCTGGCCATTATCGAAAGCCTGGTGGAGGACAAGACTGCTGGCGTCGAAATCTCTGAGCACGTGGTCGACGTGACGCTGAAGCAGCTCTATCCCGAGCATGGGGCCAAACTCCTGGAGCTGTGGAACCTGCCCGAAAGCTTCCAGGCTGTGGTTGCCCAGCAGGAGTCCAGCTCCTTCGACGAGGGCAACGTCGTGCTCAGCATTGTCAGGCTGGTGGACAAAGCCTGCGCCAAAGAGGGCATCAGCGACTATCCGGATCCCAGCATCAGCCTCGAGACCACCCGCGAGGCACAGGTGCTCAACGTCAACGACATCGTGCTGGCCGAGCTCCAGATTGTGGTAGAGGACGCCGCCAGCGAGGCAACCAGGGAGGCAGCGTGATGCTAGAGGCAGCCCAAGCAACCGAACCGCCGGCGGGACCCCCACCGGAATTTTTTGACGACCTGTCCGCGGCGATCACTGCGGAAATCGAATCGGGCGAGCTGGAGCTGCCCCTGCTGCCGACCTCGGCGATGCAGGTGTTTCATCTCGCCAGCGATGCTGACGCCGATATCGGTAAGGTCGCCGGGATGATCGAGACCGATCAAAAGCTCGCCACCGGCGTGCTCCGCGTCGCCAACTCGGTGGCTTACAGCCCCCGCCAGGAGATCGTGACGCTGCGCCAGGCCATCATGCGCCTAGGGCTGAAGTCCCTGTGCGAAATTGTGCTAGGGGCAGCCTTCAAGGCCACCGTGTTTTCCGATGATCGCTACATGGAGCCAATGGAGCGTTACTGGCGCACCGGCATCGGCGCGGCCCTGTGGGCCAAGGAGCTGGCGCGGCTGCGGCGGAAGAATGTCGAGACGGCCTACCTGTGCGGCATGCTCCACAACGTTGGGCAACCGATGACGCTGAAGATCATTTCGGGCATGGACGACGCTCCAGCCTTTGACGATGCGCTCAGTGAGGTGATCGGCCGCCATGCAGTCCAGGTCGGCGGCATCCTGGCCGACCGCTGGCAGCTCCCGGAGGTGGTCAAGACCTGTATCACCTACCACGACAATTTCGAGGCGGCGGAGAATTATCGTGACGAGGCCTGTGCGGTTCGGGCAGCGGTGGAGCTACTAAACAGCTCCAGCGAAGAGGACGAAGACCCGGCGGCGCTGCTGATGTCTCAAGCGTGTTTTCAAGAGCTGAATATCTACCCTGATGATCTGGCCGGCTTGCTCGAACAGCGGTCCCGGCTGGCGCTTGCCCTGGAGTCCTTCTGATGAGTGATCTGCCTTACGATTTTGTCATTATTGGATCCGGCCCTGCCGGTCAGAAAGCCGCCATCCAGGCGTCGAAAAAAGGGTGCCGCGTGGCCCTGATCGAGCGCGACCGTCAGGTTGGCGGCAGCTGCGTTTACCGCGGCACAATTCCGAGCAAGACCCTGCGCGAAAACGCGCTCCAGCTGGCCCGGGCGAGTCAGTGTCAGCAGGCGGTCACCGTGCAGGTCGAACAGCACGCGCCGATGAATCATCTGATGTCTCGCCTGCAGCAGGTGCTCGACAGCCATGATCACCTGATCGCCGACCAGCTGGGTCGCAACGGGATTACCTGCATTCATGGTCGGGCGACCTTCAAAAACCCGCATGAAGTGGAGGTGACCCGGGTTGACGGCACCAGCGATACCCTCACCGGCAAGCATGTGGTGATCGCGACCGGTTCTAGACCGCGATCGCCCGATGACATTCCGGTAGATCATGAATACATCCTGGACAGCGACTCAGTCTTGTCGATGTGCTATCTGCCAGAGTCCATGCTGGTCCTCGGCAGCGGCGTGATCGCCTGCGAGTACGCGTCGATCTTTGCGCTCCTCGGGGTGAAGGTCACGATGGTGGATCGGTTTGCCAGCCCGCTGGGATTTCTGGATCCCGACCTTTCCGCAAAATTCCAGGAGTCCTTTGAGGCGTTCGGCGGTCGTTTTGTGGGCAACGCCAAAGTGTCGGATATTTATTGGGATGGTGCCTGTGAGGTGGTTGCCAGGATGGACAACGGCCTGCAGCTCAGCGCCGAGAAGGCCCTGTTCGCTCTCGGCCGGATGGCCAACGTCGACTCGCTCGGTCTGGCGGCGGCCGGCCTTGAGATCAACCAGTACGGCATCCTCGACGCGGACGAAAACTGTCAGACGAAGGTCCCACACATCTACGCGGTGGGAGACGTGATCGGCGCGCCGGCGTTGGCTTCTAGCTCCATGGATCAAGGACGGCGCGCGGTCCGTCATGCGCTGGGACTACCGCCAGGCGCTCCGGCCCATACCATCCCGTCTGGGATTTACACGATTCCAGAGATTGCCAGCGTGGGCCTCACCGAGCTTCAGGCTCGGAAGGAGTTCGGGTCGGTCAAGGTTGCCAAGGTGGATTTTGCTGAGGTAGCCCGCGGGCAGATTGCCGGGATCCAGGACGGACTTCTCAAAATGGTCTCTGATCCGGAAGGAAAATATCTGCTCGGCTGTCAGATTGTCGGGGAGGGCGCCACCGAGCTGATTCATCTGGCGCAGATGGCGCTGGTGTCTAAACAGCCGGTCGACATATTTGTGGAGAATATTTTCAATTTTCCGACGCTGGCGGAGGCGTATCGAATTGGTGCCCTGGCGGTTATCGCGCAGCGCAGCGCCGCCAACGACGAATCGTCACTGGCCGCAGTGGTCTAGCGCACAGAGGTTGGTCGCCGCGGCTCTAGAAGCCGCGGCACGCGTTGAAATTTGCCGCTGACGCCACAATACTTGCCCGCTGGATCAACGCCAATCGGGAAGCTAATGCCAAAAATCACCTACGTTGCCCACGACGGGACCCGCACAGAGCAAGACGTGCCGGTGGGCTGGAGCGTCATGGAAGGGGCCGTACAGAACAACATCGACGGCATTGACGCCGATTGCGGCGGCTGCCTGAGCTGCGCGACGTGCCACATATTTGTTGACCCGGCCTGGGTCTCCAAGCTTCCGCCGAAGGAAGATCTCGAGGACGACATGCTCGATTGTGCTGCGGTCGATCGCGAGGACAACAGCCGTCTGAGTTGTCAGCTGACGGTGACCGAGGAGATGGACGGACTGGTGGTCACGCTGCCCGAGTTCCAAAGCTGAGCAGGCCACGGCGAAACACCAGGAACCAACGGTGACCGACGAACTACAGCGCTTCGGTGAGCTGCTGAGCAGCCGCCGGACCGTCAACTTTTATGAGCCTAAGCCCGTCGACCATGGACTGATCCGTGACGCGGTTGAGGTAGCACGCTGGGCGCCCAATCACCGGCTGACTCAACCCTGGAAGTTTTTTCACCTGGGGCCCGAGACCCGTTCGGTCATCATCGACCTGGCGGTCGAGCTGGCGGTGAACACCAAGGGTGAAGCCGCGGGAGTGGCCAGACGTGAGCGGCTTGAGGCGGTGCCGGAATGGCTGGCGGTGGCGAGCCGCATTTCTGACGAAACGCTGCTGGACATGGAAGACTACGCTGCCACCTGCTGCGCCGTGCAAAATCTGATGCTCTACCTGCACACCGCGGGCGTTGGTACCAAGTGGACCAGCGGTGCAGTCACCCGAGAGCCACGGACGCTGGCGGCGCTCGGTTTAAAAACCGATGAATATCGGGTCGCTGGCCTGATCTGGATCGGGTACGCCAGGCAGCGAACCGAATCAAACCGGGGGCCGCTGAACGAGGTCTTTTCGCAGCTGGCCTGACATGACGACCGCAGACGACTAGCCGGCTGCGGACCAAAGCTTCAGGGCGCGAGCGCGCGAGCTCACTATGACCCACACCATCGTGTTTGGAAATGAAAAGGGCGGCACCGGAAAGTCCACCCTCGCCATGCACGTGGTGGTGCAGCTGTTGCGCCAGGGCCATGCGGTGGCCGTGATCGACCTCGACAGCCGGCAGCGCTCGGTGACCCGTTTTCTGGAAAACCGTCACAACTACGCGAGCGCTCGCGGCCTGACCCTGCCGCAGCCGGCCTGGCTGGCCCCACCGGCATCCAACCGTCGCGAGTCTCAGGCCAGCGCCGATGCGGAAGAGCAGGCCAACCTGCAGCAGGCGCTCGAACAGCTGAAGCCGAAGGCCGACTATCTTGTCATCGACTGTCCCGGCGGTCACACGCACTACGCACAGCTGGCTCACGCGCTCGCCGATACGCTGGTAACGCCGCTGAACGACAGCTTTGTCGATCTTGATCTTTTGGGTGAGGTCTCCGCGGAGACGTTTGAGGTGACCCGCCTCAGCCACTATGCGGAGATGGTGTGGCAAAGCCGTAAGTTTCGCTCCGCCAGCGAACTGCCGCCGATGGACTGGATCGTTACGCCGAATCGGGTGGGGCAGCTGAACTCGCGCAACAACGAGCGAGTCGAGGGTGTCCTGAATGCGCTGCGTAAACGGCTGATGTTTCGCTTTGAACGTGGCCTGTCGGAGCGGGTCATCTATCGCGAGCTGTTTGTCAGTGGCCTGACCCTGATGGATCTGGCGGAGATCCCCGGTGAAGGACTGAAGCAACTTTCGCACCTCGCGGCGAGGGAGGAGGTTCGGCGGCTGGTCGATCGGCTGAGGCTGTCGTGAACGCTGCTACGGCTGAGGCCGTCGACACCAGCCAGCGCTCCCTGCGCAACCTGAAAATCTACATGAGCGCGCAGGTGCTCGACCTGCATGGACTGTGGATCCACCGGGTCGCGCTCGGCTGGGTCACCTGGGTGGAAACGGAGTCTGAGTTCTGGGTGGGCATGATCGCCTTTGCCCAGTTCATTCCGGTCGTGTTTCTCGGCCCGCTCTTTGGCGTGCTGGCCGACCGTCTCGATCGGCGCTATTGCGCCATCGTGCTGAATCTCACGCTGACCGCAATCGCTACCGTGATGGTGGTGGCCAGCTTCGCCGGCTGGCTCGACATCTGGGTCATCCTGGCGCTGTCATTGCTGCAGGGCATTGCTGCCGGCGCGTACTCACCCATTCGCATGTCGCTCGTTGCGAACCTGCTCGCGATGGAGCATCTTGCCCGAGGTATCGCGATCAACAGCCTGGCCTTCAACGCTTCGCGTTTCCTGGGACCGATGTTTGCCGGTCTGATCATCGTGACCTGGAACGTTTCCTGGGCTTTTGTCATCAACGCTGTCAGCTACTTTTTTATGCTGCTGGCCCTGCTCGCGGTTCAGCCGCTGACGCGTCGAGAAGCCGGCGGTGAACGTCGTGAGGTGCTCGATGAGCTGCTGGAGGGGCTGCGCTACGTGCTGGACCATGAGCTGATTCGATCGATGTTGTATCTGGCGATTACGGTCTCGATCTTCGGCCGAGGTGTCCTGGAGTTGCTGCCCGCGTTCGCGGACGGTGTCTTTGGTCGAGGCGCGGTGGGCCTGGCCTGGCTGACGTCCGCCAGCGGCGCCGGTGCGATTGTTGCGGGCCTTTGGCTGGCGCGGCGTGGCGGTCGGCCGCTGAAGATGATCGCGCCGCTGTCGGCGGCCGTATCGGGGCTGGTGGTCATCGCGTTTGCGCTGAACCAATCCTTCGAGGTGGGCCTGGTGTTGACGGCGTGCCTCGGTTTTTTCTTCTCCACGTTCGGCATTACCGTCCAGAGTCTGCTCCAGACGCAGGTCGACGACGCCTTTCGGGGGCGGGTCAGCAGTTTCTGGGGGGTTTTTGGCATCGGCGGCTCGGCGCTGGGGGCGTTTCTTCTCGGCGCTTTGGCGCCTCAGCTGGGGCTCAGCGTTGTGAGCGTCATTTCGGGCGTTGTGTGTATCGCTCTCTGTTTCCCGGTTTCAGCCCGTATCCTTCGACGAATTCGCTGATCAAATCGGCTAAGATGGCCCGCTGTCCGCACCGCAATCGGTCTTAATTTTCCTGGAGGAACTATGCCTGTTGAACAAACCCTGGATGTTGCCGTCGGTGACATCACCATGAAGATGTTTGTCTGCGCTCCTGACTCGGATGGCCCGGCGCCTGCCGTGCTGGTGGGCCACGCGTGGGCTGGGCAATCGGAATTTGAAAAGAACAAGGCACGACAGGTTTCGCAGCTGGGTTACGTCGGCGTGGCGATGGACCTCTACGGGGATGCCAAAACCGGCGGCAGTGTCGAAGAGAATTCGGCGCTGATGCAGCCGCTGCTGGAAAACCGCGGCGAGCTGCAGGCTCGGCTGCACGCCTCGCTGGCTGCAGCTGCGGCGCTCGAGAGCGTCGATGGCGCCAAGATCGGAGCCATGGGCTATTGTTTCGGTGGTCTTTGTGCTTTGGATCTCGCCCGCAGTGGGGCGGACGTACGCGGCGTGATTTCGCTGCACGGCCTGTTTGTCCCAGCGGACAACCTGGATAAGCCCCAGATTGCTGCCAAGGTCTTAGCCCTGCACGGGTGGGACGATCCCATGGTCAAGCCCGACCAGGTTCTGGCACTGGCCGACGAGATGAACGCTGCCGGCGCTGACTGGCAGCTGCACGCTTACGGCGGCGCGATGCATGCTTTTACCAATCCGGAAGCCAACGACCCGGACTTTGGCACGGTCTACAGCCCCAGCGCCGACCGCCGGGCGTGGCAAACCAGCTGCAACTTCTTCGCTGAGGTCTTCGCCTAAAACTTAGCTCGGGTTGTCGAGCAGGTAGTTCTGGTACTCGGCCCGCAGCGGCTTCTTGTCGATCTTGCCGGTGGCGGTCAAAGGAATGCTGTCCACCGCCAGGATCGCGTCGGGCAGCTGCCAGCGGGCAAACTCCGCCGCCAGCAGCTCGGTGATGGCGGACGCGTCCAGGGATTTGCCTTCCGCCAGCTGCAAGAGCAGCACCGGTCTTTCGTCCCACTTGGGATGCGTTGCGCCGACGCACGCCGCCAGCGCGACGTCCGGATGGGCAATGGCGGCGTTTTCGAGGTCCGCTGAGCTGATCCACTCACCGCCCGACTTGATGACGTCCTTAGCGCGATCGGTAATGTTCATAAAACCGTATTCGTCGATGGTGGCGATGTCGCCGGTGTCGAACCAGCCGTTGCTATCGAGGGCAGTTTCGGCCTCACCGTAGTACCGTTCGACGATCCAGGGTCCGCGCACCAGCAGGCGGCCAAACGTCTGACCGTCGTGGGGCAGGGTGTTGTCGTCGTCGTCGACGATCTCCATATCGACGCCAAACGGGACCCGGCCCTGCTTGCAGCTAAGGTCATAAGCCTCGTCAGCGGTGGCCGGCGCAGGCATCGAACCACTCACACGGTTAACCGTTCCGAGCGGACTCATCTCGGTCATACCCCAGGCGTGCAGCACGGTGACACCGAACTCCTTGTCGAACGCTTCAATCATGGAGCGCGGTGCCGCGGAACCTCCGATGACCACCTCCTTTAGGTCGGGCAGGCTGCCGCTGGTGCTCCGCAGGTGATCCAGCAGCATGGACCAGACGGTGGGCACAGCGGCCGCGAAGTTGCAGCGTTCCTCCGTGAGCAGCGTCGCCATCGACGCACCGTCCATATGGGGCCCGGGCATGACCATCTTGGCGCCGGCCATGGGTAGGCCGAATGCCAGCCCCCAGGAATTGGCGTGAAACATCGGCACCACCATCATGACACAATCGGCACTCCCGACATTCATGGCGTCTTTGCTGGTGGCGCCGTAGGCGTGCAGGACGTTGCTGATGTGGGAGTACAACACGCCTTTGGGATTGCCGGTGGTGCCGGACGTGTAACACAGGGAGGACGCGTCATCCCCGTTGACCTGGGTCCACTCGCACGATTGCGCCCGACCCTCCAGCAGCGTCTCGTAGCAGTGCCAGTTGTCCGGCAGGTCGTCTGGCATGTTGTCCGGACCGGTCATGACAACCACGTGCTTGACGGTCGGCAGCTTGTCGGCCAGCGCCTGGATCAGCGGCACGAACGTCAGGTCGACGATAATGACCTGGTCCTCGGCATGGTTGACGATATAGACAAGCTGTTCCGGAAACAGGCGGGGGTTGAGCGTGTGGGCAACCGCGCCGAGGCCCATGATGGCAAACCAGCTTTCCAGGTGGCGATAGGTGTTCCAGGCCATGGTGCCGATGCGGTCACCCTTCTTCACGCCTAGCTCCGCCAAAGCGTTGCCGAGCTGGCCGGTCCGCTGCCAGGTTTCCCGATAGGACTGCCGGTGGATTCCCCCTTCGACCGTGTTCGACACAACCTGCTGACTCCCGTGCCAGCGCGCCGCGTGCTCCAGTAAAGACACCAGATTGATCGACGAAGACTGCATTAATCCGCGCATAGCGCTTCCCCTTGGACAAGTGATTTTGCGCAAGTGTGGCTGTGGGAGGCGCGCTCTGCAACCGTGCTCCGAGGCGCTGGCGGGATGGGGAGCCGCTAGGTCCCGGCCCGATCACGCCTTGCCAGCTCGCCGAACGTTAAGTCGAAAAAAACGAACGATTCGATCAGGTTAAACGGTTTTACCTGTTCAGGGTGCGACGGCATCATAGCCCAACACATCCACGGAGAGCCGCTATGTTTGATGCTCAGAATTTCTTTGCGGGCCCCGGCGCAGACACCACGGCTGATAGCTTCCAGCCCATATTCCACGACTCAGTACACACCCTGAATCACTGCTCAGCCGTCGTGCATCGGCTCGCGGTGGCGGGGGGGCTGAAAGGGCTTGGTGCCATAGCCTGGCGGGTATACCAGCGCTATCGCGTCAGCCAGTCCATGCAGATCCAGCACCAGCGATCGCAGGTCGCGACCGGCTATCGGCAGGCGCCTCAGGCGACCGACAGCGTCGCCTGGATGCAGCTTTCACGCTACGAGTTCGACGCGCTGTGGGAAGAGCGCTCGACGCTCAGCGAGGCTGCCGGCGTGCTGCCGCTGCGTTCCCTGACGGCCGCGTTTGCCGACAGCCATGGCGTCGATTCGGTCGACGGCCTGCTGATGATGCTGGCCGAGGCCGATTTGATCGATGAGGACGCGCCCAACTGTGAGCTGCTGCTTCAGTCTCAGTCCGCCCGTCAGGTGGCAGCGGTAGTCGGTTCACCCGAAGCGGCCGTGTCGGCCCTGGCGGCGGCGCTGATTGCGGTCGATTCCCAGGCGACGCGAGGCAACACCTGGATCGATCAGCTGAGCGCCGCCCTGGCGCTGCCTGACGGCCTCACCACCGGCCTGCGCATCCGCCTGCACGACGCGCCGGCCGTACCACTAACGAACTAGTTCTCTCCCAGCAACGGGCCGGTGCTCGGGCGCGACTTAGGTCATCGCGCCTCGGTGCCGGCTCGTCTGCTTTTTCCCGGTCCAAAGCGACTGCTGCTTGTCGGCGGCATTGTGCGATAAACTTTTCCCGTTAATCGCGTTCTTAAGAACTCGGACTATGATGCTGACTCATGGATGATCACGTAATACGCGCGGCGGCGCAGGAGCCGGAGATTGCGCTGCCGAAGCTCAAGCTGACCAGCCAGGTGCTGAACGGGATCTTCACCGATCGCGGGTTCCTGGCGGTGACGGTCATCTACGGCATCGGGGTCAGTCTGCTGACGCTGGCGCTGCCGATTTCCGTCCAGGTGCTGATCGGCGCTGTGGCCAACACGGCCGTGGTGCGCTCGGTGGTGGTGCTGGCCATCGTGCTGTTCGCCCTGCTGGCGCTGTCGGGCCTGCTCGTCGCCATGCAAACCTATGTGCTGGAGCTCTTCCAGCGGCGCTTCTATGGCCGCATGACCTCGGAGATTGCGGTCCGCACGCTGTATTCTGAGACCGTCTCGTTCGAACGGATCAGCCGCGAAGGCCTCATCAATCACTACTTCGAAATCGACGTGATTTTAAAGAGCCTGCCGTCGCTGCTGTCCAACGGACTGGCGCTGGTGCTGCAGACGCTCGTCGGCTACGCGGTCGTGTCCTTCTACCACCCCGTATTCCTCTTCTTTTGTGTGGTCCACGCGCTGCTGGTCTACCTGATTTGGCGCCACGCCGACGCTGGCGCGGTGCGGACCGTGATCGAGCTGTCGAGCGCAAAACACGATACGGCTCGCTGGCTCGAGGGCCTGGCACGCAACCATCGCCAGTTCAAATCCGGCCGCGGTATGCGCTACGCCCTCAATCGGACCAACGGGCTCATCGATGACTACGTCCGAAAGCATCAAAAGCACTTCAGCTATTTTTTCTCCCAGCATATCGGCCTGCTGACGCTCTACGCGGCGGGCAGCGCGGTGGTGCTCGGCGTCGCCGGCTGGCTGGTGATCCAGGGGCAGCTGAGCCTGGGCCAGCTCGTGGCGGCCGAGCTGATTCTCGGCGCCATCTTTGCCGGGCTGTCGCGCTTTAGCTATTACCTGGAGCTTTATTACGGGATTCGCGGGTCGCTGGACAAGCTGGCGCGCTTCTACCAGGTCAAGCTTGAGGGGCACCGCGGTGATCAGCAGATCGATGACTGGGAGCCGACCGCGGTTTTTGACCAGGTCGAGGTCAACCAGCGCGGCCGGTTCTACCATCTGAGTGGCGAATTCCCGGCGAATTCGCACACGCTGGTCGCCACTGAGTGCGCCGGGATTTCCTTGGCGGTTCGGGACCTGCTCTGGGGTGCGCGCCGGCCTGAATCTGGCAGCGTGACGCTAGACGGGCACGAAGTGAGAGACTTTGCGCCGCAGCGGCTGCGGGATCGAATTATGGTTGTTGCAGACCCGCTGATTTTCGAGTGCAGCATTGCGGGCTATCTTCAGATCGGCAAGTCGGACCTCAGCCGCGCGGCCATGCGGAACCTGCTGGAAACTGTCGGCCTAGCTCACGTGATCGATCAGCTTGAGGAAGGTCTTGATACTCGGCTCAACGACGCGGGGCTGCCGTTGTCCAACAGCGAGATTCTGCGGCTGAAGATAGCCCAGGCGCTCGCCGCCGAACCGAAGTTTCTCATTATGAGCCCCGCCTGCGACGTGCTGCGCCTGAGCCGTCGGCGGCAGATCCTCGAGCACGTCAAGAAAATGCGCGACACAACGCTGATCGTTTTCACCAACCGTCGTGACCTCGATCACTTCAGCCGCTATATGCTGATGCGCGATGGCGGTTCATCGCTCCACGTGTCGTTGGCTGATTTGATGGCAGCCGAGGCGGAGCATCGGCTGGATCCGGAAGGTGACGGGCTGGAAGGCTGATGGCAAACGAATCCACTGCCCCAGCGGCACCCGTGCGGCTGGAAGAGTTTGCGCGGCCCGAACATATCAATCGTTTTACCGCGACATCCGCGATCAGAGTGCCGCGCCCGATCTGGGCCGTCGCAGCGGTGATGGCGCTCGGTATTGGCGCGACGCTCGTGTTTTTATTCCTGACGCCCTGGGTTCAGACAGCGAACGGTATGGGAACGGTCACCACGCTTTCACCCGCTGACCGAACGCAGGGGATCGCCGCGCTCACCAGCGGCAGAATCAAACAGTGGTTTGTGCGGGACGGGCAGCACATTGACGCCGGCGAGCCTATCGTAGAGCTCATCGACGTCGACCCACAGCTCCTCGACAAGCTTCAGGGAGAACGTGCAGCAGAGGTAGCCCGGCTGCAGGCAGCCGAAGCCGCAACCGCGACGGCGACAATTGATCTCGATCGGCAGCAGCGGCTTTTTGATCAGGGGCTGACCGCGCGAAGTAATCTGGAATCGGCTCAGATCCGGTACCAGGATCTGCTGTCGCGAGAATTTGCGATCAAGGCGCAGATCAACCAGCTCGATATCAACCTGTCGCGTCAGTCGACCCAAACGGTCACGGCGCCGCGCGACGGGACGATTGTCCAGATCGTGGCCGGGGCAGACGCCACTCTGATCTCCGCGGGTCAGCAGATCGCAACGTTTGTGCCCGACACCGAAGAGCTGGTGGTTGAGCTCTTCGTCTCGGGGCTGGATGCCGCGCTGGTCTCTCCCGGCCGCGAGGCCATGCTGATGTTTGAGGGCTGGCCGGCCGTCCAGACCGGCGGCTGGCCGGCGGTGGCGGTTGGGACCTTCCGCGGCATCGTGCAGACCATCGATCCGGTGGTCTCCGGCAATGGGCGTTTCCGCCTGCTGATCTCCCCGGATCCGGAATCCGAGTCCTGGCCCTCGGGTCGGTACCTGCGTTTCGGTACGCAGGTTCGTGGCTGGGTACTGCTGGAGGAAGTCAGTGTCGGGTTCGAGCTGTGGCGACGGCTCAACGGCTTTCCGCCACTGCGCTCCGAAGGCGCCGGCACCTGACGGGCAGTCTGTGGTCATAACAGCGTATGATCGACACTATGACGAAATATTCGTTGGCAGCGTTGCTATGGAGCGTGATCGTCGTCAGCCCGGCGGCGGCCCAGACGCCGCTTGCCCTTACCTTGGAGCAGGACCCGGAAACCGAATACCTTGAGGAGATCCGGGAACCTTCAAACCCGAATGCGCTTGGTCTGATTGAACTCCTCGATCGTTCGTCCAACAGCGTTCCCAAGATTCTCGAAGCCAGGGAGAAAATCAATTCCCAGCGGGCGAAGGCGCTCGCTGCGGAAGGGGCCTTCGATCGGCAGCTGTCGAGTCTCAGCCGCTCACGGGCGGCCGGCTTTTACGGTCTGACCTTCATCGACAACAAGCTCGCTACGCCGCTGCGCAATATCGGCGGTGAAGTCTACGGCGGTTACCGGATCAGCGACGGCGACTTCCCCGTCTACGAAGATGAATATGTCACGCTCGGCTTTGGCGAGCTGAATTTTGGTGCCAGCATCGCGCTGCTGCGGGATCGTCAGATCGACGGTCGTCGGATGACGCTGCGGGATCGGGCTATCGAAATCGAGATGGCGGAGCTCGACTATGTGCTGGCCAGCATCGAGGTGCAGCACGATGCCATGATCGCCTACTGGAACTGGGTGGCGGCGGGCCAGCAGCTCATCATTTTTAAAGACCTGCAGGATCTGGCGACCAACCGAACGGGCGCGTTGTCGACTCGGATTCAGGAAGGCGACCTCGCCGACATCGAGCTGGTTGAAAACCAGCAACGCGTATTTTCTCGCCGGGAGCGGGTCATCCGGGCGGAGCAAGTTCTCAACAACGCCGCGCTGGCCCTGAGCTTCTACTTTCGCGACGAAGCCGGCGAGCCCATCGTTCCTGGGCGTGAGCTGTTGCCGAGCGGCTTCCCCGCGCCGGAAACCGAAAGTCGCAATCTGACGTCGGACGTGGGTGCAGCGCTGGACCGGCAGGTTGAGCTGGCTTTGATCGACCGCCGCCTTGAGCTGGCCTCCAACCGTCGCGCGCTGGGACGGAACGAGCTGCTGCCCCAGGTAGATCTGGAGATGAAGGTGGCGCGAGATTTCGGCGGCGGCAGCGTGACGCGAGACGAAACGGACCTGTTTGTGGGTTTTGAGGTGTCGGTGCCTCTTGAACGACGCAAAGCCAAGGGCGAAATTGCGGCGGCTGAGGCGGACATCAGGGCCCTTGAGCAGCGGCGAAAAAACATCTCCGATCAGCTGATTGCCCGGATCGGGCAGCTGGCAAATACGATCGAAGCCGCGCAGACCAGCGCCCGGCTGGCGTCTGGGGAGCTGCGGCTGGCCGAGCGACTGGAGGCGGCGGAGCGCCTCCGGTTCCGCGAGGGGGCAAGCAGTTTTTTTCTGCTGAACCAGCGCGAGGACGCGCGCGCCGAGGCTCGCCTCAAGCAGGTCAATGCTCTGGCGCTTTATCAGCGCGCCGTCACCGACTATCTGGCCATCACGGCCGATACAACGGCACTCCGGGTTAGACTCTGAACATGAGTCTTGCGTTGCCCGTGGCGGCCATCCTGGCGCTGCTGATTGGGCCGCTGTTCTGGCATTTTTCCAACAAGTCTCCGGCGCTGGCGGAGGCCGTAGACGGATTCGCGATCGTCGCGGTCGGCGGCCTGACGCTGCTGCTGATTGCTCCCAGCGCGCTGGCGCAGGGCGGGCTGATTGCGCTTTTGCTGTTGGTTGTCGGCGTCGCGTTACCGCGACTGCTGCATCGGGTGGGGCCGCGGGGAGCGGGCTTACGCGCCGACCGGGTTCTCCTGGCAGGGCTGGTCCTGCATGCGGCTATTGAAAGCGCGGCGCTGACGGCCAACGGTGAAAGCGGTCACCTGGGTCTGGCCATCGTCGCTCACCGTATTCCGGTCGGACTCGCTCTGTTTATGCTGGCACCCAGCGCTCGCGACGGCTGGCTGGCGGTCGGTTTAATCATCTTTGCTTCGCTGGCGGGTTATGCGGGCGGCCTGAGCGTCACCTGGCTGCAGCCCGAACATCAGGCCTGGCTGGATGGGTTTGTCGCCGGTTCGCTGCTGCACGTCATCCACGGACACCATGCCGGCCATGAGCACCAGCACAGCGGCGATCCGAATTTGGCAATCTGGACGCAACCCTCGTCGGCAGGAACATCGGTTCCCGTATCCAAGGAACCTTCGGCGGCTCACGCCTGTGGCCATACCCACCACGAGCATGCCCAAAGCGAAAGTCGATCGACGCTAGCCGCGACAATCGGTGCACTGGTCGGTGCGATAGTGCTTGCCGGCGCGCTGCTTGAACCCCATGGTCATCACGGTGGAGACCTGGACCATCCCGAGCTGCTGGAGCAGTTCATGGCACTGGCGCTGCTTAGCGCGCCGGCCCTGCTGGCGGGCTACGTGCTCGCGGGGCTGATCAGCGGCTTTATGGGTGCCAGCCCGGCTCGCTGGCTAGGCCGAGGCAATCGGCTAACGCAGGCGAGTAAAGGCGTCGCCTTGGGACTGCCTCTGCCCGTTTGCTCCTGTGGCGTACTGCCGGTGTATGAGTCGTTGGTGAAACGCGGCGCGGCGCCAGCGGCTGGCCTGGCTTTTCTCATTGCAACGCCGGAACTGGGGGTGGACGCACTGGCGATTTCACTGCCCCTGCTCGGAACGGAGTTGACCGTGGTTCGACTCGTCGGGGCGCTCTTGGTGGCGCTCAGCGTTGCGCTGCTGCTGGGAGGGGCAGTCGGCCCGAAGGTTGAACCGTCACCGCAACCGGAAGCGCAAAAAACCGCGGTGGGTTCGCGCCTTGCCGGCGGTATGCGGTTCGGGTTGATCGAGTTGTTTGACCACACGATGCCCTGGGTGCTGCTGGGGTTGCTGCTGGCTGCCCTGGTGGCGCCGCTGCTGGATCAGGCATTGCTTACTACCATTCCGGCTGCGGTGCAGGTGCCGCTGCTGACCTTCCTCGCGATTCCGGCCTACGTTTGCGCATCTGGCGCGACGCCGATCGCGGCCGTGGCGCTGCAGGCCGGTCTGAGCCCGGGCGCAGCTATGGCTTTTTTGTTAGCTGGCCCCGCCACCAACGTCACCACGTTTGGCATCTTGAGTCGGCTGCACGGTCGCGCGTTTGCGCTTAAGTTTGGCTGCGCCATGGCGATGGCGGCGATGCTGGTTGGCTGGGCGATGAATCTGATGACGTTTCACGTCCCAGAGCTGGGTCTGGATCACGACCACGCTGAGGGCACGCCGCTGCAGCTCGTATCGCTGGGCCTATTGGGGCTCCTCGCCTTGGCGTCACTGCTGCGGCAGGGCCCGCGCGGCATGCTCACACAGGTGCTAGCGCCGTTTCGATCCTGAGTCAGGTTCAGGAGCTGGCGGCAAGCGCCTCCGCGGCGATGGTTTTCATCGGGATTGCGGTGTCCTCCAAGGCTTCTGCGTTCAACCGAGCGCCGGCGGCGATCAGCTTCCGCGCAAACACAAACTCCGGAGAGGCATTGATCGCGTCGGTCGCCAGCAGTCGGTCGCCGTCGAGGTAGAACAGCGCAAACTGTTCGCTGGCAGGGTCGCCCCGGGTCACGACTTTATTGTGACCCGCGGATAGTCCGGCAATCTGCAGCTTGACGTGATACTGGTCTGACCAGAACCAGGGCGCTTCTTCCGTCGGCCGCGGTCGACCGAGGATATGGGCGGCCGCCTGGCGGCCCTGCTCAATGGCGTTGTGCACGCTCTCCAGGCGCCCCTGCCGCTGATAGTGAACAAGTTCCCGGCTGGTGCAGTCGCCGGCGGAGTAGATCGCCGGGTGACTGGTTTGTGCATCGCGGTTTACGACAATACCGTTGTCGCAGACGATGCCGGCTGCCTGCGCCAGCTCCACGTTGGGCTCGATTCCCACGCCGAGCAAAACACAGTCTGCTGCAATGGATTCGCCGCTCTCGAGCTCGACTTCGGAGACCTGCCCTTGCTTCGCGTTCAACCTGGTAATGCGGGCATCGGTGACAATTCGCACGCCCTGTCGTTCGTGCAGCGCTTCGAAGAAAGTGCTGATCTCGGGGCTGGTCACCCGCGCCAGCACGCGGGGCGCGTACTCAAGAACCGTCACATCAATACCCAGCGAGCGGGCCGACGCGGCAGCCTCCAGGCCGATATAGCCGGCGCCGACCACAACCAGCCGCCGGGCACTGCCCAACGCTTCGCGCAGGGCGTCAACGTGTTCGATACTTCGCAGCTCAAACACGCCTTGAAGGTTTGATCCTGGCATCGGCAGCTGACGCGGCCTGGAGCCGGTTGCGATAACCAGGCGCTCGAAGTCGATCGCGCCCCCGCTGGTCTCAACCTGGCGTTGGTCCGCGTCGATGGCGGTCGCCTTTGTGCCGCAGCGAAGATCGATCGCCTGTCCTTCGTACCAGCTGGCCGGCTTGATCAGCAGCCGCTCGCCGGGCAGTTCACCCTTTAGGTAGGCCTTGGACAGCGGCGGACGTTGGTAGGGCGGTGTCGACTCGTCGCTGATCAGAATCAGCTCGCCGTCATAGCCGCTCGCCCGGAGCGTTGCGCATGCCGTGGCCGCGGCCTGGCCGCCGCCGATGACCGTGACCTGATTCACGCCAGGCGTTGAGGAATCACTCACGCTAGCATCCTTGGCTAATCCAACAGTCGGTGACGCCAACGGAGGGGATGTGGGTTTTCGCGAACGTCATCCTACTCAGCTCCCGCCAGAGTCGCCTGCTGCCAGGCGGCTTCGGCCAGCGGTTCGAGGTACTTCACCATCGCGCCGGCCTTGGTGCTGGAGGCGTTGCCGCGAATGAGACGACCCTTGATGCCGTGGATGATCGCCGCGAGGCGCCACAGGTTGTAGGCAAAGTAAAACTCGAGCTGGTCAATCCCGCTGCGTCCAGTCTGCTCGCAATAGCGCTGCACGTATTCCTGTTCTGTCGGTAATCCGAGAGAAGCGGGGTCCTGCCCCGACATCCCCGCCGGCAGGCCGGGTGGAGTTCGGTACTTCATCAGGTGGTAAGAAAAGTCCGCCAGCGGATTGCCCAGCGTCGACAGCTCCCAGTCAAGGACAGCAATCACCCGGGGCTCGGCGGCGGCAAACACCAGGTTGTCGCAGCGATAGTCGCCGTGAACGAGGGTGGTCAGATCGCCGTCATCCGGAATACTCTCGGGCAGCCACCGGCAAAGCCGATCCATATGTTCGTTGCGCCCAGCGGTTTCGTCAGCCTTATATTGCCGTTTCCAGAGAGCAATCTGACGGCTGATATAGCCCCCCTGTTTACCGTAGTCGCTGAGTCCCGCAGTCGCTGGGTCAACCTGGTGCAGGCGAGCAAGCACGTCACACATGTCAAAGTACGCGGGCCTGCGCTGCTCACGGTCAAGTTCCGGCAGCGTCGGGTCCCAGAAGATCCGCCCTTCCATTTTCTCCATGAGATAGAAAGGGGTCCCGATCACCGAGTCGTCTTCACATAGCCCGAAGCTCTTGGGCACCGGGAAATCCAGCGCTCCCAATGCAGAGATGATGCGGTATTCTCGCTCCACAGCATGCGCGCCAGGCAGTAGCTTGCCCGCCGGCTTTTTGCGCAGCACATAGCTGGCGGACTCGGTGGTGACCTCGAAGGTGGGATTGGACTGGCCGCCGGGGAACTTGCGGACGGAAATCGGGCCGGAAATTTCGGCAACGTGCGCGTTGATCCACTGCTTGAGCGAATCCAGAGACAGCTCGCCAGGGGCGGCGGGATCGGTCATGGCGTTAAAGTCCGATGATTCATGGGCGCCGCACACTATGTTGCCCGCGCGAGAATTTGGCAACCGTCGTGAGAGAGTTACTGGTACCGTAAGGGTCACGGTTCACGAAGTGAGCAACCGGAGATTTGTGTGACGCTGAACAACCGCATTCCACCGCCGATTGTGGGCCTGGGCACAGCGCTGATGATGTGGTTTGTGGCACGCCAATGGCCGGCAGAGTGGTTTTCGCAGACGGCCACCCGCTGGCTGTGCGGCGGCCTGATCACCCTGAGTCTTTTGCTGGACGGGTGGGCAATTTTGGCGTTTCGCCGTGCCCGAACCACGGTCAACCCCCTGGCGCCGGAGAAGGCCAGCGCGATCGTGCAGGCAGGACCCTACCGCGTGACCCGCAATCCGATGTACCTCGGTATGGCCATCATATTGCTGGCCTGCGTCATCGGGTTCGGTCAGCCACTCAACCTCGTATTACTTGGGCTTTTCATTGCTTACCTGACGGCGTTTCAGATCAAACCGGAGGAGCGGGCGCTCGAGGCCCGTTTCGGTGACGAGTTTCGGCGCTATCGGGCCCGGGTGCGCCGCTGGCTGTAGCCGGGGTAAAGCGAAACTGCGGGTCGAGACTCAGTCGTGCCGGCCTTCGCGAGCGGCCACCTCGATCGCCTGCCGTATCACCTCGGGATCCCCGATATGGTTGGCCAGACAGAGTACGAGCTTGGCATTTCGCCGGTGACTTTCCTGCTCGCTACACCCTGAGTGCAGGTCGATCAGCTGCTGGTAGATGTCGTCCGGCCGCGACAGGTTTGGGTGTCGATTCAGGTCAGCCATGGCAAGCCTCCAAGGTCGGCCGGGGTGAACTGTTTCCACCTGGCGGCTACATACTGGTCCGGCCGCAGCAGATAGACGGCGCCGGGTTCCAACGCATAGCGCTCGACGGCCGTGGCCGACTCGGCTACCACCGTCGGAAGCTCCACGTCAGGGACCGGCGCATCAGCTAGAAGCTTCCAGCCGCCACCCAGTTCGCGCAGCAGCCAGCCGTCGTCTAGCGGCGCGTCGACCGCCGGGAAGCCGGGCGCCACGCCGCCGTCCCACGAGTCTCTGTCCTTCACGGACAGACGGCTGTTGGGGTAGGCAACCGGAGTCGACAGGCGACCGGAATTCACGAAGGGGCGCGCAAACGGCTCATGCTCTGCAAGGTCCAGGACCGCGTCTCGAAACGCCTGGCTGACCTCAGACTTCGGCGTCATGAAATCGGTTGACCGGCTGGAGTTCAGAATATTCTCATCGGCCGTTGTGATGGCCTCATCGTTGTAGGTTTCGATGAGTGCCGGGTCAGCACCGCCCAGGACGGCATCAAGTTTCCAGATCAGGTTGTCGCAGTCCGCGACGCCGCCGTTGCACCCACGGGCACCAAACGGCGAAACAAGATGGGCTGAGTCTCCGATAAATACCACCCGGTCGTGAACAAAACGCGCCATGCGCCGGCACTGGAAGGTGTAGACCGAGTACCACTCTTCGCTGAACGGGATGTTGTCGCCGATCATTCCGCGAACCTTGGGCTCTACGTTCTCGGGCTTGATCGCCGCCTCGCGATCAATTTCCCATCCCAGCTGGAAATCCAGGCGCCACACGTCATCCGGCTGTTTGTGCAGCAGCGACGAGGCGCCGCCCCAGGGTGGGTCAAACCAGAACCAGCGCTCCGACGGACGTTGGTCTTCGAACTTCACGTCGGCGATCAGGAAGTTATCCTCGAACACCCGGCCCTCAAAATCCAGGCCGAGCATCTCGCGCAGGGCGGACTTGGACCCGTCGCTGGCGATGACCCAATCAGCCGCCAGCGAGTAGTTTCCCGCGTCGGTGCTGACTTCCAGCCGGTTTTGTGCCGGATCGATTGCGCGCACCTGGTGTCCCCAGCGAAGCTCAACGTTCGGGAGGGGCAGGAGTGCATCGACCAGATATTCTTCGGCCCAATACTGCTGCAGATTGATAAAGCCCGGCATCTCCTGGTCTTTGACCGGCAGCATGTCGAACTCGAACACCGGCTCGCGACGGCTGCCGCGAAACACTTTACCGACGTTCCAGATCACCCCTTTGTCGATCATGCGCTGCGCGACGCCCAGCCGGTTCCAGATGTCCAGCGTGCGTTTGGAAAAGCAGATGGCTTTGGAGCCGGCGGCGATGAAGTCGAGCTGATTCAGGACCACCACGCGGTGGCCGCGTTGGCCAAGGTCTAGCGCTGCAGTCAGCCCGACGGGGCCGCCGCCGACGATGACCACCGGTGTCTGTTCCGCTCCGGTCGGCGGGGGTGTGGCCTCAAACTGCCGGTGCCGGGGAATGTGGTCAAAACGTTCGCTGAGCATGCGTCTAGTCCTGCAATTGGTCCCACACCTCGCGGTCGCGCTCCATGGTCCAGATTCGGGGCCAGTCGGTGCCGTCCAGCTCATCCCAGTAGCGCTGAACGTTGAAGGGGAGGCAGTGTTCGAAGATGGGCCAGGCCCCGAACTTGGGCGCCAGCGCCTCGTGCGTCTTTTCGAAGGCTTCTTTCAGCGTACCGCCTGCTTGATGAACCGGCGTGATGTTCTCGATCATGCCGGTCAGGAATCCTCGCGTCTGCTCGATCGCCGCGTTGACCTCGTCGGTGCCTCGCGCCACCGCGCCGCGGCCGCCGACCAGCAGTTCAGCGCCGTAAGCTTTGATTCGATCGAGTGTTCCCGCGCTCCAGTCGTCGTGGAAGGCGTCACCGGTGTACAGCGCCGCCTGCGCCTCGACCAGGTCTCCGGCAAACAGCGTGCTCGACTGCGGGTGGAACACGGCGATATCGCCAGCCGTGTGGCCACGGCCGCAGAAGTCCAGCTCTAGGTAACCCCGTGCGCCGCCAAGCTCGATCCGCATGTGGTCCTCGAAGGTGATGTCCGGTCGGGTCAGGCCGGGAATCTCGTCGGGCTCTTTAAAAAGCCGCGGCATGCGGCCGAATTCACTGTCCCAGTCCTGCTGGCCGCGCTCGTCGATGAGCTTCCGGGTGGTGTCCGAGGTGATGATGGCACCGGCGTCGAAAGCGCTGGCTCCCAGCACCCGGACTGCGTGGTAGTGGGTCAAGATCAAGTATTTGACGGGCTTGTCGGTGTGCTCGCGCAGTTTTGCCAGCCAGTCTCGTGCGGCGGCGGGTGTCGCCCGCGCTTCGATACACACCACAAAGTCTTCGCCTTCGACGGCGCCAACGTTCGGATCACCCTCCGCCGTCAGCGCGTAGACGCCGTCGGCCAACACCTCCAGCGTTTCGGTCTTCTCGTCAAGATCCTGGGACGAA
>JBCDKA010000010.1:0-52837 GCA_038747195.1 Pseudomonadota bacterium
CAGCAATGAGCGTTACGAACAGCATGATGAGTGAGTATAGCAGGCGGGTGTGGTCCGCCGTTTCGGGTTTTCCGAGGAAAGCGCGCCTGAGCCTAAGGTGCAGCGGATTCCGGGCATGCCGTTGTGGCAGGGGCGAAGTCAGGCCGCCGGCGCAGCCGATCTGCCGTCATCCACAGGGTAGCGATCAGCCCCCAACCCAGCCCGATGACCACGCCCGCATCGGCAATCCCTCGCCAGGGCTGCGGCACCAGCTTCAGCAGCAGCACCAGGCACACGATCATGACGGTGAGCAGCCAGGCCGTGATGACCACTCGTCGCGGTGCCGAAAAAAAGCCCATGGCGTAAAACGGCGCGAGCACACACTGCGTCAGCGTGCCGCCTTCACGGAGCGCCAGCACGCGGCTGGCAAAGCGCGGCGAGAATTTCAGCTGAAACCCTCGATAACCCTCGGTGTAAGCCATAAACACGGCAAAACTCGCCAGGACCACCCAATGGATCCAGGTAAACGGATAGGTAAATCCCTCGAGCGTGCGCCCGGTGAGCCGCAGTAGCGCAACGCCGAGCAGTAAAGAAAAGCCTGTGATGGCCCAGGCAACAGCCAGGCGTCTCAGCAGCATCATGGATTAGCGGGTCCCGGAAAATCCGAATGTTTGGCAGGACCGCATCTTGTCAGGGACGCCCGTCAGGCTCAAGCGTCGTCTAGTGTCCTGTTTGAAAAGTTCGTTGCGTTTCAGAGCCCCGTTGGGCGTCAAGAACAAGGCGCATCGCGCCGCCAATGGCCGTAGCCCTTGGCAAGCGATGCAACGCCGTTATTGGCGCCCAAGGGGGCTCCCTTCGGGCGCGTCCCACAAGGCCTGGAGCGGCGTTGCGAGCCTTGGCCAGGGAACCACCCTGGCCGGCGGCTCGCGCCTGACTCCAGGGCCTTGTGGACACGCGCTGAAATACAACGAACTCTTCAAACAGGACACTAGCATTTGAGGCGTTGGCGCCGGAGTTGGGCGAAATAAGGACGCCACTAGGCCAAAAATGCGCAGGCCGGCGAACTTCGCCGGCCTGCTTTAGGGGACTGTGGTCCCCTTACCTCATATCGCCGCGCTGGACCTCGTCGCCGAAGATCTCACCGATGGTGGCACTCGGGTGCACCGTGAGCTTCACCGGCTTCTCAAAATAGAGGTCGCCGTGGATGACGGTGTTGGCCCCGATAACAATTTCATTGGGCTTGGACTTTTTGCGATTCCAGCCCCAGCCTTTCGACTTGGTTACCCTAAGGTCGCCGAGCACTTCGGTGTTAACCAGCTCGAGGCTGCCGTTATAGGTTTCCACGCTGCCCTGAACCGTAGTGCCCGTCAGGTCGATCCCGCCGTTGACGGTTTTGACGTCCTCACCGATGGTCACCCCCTGGTCGGTGCGGATCCGCCCGTTAACGCTTTCGACGCTCTGGGTAACGATCACGTCCGATTCAAGGTCTACCGACCCGTTTACCACCTCGATGGCGTTGACGCTGGCGCCGCTGCGCAGCTTGACCGAGCCGTTGACCGATTCGATGTTTTTGACCAGCGCGCCGCTCCCTACACGGATGGCGCCGTTGACCGAATCGATGTCGCCGATTTCGGCGTCGCGTCCGATCTGGACGCTTTTATTGACCGAGTTGTAGTCGGAATTCGGCGCCGACACGCCGTCTTCAACCTTGATGTTGGCGCCGAACGCTGAGGTGCAGCTCAACAGTATGGATACGGTAAGAATGAGGCCGGTGCGTTTCATGTTGTCTCCCTTGGGCTCGCTTTTTGGAGCAGCTCTATGGCTGCTGTTGCTGGGGGGTTGGACGATCGGGCGGCCAAAAGGGTTTAATTTGTCTCCCAGCCGCTGCTCTCAGATCTCAGTATCGTCGTTTCAGTGACCGCGCCTCGCTTTGAAAGTATCGAACTCGCCGGCGGCAGCTTACGCTGGGCGCCCGACGCCGTCGATCCCGAGCAGGCCGATCGATGGCTGGCTGAGCTGACAACCGAGATCTCCTGGCGTAGCGAGACACTCAAGATGTATGGGCGAGAGGTGCCGGTACCTCGCCTCATCGCCTGGTACGGCGACCCTGGCACCGATTACCGCTACTCCGGCGTCAATCACGCGCCGCTGCCCTGGAGCCCGACGCTGGCGTCGCTCCGGCGCTGGCTGGCCAGCGCCTGTGGCCACCCGTTTAACTCGGTTCTGGCCAACCTCTATCGCGATGGACAGGACGCCATGGGGTGGCACGCGGACAACGAGCGGGAGCTCGGACGGCAGCCGGTGATTGCGTCGCTTAGCCTGGGTGCGACCCGACGGATGCGCTTTCGGCGGGTCGACCGGTCGCAGCAGAGTTTTCACCTGGATCTGACCCACGGGAGTCTGCTGGTGATGCAAGGCCAAACGCAGCAACACTGGCAGCACGCAATCACCCGAACCCAGCGGTCCGTGGCACCCCGAATCAATCTAACGTTTCGCCAGATCTCTACCGCGGATGGCTTTCGCCCAGGCTGATCGACACGCGCCGGCAGGAGGCGGGCACGGTACAATGTCGACTATGACTACCTTCCTGCGAAAATTTGTCGGCGTGATGCTGCTGCTGTGGACCGTCGGCTACACCTCTATCCTGGCGTTGTGACATGAACAAGCCTCCCGTTGCGCCGCTGCCGCCTCGCACGCCGCAGGCACTCATGCTGTTTGTGCTGCCGCTGCCGCTGCTGGCCGTTGTGCTTGCCGCGGTGGTGAGCGGCGACCTGCTGCGTCTGGCGAGCAGCGCCGGATGCCTGGCCATTTTCATGACCGCCGCTGTTCTGATGCGCAAAGGGATGCTGGAGGAGATGGCGTTTGCCCAGCGTCGCCACGTGGTGAAAGCGCCGGCGCCGCTGAAGCTGCTGAGCTCGCTCCTCGTGGGTGCAGCGACCACCCTCAGCGCGCTGACCCTGTCCGCGAACGGACTGTTTGACGCGGTGGCTTTTGGGCTGGGTGCGCTGGGTGGCTCACTCCTGCTCTATGGACTGGACCCGAGGCCTTCGAGGTCAGCACAGCTCGATGCCGCCGGTGCACAGGTGCTGGCGTTGGCCGAGCAAAAGATCCTGGCGATTGAGCAGGCGAACAGCGAGATTCAGTGCGCTGAGCTGACGCAGCGGCTCGATCGCATCACCGATAAGGCGCGCGGCGTGCTGGATGTGTTGGAAAAACAGCCGGCGCAGCTCGGCAGCGCCCGCCGATTTCTGAGCAATTACCTCGAGGGCGCTGAGCGGGTTGCCCGGGGCTTTGCCCGGACGCACCCGCAGGCGGGCGATCAGGCGCTGGAAGAGAAGTTTCGCAGCGTCCTGGAGACCATCGAAGGCGCGTTTGATCAGCAGCGCGAGCGCCTCCTGGAGGACGAGATGATGGATCTGGATGTGCAGATCGAAGTCCTGAAGACCCAGATCGAGCGAGAGGGTGTCTGACAGCAGCCGGACCCTGAAGCCCGAGCAGTCGGGTGCGGTGTCTTCGCCGGCTGCCGCTGAACCGGCGGCGGGTCTGACGGAGGTCTCACTGGATCCGCAGACTCGGAACACGCTTCTCGCGGAGCTGGACCTGACCGATTCCCAGTCGATCATTTTCTTTGGCGTGAAGGCTCAGCGCCTGCTTTCCCGGGTCACCCGACGCATGATGAAGCTCGCGTCCGCCGGTGGGCCGAGCAAAGCGAGCCAGGATCTGGACGACATGCTCGCCGTCATCCGTCAGTTTCAGCCCGACACGGGCAGCAGCTGGCTGGGCCGTCTGCTGGGCTCACGGCGCCGGCGACTGCTGCGCGACGTCGCTGAGGTGGTCAATCGCATCGACGCGGCGGCGGCGACCCTTGAGCGTCGCAAAACCGAGCTGCTCACCGAAGTGGTGGCCATGGATCGCCTGCTCGAGCAATGTCGTGAGGCGTTAACCCAGGTCGCCCGCTACGAAAAGGCGGGCCGCTACAAGCTGGCCGGGCTCAAAGACGCGTCGAGCGAAATCAGCGGCGCTAGGCTGGATGAGTTGCTCGGTCGCTGCGAGGATCTGAGCATCAGTCATGTGCTCGCCCAGCAGGCGCTCGCAACGCTGCTCACGGCCCAGCATGCCAGCAAAGGTCTCCTCAGCCGCGTGGGGGCGGTACTCGATCAGACGGTGCCGGCCTGGCAGCTGCATATGAGCCAGCTGCTGGCCCTTTGGCGCGGCGAGCAGATTAACGAGGCCCTGGATGACGTAAAAGGCATGCACGGCGAACTGGACCAAATGAGTGAACAGCTGGCCGCCGCCCGTGCGGCGGTCCGCGGTGAGCTGGCCAGCGGTCGTCGGGATACGGAGGCGCTCGCCATTGCCAATCAGGCCCTGGCCGAGGCGGTCACCGAAAGCGCCGCGCTGGCCCACTCCGCCAGCGAAGCCGTCAGCCGGGTGGTTAGCGACCTCGGCGCGGCCAAATCATGACGCTTGGCCATTCGGGAATCACCCCCGGCCGCGCGCCCCGGGTGAAGTCGCACGACCGACCATCCTATCGGGATATCGGTGTCGGCTAGCCTGCTTCGGGTAACGCCGGTGCGCGCCTGGCCCGCCAGTGCGTGGCTGCTGGTGGTGGTCAATCTGATCCCCGTTGTGGGGGTGCTGGTATTGGACTGGGAGGTTCTGACCGTCCTGGTGCTGTTCTGGCTGGAAAACGTCATGGTGGGCGTGGTGAACCTGATCCGCATGGGCTGGGTTTCAGCGCCCCTGGCGGCGAAGCTCTTTAATATGGGCTTTTTCTCGGTGCACTATGGCGGCTTTGCCCTTGGCCACGGCTTTGCGGTGACCCATTTTTTTGGCGATGGCTCTACCTTGGACCTGGCGCCCCAGTCGCTGTGGACCTTTGTGCAGGATCAGGGCCTGGTGCTGGCGGGTGTGGCGATCGGTGTCAGTCACCTGGTGTCATTCGCGCTTAACGACCTGGGAAGTGAACGATTCCGCGCTGCGACGTTCTCTTCCGTCATGCAGGAGGTCTACCGACGCGTCATCGTCTTGCACGTCACGATCCTGGTGGGCGGATTCCTGGTCACCGCGCTAGGCTCCCCGGTATGGGCCCTGCTGGTGCTGGTGGCGCTGAAAACGATCCTCGATCTCAACGGCCACCTGAACCGTCTGGCCCGGGGCCAGGCGGCTGGCGAGTTCAGCGTTCGCTGAACTGGATGGGCTGAACGTCTCGCTGCTCGGTGAGCTGGCCTTGTTCGTAAGCGACGTAGCCATTGATGACGGTGGTGTCGACCGTCGCCCCGAGCGTCATTCCCTCAAAGGGTGACCAGCCGCAGCGTGACAGCACCTGATCGCGGCTGACGGTGCGGCGGTTTTGTGTGTCCATGATGACGAGGTCAGCCCAGTAGCCCTCGCGGATAAAGCCCCGGTCGATAATGTTATAGCGTCGGGCGATGTTGTGGCTGGTGCGGTCGACCGCCATCTCCAGCGGCAGCTCGCCGCGCCGAACCAGTTCAAGCAGGGCGCACATGACGTCCTGAACCAGCGGCAGGCCGGCGGCGGCGCGCGGATAGGGCACTTCTTTTTCCGCCAGCGTATGGGGCGCGTGATCCGTGGCGATGGCGTCGATACGCCCTTCAGCCACCGCTTTGATCAGCGCCTGCCGGTCCTCGGGGCGCTTAATCGCTGGGTTGCACTTGATGAAGTTTCCCTTGTCGGGGTAGCTGGTCTGATCAAAAAACAGGTGATGGACGCAGGCTTCGACCGTGATCTGCTTGTCCTCCACGGGGCCCGGCGCAAACAGCTCAAGCTCCCGTGCCGTGGTGAGGTGAAGCACGTGCAGCCGTGTGCCGTGTTCTTTGGCGAGCCCAACCGCAAACGACGAGCTCTTCCAGCAGGCCTCTTCGCTGCGTATTTCCGGGTGCGCGGTGACGGGAATGTCGTCTCCATACTTTTCCAGAGCCGCGGCGTGATTGGCGGCGATCATCGGGGAGTCTTCGCAGTGGGTCGTGACGATACCGGGTGCGTGACGAAAGATGTCTTCGAGCGTCGCCGGATTGTCCACCAGCATATTGCCCGTGGAGGCGCCCATAAAGATTTTGACGCCGGCCGCTTGCCCGAGCTTCAGGCGCTTGATCTCTTCGATGTTGTCGTTGGTTGCGCCCATATAGAAAGCGTAGTTCGCCCAGGCCTTCTGCTTCCCCAGCGCATACTTCTCCGCCAGCCGCTCGGCGGACGTGGTGGTCGGATTGGTGTTGGGCATCTCCATAAAGCTGGTGATCCCGCCGGCCACCGCCGCCCGTGATTCGCTTTCGATGTCGCCCTTATGCGTTAACCCCGGCTCGCGAAAATGCACCTGGTCATCGATCATGCCCGGCAGCACCAGCTTGCCGTCGGCATCAATTTCCCTGCGGGCCGCTGAGTCGATGCCGGCCGCCAGCTTCTCGATGCGGCCTTTGTTGATCAGTATGTCGGACTCCCAGCGCCGGCCTTCATTCACCAACAGGGCGTTACGGATCAGCAGGTCATTCATGGTTGTCTCGATTATCAGCGGACACGTCACAGCAGTGATGCGGGGTCGGCACCGGGTCCAGACCGCCGCGGCTCAGCGGATGGCATCGCAGCAGGCGGCGGGCGCCCAGCAGGACGCCCCGACGAACGCCATAAAGGGCGATAGCCTCGCTGGCGTACTGCGAACAGCTCGGATGGAATCGGCACCGCGGTCCGAGCAGCGGACTGATAAAGCGTCGGTAGCCAGCCAGCAGCCGGAGCAGCACCGTCTGCACCACATTCGTTGGTGGCTGCGGTAGCGTTTGGCCTGGCTGGGGGTCCCGGGGAGGTACCGCGTCGAATTCGCTCACCGACGGTGGCCGCCGAGCAGGCGAATAGGGAGTTGCTGAAGCATCCGACTTACGATATAACATCGCCCCTGATCGCTCAAGGCAACGCAAAACAAGGGTGTTTTGCTATCGCTTTAGCGCGACTTCATTCTTTGAATTTCAACGGGTTATACGAGTATTCATGAGTGCTAAGCCAAATGGACTGCCCGAGGGGTATAACCCCAAGGTGAAGCTTCCCAAGAACTACAAACCCACTGCCAAAGAAGAGTACATGTCCGACCGGCAGCAGGAGTATTTTCGCCAAAAGCTGCTGGTTTGGCGCCAGGAGCTCATCGACGAGTCCCAGCAGACGATCGATCATCTGCGCTCGGAGGTTCGAGACGTGGGTGACGAGGCGGAGCGGGCGACGCGCGAGACCGAAAACAGCCTGGAGCTGCGCACGCGCGATCGGTACCGCAAGCTGATCAGCAAGATCGAGCAGGCGCTGCGTCGGATCGACGACGGAAGCTACGGCTACTGCGAAGAGACCGACGAAGAAATTGGCATTCAGCGGCTCGAGGCGCGCCCGATCGCCACGCTGAGTCTGGACGCCCAGGAGCGCTGGGAGCTACGCCAGCGCCAGCTCTCCAAGTAATCCGCAATGGAGCCCATCTTGGGCTCCGAAATCCGTTGACCGGGCGAACCGCCGCGGATTCCCCCCCAGTCGCTTAACCCAATTCGTTTGGCTGGGCGCAGGCGTCTTCGCGGCGCTCAGCTCGCCGCTGCCGCCAGCGACGAACTTGCGTGCTGGCGAATGGTATCCAGCATCGAGGCCAGCCCGTTGCTGCGGGTGGGAGACAGGTGTGACTTGAGCCCGATGTCTTCCACGAACTTCGGCTGGTGCGCCAGGATCTCTGAAGCCGGCTGGCCCGAGTAAACCCGAAGCACCAGTGCAATCAGGCCGCAGACGATCGCCGAGTCGCTCACCGCGCGAAACGTCAGCTCGTCGGCATCCCCGTGAGCGGTCAGCCACACCTGTGACTGACAGCCGTAGAGCCGGTTTTCGTCAACCCGCTGATCTTCGGGAAAGTCGGGGAGCTTACGCCCGAGATCGATAATGTACTGATAACGGTCCATCCAGTCGTCGAAGAAGCTGAATTCCTCGACAATCTCCTCCTGGATGTCGCTGATGGGTGTCACCGTTCTGCTCTCCATGTCGTTCCTTCGGCGCCGTCCTCAATCACAATGCCTGCCGTCTTCAGCTCATTGCGGATGGCGTCAGCCCGCGCGAAGTCTCGCTCGGCGCGTGCCTGCTGACGTTCCGTGAGCAGCGCTTCAATCCGATCGGCGTCGAGGCTGACGGCTCCCTGTTTGAGCCAGCTGTCGGGACTGGCGCCGAGCAGACCCAGCAGCGCGCCGCTCGCCAGGATGACACCCTTTAACTGTGCCCGATCGCTGTCCGATTCAAGGCCCGCCACCTGGCTGACCAGCTGATTCAATGCCGCCAGCGCACGGGGCGTATTGAGATCGTCCTCGAGCGCCGCCAGCACCTCGGGATCCGGGTCGGCGGGCGTCGGTGGAAGGTGCTCCAGCGTCTTGAGCACGCGATACATCTTGTCGAGCCGATCGCGCTGCTGGGTGAGCACCTGCTCCGACCAGTCGAGCGGCTGACGATAATGGGCCGACAGCAAGGTCAGGCGCAGCAGCTCGCCCGGGTAGTCGTCGAGCAGCTGGTGCACGGTGAGCACGTTGCCCTCGGATTTGGCCATCTTTTCCCGGTGCAGCGTCAGAAAGCCGTTGTGCATCCAGCAGCCCACGAAGGGTGCGCCGTTGGCGCAGCAGCTCTGAGCCATTTCGTTTTCGTGGTGGGGAAACACCAGGTCCACCCCACCGCCATGAATATCGATGGTGGTGCCGAGATGCGCCCGAATCATGGCTGAGCACTCGATGTGCCATCCGGGTCGCCCACGGCCCCAGGGGCTGTCCCAGCCCGGCTGATCGTCCGTTGAGGGCTTCCACAACACAAAGTCGGCCGGCGATTGTTTATAAGGCGCCACGTCAACCCGCGCTCCCGCCAGGAGCTCCTTCACCGAGCGCTTGGACAGGCGGCCGTAGTTGGGATCGCTCGCCACAGAAAACAGAACGTGTCCTTCCGCCTCATAGGCATGGCCGCTATCGATTAGCGTGCTGACCATATCGATGATGGCATCGATGTTTTCCGTGGCTCGCGGCGTCAGATCCGGCTCCAGCGCACCGAGCGCCGCCATGTCCTCGGTATACACGCGCTCGTACTTTTCGGTGATCACATCGATTGAGAGATTTTGCGCCTCGGCGGCGTCCATGATCTTGTCGTCGACGTCCGTGAAGTTGCGCGCGTAGATGACCTTAGGATAGCGCTGTCTCAGGAGGCGATAGAGCACGTCAAATACGACCACCGGTCGGGCGTTGCCGATATGCGCGTAGTTGTAGACCGTGGGCCCACAGACGTACATCGTCACTCGCGCCGGATCCACGGGTTCAAAGAGGCGTTTCTCGCGCGACAGCGTGTTGTAAAGGACAAGGGCCATGAGGTGGAGCAGATCCTGACGTTCAGCGAAGGGCGTGATGGTATCGCACTTGAATGACCGAAACCCACCGTTTGGCGCGCTCAAGTGCCTATCCTGGGTTACACTGACCACCTGTAGAAATAACCACTTGCGGTTGTTTCGAGCGCTTTTTGTCCAGGGTTTGTCCCAAGGACAGGCGCTGTGTTTGAGACCCGGGCGCCAACCGAGGTGCCGGTGTGTTGATTTGCCGGGCGCCGAGCGTCAGAAGTGACGCTTGGCTTACGGCTGGACAGCGCTGCTGCTGACCGCAGGTTGGCGGCCGCGCGTCAGGAAACGATAGAGGTCGAACTTGGGGGAGATGCTCCTAAAGCTGCTGCCGTTTGTGCCGCCGCATCTGGCGCGCAAGCTCATCGCTGATCCCGAATGGGAGCAGCGGCTGGACAGCGATACCATTCACGGCGCCGCCCTGTTCGCCGACATTTCCGGTTTTACACCGCTGACCGATCAGCTTGCTGCCGCCGGCAAGGAAGGTCCCGAGGAGCTCACCCGGCTGCTGAACGCCTACTTTAATCCCATCATCGCCGCGATCGAATCGGAGTCTGGCGAAGTGGTGAAGTTCTCCGGGGACGCGCTGATGGTTGTGTTTCCGGCTGACGCCCGACCGCTGGCTGAAGCCGTGCGTCGTGCGCAGCAGGCGGCGGAGGGCATGCAGCAGCTCTTGGCGGACATGGGCGCACTGGAAACCACCGCCGGCGAGGTTCAGCTCGAAATGAAGATCGGCATCGGCGCCGGTGACATTGTGGCGATGGAGGTCGGCGGCCTGCTCGGCCGCTGGGAATACATCATCGCCGGCGACCCGATTCGCCAGGCGACAGCCGCCGAGGGTGAATGCCGCCCGGGGGAGGTGGCGCTCAGCCCCGAGGCCAGCGAGGTGATCCATCCGTGGCAGCTGCCGCCGCGCCGGGTCGAAACCGTCATGCAGCCAAACCTGTCCGCCCTGGATTCGGTGGAACAGACGCTGCGCCGGTTTGTCCCCGGGGCGGTGCTGGGGTTTTTGGAAACCGGCGCGCGCAGCTGGCTTGGCGTCCTGCGCGACATGACGGTGCTGTTTATCGGGCTCAAGGACTACGAGTTCACCGGGGCGCGCGCGATCAGCCAGTTTCACGAGCTGGTCCGCGACGTCCAGGGGGCGCTTTATCGATTTGAGGGCAGTCTGAACAAGGTGGCCGTAGACGACAAAGGCGCCCTGATTATGGCGCTTTTCGGCGCGCCGCCGCTGGCCCACGAGGACGACACGGTTCGCGGGCTGAAGGCGGCGCTGGAGATCCAGGCGCTGTCGCGACGGCGCCAGCAGCCGCTTGCGATCGGCATCACAACCGGTCAGGTTTTTGCCGGGCCCGTTGGCAGCGAGATGCGCTACGAGTACACGGTGATGGGAGACACCGTTAACCTCAGCGCCCGGCTGATGAAAGCGGCCGGACCGGGCGCCATTCTCTGCGATGAGACGACCGCGCAGGGCGCCAATAACCGGGTTCGTCTAGAGCGTCTCGAACCGATTCAGGTCAAAGGCAAGACGGAGCCGGTCAAGGTCTTCCGTCCGGATGACGCGAGTCTGACCTCAAAGATTGTCAGCGGCTCCTTCCGCCCACCGGCGATGATGGCCGGGCGGGGTCGGGAGATCGGGCTGGTCGATGACACCATCGCCACGCTCGAACGGGGTCGTGGGGCGCTGCTGCTGATCGAGGGCGGCGTGGGTATGGGTAAGTCCCGCCTGCTCAAAGAGGTGAAGGTGCAGGCGAAGATCAAAGGCATCACCTGCCTGAATGGCCTGGCGCGCAGCACCGAAGCCCAGGTCCACCTGCGCGCCTGGCAGGGTGTCATGGAAGACTTTTTCGAACTGGGGCGCCTGGAGCTGGACCAGCGCGCCGACCACGTGCGCGAGACGCTCGCCGACCTGGCGCCCGGCTGCGTCGATCAGGCCAGCCTGCTGACCGAATGGATGGGCCTGAGCGCGGTCCGCGGAACCCAGGAGCTGGTGGTCGATCAGCAGCAGCATGAGCACAACCTGATGCACCTGCTCAAGACGCTGGTGCTGGCGTGGACCAACACCCGGCCGCTGGTGGTGGCCATCGACGACGCCCAGTGGCTCGACGAGACCTCCTGGATGCTGGTGCGCGACCTGTGCCGCGCGGTCGACAGCGGCAGCCACCCGCTGCTGCTGGTGCTGGCGACGCAGCCCACGCGCCGCGAGGGCGTCAGCGTTGTCGAGGAGATGGAGCGCATGGACTGCTGCGCCGTGGCGCAGCTGCAGCCGCTGAGTCGAAGTGAATCGAATCTCATGGTGGCGGACCGGCTCGGTGTTCTGCCTGATCGGGTGCCGCAGCGGCTGGGGCTGTTTATTCACGAACGCTCCGAGGGCACACCGTTTGTGGCCGAGGAACTGCTACGGGCCATGCAGGATCAGGGGATGGTCGAAGTCTGGAAAGACGACAAGACCAACCAGAATCTCTGCCGCGTGCGGGGCGAGTTTTCCAGCGAAACCGAAACGCTGCCGGGGTCGGTGCGCGGGCTGATCCTGTCGCGGATCGACCGCCTGACCGCCAACCAGCAGGTCACGCTCAAGGTGGCGTCGGTGTTCGGCCGCCGTTTTGTTCGCCGCGCCCTGGCTGACGTGCTGGCGGACGAGTACGAGTTTGACGAAAAGAAGGTGCAGCAGGATCTGGATACGTTTCACGACATGGAGCTGATCGAGCTGGAGGGTGAAGAGCCTGACCTCCAGTACCGCTTCCAGCACCAGATTACCCAGGAGGTGGCCTACGAGTCGCGGCTGTTTTCGCAGCGCCGGCAGCTGCATGTTGCGGTGGCCCAATGGATCGAGCAGAAATATGCCGGTAATGAGGACTTAAGCTGGCGCGAGCACACCATCGATCAACTCGACCCTGGCGCCTCGGCCCTGGCGCCACACTATGGCGAACTCGCCGATCACTACCGCGCTGCCGGCGAGGAAAAGCTGGAGGTCCCTTATGCGGTGCTGGCCGGAAACTACGCGGCGCTGCTCTATCAAAACGAGGAAGCGGAGCGGCATTTTCAGCGCGCGCTGGAGCTGATTCCGGCGTCTGATCTGCGCTCGCGGCTGCGGGTGCTGAAGGAGTGTGAGAACACCTATCGATTGATGGCGCGGCGGTCGGCCCGCAAGGATGTGCTGCGCCAGATGCAGCAGATCGCCGGGGAAATCGGCGAAAACGGTGTCAAAGCTCTGGTTGCCATCTTACAATCGGTGTACCAGTTTACTTACGGTCGACCGAAATCTGCCCAGCAGTTGGCAACTTCGGCGATCGAGCTGGCCCAGGCAGATCAGGAGCCGCTGATCGAATGCCGGGCCCGGCGCTGGCTAGGGGCGTCGCTGCAGGTAGCGGGACATCATCATCAGGCAAGGGAGGAAATGGAGCGGGCAAACGACCTGGCGGTAGCCGCCGGGGACCCGGATCTCATGGCCGATACAACCACACAGCTTGCCAGGCTGGCGGAAAAGCGTGGCGAGTTTCAGCTTTGCCTCGAGTACTGTGAGCAGGCGCTCAAGCTCGCGCAGGAGACCGGCAACCTCGGGGACGAGGCGGCCATCCTGCGGCGCATGGCCAGCGCCTACCTGGCGCTGGACCGGCTCGACGAATCGCTTGAGGCCGTGGATGCAGCGCACGATCTGCTGATTCAGATCGGCGACCGGCGCCAGGAAGGGCTGGCGCTCGATCTCAAGGGTCGCATCGCCGTGGCTCGCGGTGACTACTCGGCGGGTAAAGCGCTGTTCGAGAAGAGTCTTGGGCTCCGCCAGCAGATCCAGGATCGCAAAGGCCAGCAGCGCTCTCTCATGCTGCTAGGAGACGCCTGCCTCCACATGGGTGCGCACGAAAAGGCGCGGGTCTGCTACGAGCAGGCGCTCCAGGATGCCGGCGAGATGTACATGGCCTACGACCAGGCTGAGATCAACGCGCGGCTGGTGCTGCTCGAACATTCCACCGGCGATAACGAGAAGGCCAAGCAGCACGGGCTGAAGGCCGCCAAGACGCTGTCGGCTCTCAACGACCAGCCGCTGCTGGCGCAGACCCTCACCAGCCTCGGTCATGCCTTTACCGAACTGGGCGACTACGACTCTGCCGCCGCCGCCTACGGCAACGCCATCCAGATCCGCCAGAAGCTCGGGCAGACCAACCTGCTGATGGAAACGGTGGCCGGGTCAGCGAGACTGGATTTTAAGCAGGGTCGGAGCGACGCTGCACTCGAGAAGGTCAACGAGGTGATGAACGCGCTGGGTGACGGCGGCTGGACCGGCACCGAGCAGCCGTTTCGCATTTACCAAACCTGTTTTGAGGTGCTCGAGCATCATCAGGATGACCGTTCCCAGGCGCTGATCGATAAAGCGTTTGCCGAGCTCCAGAGCTCCGCTGAGGCGATCAGCGATGAGCAGCTGCGCGAGTCGTTCCTGTACAGCGTGATGGAAAACCGCGCGGTCGACTACTACTACCGCGGGACCCAGCGGGCCCAGAACCAATCCTAGGTTCCGTCCCGGGTTCATTCCCGGATTCAGTCTTAGTCCTCGTCCTCATCCTCGTTTTCCCAGTCGTAAACCTTACGCGGCGGGATATCCAGCTGTCGGTAGCGCCACGCTCCGACCACCCCCAGCGCAGCGCCGGCCAAATGGGATTCGAACGAGATGCCGGGGACACCCGGCAGTAAGCCCGAACCGAGACCGCCGTAAAGAAAAAACACGAGCATCGAGAGGGCGATCGCCCGGGTGTCTCTTTTCAGGAGGCCCGAGAGCAGAACGTAGGCCAGCATGCCGTACAGCACGCCGCTGGCCCCGATGTGGATGCTGCTCCGCGCGACCAGCCACACCAGCAGTCCGCCACCGATATACACCATCGGCAGAACTCGCACCGATGCGTTGGGATAGACGTAGAGCATCCCGGTACCGAGGACAAACAGCGGCACCGTGTTGTGGAGGAGGTGACCAAAGCTGCCGTGAAGCAGGGGCGCCAGAAAAACCCCGGCAAACCCGTCGGCCGAGCGGGGCACAATCCCGAAGCGATTCAGCGGGTAACCCAGCAAAAAGTTGACGATGTGGACCGCCCAGAGCAGCGCCAGGGCGGCCAGGGTCAGCTTGAGCGCCAGCGCAAAGTTGGCCTTGGCCCTCCCGGAGGTGAGGAAGTCCGGGTCGGGGCGGTGCAGCTGCATGGGCTGGTCTTAGCTTTGCGGGCTCAGTTCTGAACCTCGATCCCGTTCAGCCCTTCCCAGGGGACGTACTGAACACGATCCTTTTGGACAACCGCAATGCCGAGATTGCTGCCGGTCACGTCGGGATCTTTGCCGAGCTCCAGGACCTGACCGCTGCGCAGGGTCACGGTGGCGGTGTTGTTTTCCTGGGGCGTCACCCGCTGGATGTACTGCCAGGGGAGCTCGAATTGGAGGCCGCTGGCGTCTTTTCCGCGGAGCATCTCGCCTTCGTGACCCTGGTCGAGGTCAAACATCAGCTCGCCCTCGGCGGTGCCCTCTGCGCCGCTGACCCGCGCTTTGATCGGGCCGGCGTCGGAAAATTCTGCGTACCGGGGCAGGTTGTCAGGGGCGTTGAAGAAAGACACTTTTTCGAACGCTGACCAGGGCACCAGCACTCGGCCGAGGCCGGCAGCGTGCACCACAATCCCGCGGTTTTCGGAGTTCACGTCGTTGGTGTCGCTCATGCTCTGAGTGACGCCGTCCACCAGTTCCACCAGGCTCGACTCGCCCTGGTTGGTGATGGTGCGTATGGTCGAGAACTTCACCGCCTGCTCGCGGCCGTCGACGTCACCGTCTAGTTCGTCTTCCGGGTAGCGCTCATCGCGATCCCAGTCGACAAATCCCTCGAACGCGCCGCTGCGGGTTTCAACCCGACCGTAAAGGTAGGGCGAGAAGGTGGGGGCGGTGGCCTCCGGCGCATGAAAGCGCACCTGTTCGATGTCCCGCCAGTCGATCTGCTGTACCTGGCCGCTGGCGCCGAGCACTTCGATATCCGCGCCGATGTCGTCGGAGCCGCCGTTCGCTTCGAGCGTTGTGCCGTCCCGCAGGGTCAACCGGACGCGGTCACCGCCCAGCGTCTCAAGCTGGCTCAGCTGGCCAAACTCGACGCTGAAGGACTGAGCCTGCAGGTCGGAGGAGCCGAGCCAGCGAACCAGCTCGATCACGTGGCCGTTAAATTCAAACCGCGGACCCGGCAGACTGTCTTCGATCCGCTCCCGATCGTCGTCGGGAAGCTGAGAGAGATCGAATGGTTCCGCTTTGTCGCCGTTAAAGTGGTGGATCCAGTTGGCTTCCTGCTCACCCCAGCGGATGGTGCCCGTGACCTCACTGTCGTCATCGAGCAGAACCGTGCCGTAAATGTGACCCTGGTCCGGGTTAGCTGGAGCGCTTTTCATCGGGCTGCTGCTGGCGGCGGTGTCGTCAGCGGAGACCGCAGCCGGCGTGTTGTCCTGGGCGGCGGCCAGGCCCGCAGCGCTGAGCAGTGACAGCGCCAGCGCCGGTACAAAGCCGCGAGCGTTGCGGCGAGTTATCGTTTTCATGGCGCTATTGTGCTCGCTGAGTCGGTCGACCTCAACAATCATTAGTCACGGGCCGTGCTTCGTGCGCTGGCCCCCTAAAGGTCTGAAATAGCGGGTGTTTTGATAGTAGCTTGGGTCCTCATTCGCGGGGTGCCAGCCGGGGATGCCGAGGACCGGCAGCGGCAGGAGCTGGCGGGTGTCGCTAAGGGCCGCAATCCAACGGGCAAGCTGATCGTCGACACGGCTCTGTGACTCAGCGGTCGAGGGCTGGCCCCGGCCTCGCGGCAGCACCACACACTTGGCGGTCAGCCCATCGAAGGGTTGGTACAGCTGTTCCAGCAGGCCGTGGCCGAGCGTCAGGGCGTGCAGGCTGCGGCCCCAGTCGCCGCGGTGGGTCACAAACAGCTCCTGCCAGCGGTGCGCCCTCAGCAGCGACGTGACCTGGGGCTCATCACCCAGCAGCACCACGCCACATTCATCCAGCAGGGTCGCGGCGTTGCCCGCCGCCGTTCGCTGTTTGGATTCGCCGAGCCAGCCCCGCTCAACCTGCAGGGCGTTGAGGGCAGCCTTGCTGCGCGGCCAGCGGCACCACATGGCGAGGTTGAACAGGTCGTGGACGTGTCCTGGCCGCAAAGGCAGCTTGCCCTCGTGATAGATCCTGGCTTCGTATTGGCGCGCGCCGAGCGGCGCCGCTTGCAAAGCCACTTCCATCGGTTGGCCATCCTGATTGCGTGCGACCTTAGGCAGCAGGTTGGCCAGCTGCTGAAGGCTCAGCAGTCGAACGTCGCGAGTCGGACGATGATGGGTGGCGGAGTCTGGCGGATCCGCGTCGCCGCTCCGCGCCGTGAGCGCCACGATGCTGTGGAAGCCGCCGAGGGGTGGCACCTCGGCGGTGAGCTCCGGCACCCTGTGGGACGGCGCGCATGTGGATCTGATCTTCACGGTTTTCATAGTGTACTGTGGCGGTCGAGAGGGCTGACGGAGAAAGGGGACATGAACGCACCACTTCGTGCGCGATGGTGGTTCGGCGCCTGGCAAACGGGTAGCGACCGGCTGGGCAGGCTTGGCTTAGTAGCGGTGAGCGCTTTTGGCCTGCTGCTGGTGAGCTGCGCGGAGGTCCCCAAAACCATGGCCTGCGAGCTGCGCGAGGCTGATCCAACTCGACTTTGCACCCAACAATACGAGCCGGTCTGTGGCTGCGACGGCAAAACCTACGGCAACCGCTGTGTTGCCCAGAGCCAGGGCGTTCCACAGTTCACTCCCGGCCGCTGCGAGGAAAATCATGAGCAACAATGAGACATCCATCTTTGATCTAAACGCGACCCTGCCGGGCGGAGCAAGCCAGCCGCTGGCAGACTATCGGGGTAAGGTCATGCTGATCGTCAATACGGCTAGCAAGTGTGGCTTTACGCCTCAGTACAAAGGCCTGGAAAAGCTCCACAAGGATTTGGCTGACGAGGGGCTGGTGGTGCTGGGATTCCCGTGCAACCAGTTCGGCGCGCAGGAACCGGGCACCAATGAAGAAATCGCGGAGTTCTGTGAGCTGAATTTCGGTGTGAGCTTCCCGCTCTTTGACAAGATTGACGTGAACGGGGACAACGCTGACCCGATCTTCCAGCTGCTAAAGAGCCGCGCGCCCGGCGTGCTGGGCAGCGAGAGCATCAAGTGGAATTTCACCAAGTTCCTGGTCAGCCAGGACGGTGAGAGCGTGACCCGCTATGCTTCCAAGACTGCGCCTGAGGCGATGGAAGCGGACATTCGGGCCCTGCTCTGAGGCGATTCATTCCCGGTTCAGCCCGCTTTTGGTCTACTGTGGGCCATAAGAGGGCAGGCGTAGCGCTGTGCCCACCACCGGCCAGGACGGCCGGCGGAGTGAAAGTTTACGTTAGGAAGTTTTCTTAAGCTCATGAAAAAAATCGTTTTTTGTCTCGTATTTCTGACCCTTCCGGGATTTGCGCTCGCTGATCATCACCATCGGGGTGCCGGCGCGCGGGTGGGCCTGACCATCGTCGACGCCGTGTACGGCAGCGATCGGCGCTCCTGTGACGCCCGGCGCGCGCTGCGCCAGTGTGAGGGTCGGGGCCAGTGTGAAATCTTTGCGTCCAACCGCCTGTGCGGCGACCCGGACCGCGGGACGCCCAAAACCCTGCTGGTGCGGTACACCTGCGGGTTTGGCGTGGAGACGATTTATCTGCGCGAGGACGAAGCGACTCTGCTGTCATGCAGCGGCCGCAGCCGAGCGCCGTTTAGCGGCCGCCAGCAGTTCGGCCGTGGCATTGAGATTCTCCGGGCCGACTACGGTTCCGGCCGCAGCTTCTGCGACGCGGGCTACGCGTTTGCGCAGCAGTGCAACGGCCGCAGCGAGTGCCGGGTTTACGTGAACAACGATCTATGCGGTGACCCGCGCCGGGGTCGGCGCAAGTTTGCGGACATCGAGTACCGGTGCGGCGGACGAATCTACCAGGATCAGGTGCAGGAAGACGCAACGGCGTTTCTCGGCTGTCGGTAAAACTCAACGGGTTTCGTTGCCGCTTCTTGCGGGCAAAAAAAACTCCGGCGTCGCCGGAGTTTTTTGTGGCTGCACGTAACAGCCGGAGATGATGGTCTAACTGTCGTCCCGAATTGGATCGGAACTGCCGCCAGATCCTGTGTTAGCCATAGCCGGCATCGCCGTCAGGCTCATGACCACAGGCGCGGTATAAGCCGCTTTCCTGATGAATCGCCGTCTGCCGGGCGCTTGTGGCGCTTGCTTGGCGGGTTTCTGCTTCATCTCTTATTACCCCTTTACGCGGTGTTGCCCCCTAGGGGCAGTATGTAACATTACGTAAGAGGCCACAAACCTTGCCGTCGCCGAGCTCAGCTCAACACCACCAGGAAGATGCCGGCACCGCGCTGCACCTTGAGCAGGTACCGGTCGGTTGAGCCGAGCAGCCGATTGAAGTCGGACATCGAATCGATGGCCTTTTTGTTCACCGCGGTGATGATGTCGCCGGGCTGCAGACCCTGGCGCTGGGCTGAGGAGCCACGCGCCACCTGCTCGACCATCACGCCTTCAACCTCACCGGACAGCGGGTGATCCGAGGGGATCTCGGTCAGGCGAACGCCGCGCAGCGCGTCGTTGCTCTCCGGCTCAGCGCGGGCGACCTGAATCGACTCGCGGGAACCCAGGATGGCGTTGATCTTGCGCGCCTTGCCGTTGCGGACAATGCTCAGCTCCACGGCTTCGCCGGGCCGGCGCAGGCCAATGACGTTGCGCAGATCCTGGAAGTTGGCGATCTCCTCGCCGTCGACGGCCAGGATGACGTCGTCCACCTTCACCCCGGCTTTTTCCGCGCCGGAGTCTTCGCTGACGTCCGTGACGACGGCGCCGCGCACGTCTTCCAGCTCATAAAACTCGGCGATGACCGAGTTCACCGGGCTGCCCGTGATGCCCAGCAGGCCACGGGTGACCTCACCAAACTCCAGAATCTGGTCCATGACGGCGGCCGCCATGGCGCTGGGAATCGCAAAGCCGATGCCGGCGTTGCCGCCGCCGGGGCCCAGGATCGCCGTATTGATCCCGATCAGCTCACCCTGCAGATTGATCAGGGCGCCGCCCGAGTTGCCGCGGTTGATCGCTGCGTCGGTCTGAATAAAGTCTTCGTAGGCTTCGATGTTGAGCCCGTTGCGGCCCTTGGCGCTCACAATGCCAGACGTCACCGTGTGACCCAGGCCAAAGGGGTTGCCGAGCGCCAGCACGTAGTCGCCGACCTCCATGCCTTCGGAGTCACCAATTGTGAGGTCCGACAGACGCTCGCCCTCAATCTTCAGCACGGCCACGTCGCTCTCTCCGTCCGAGCCGACAAGCTCCGCCTCGTACTCGCGCCCGTCCACGAGCTGGACCGTGATCTCATCCGCGTTCTCCACCACGTGGTGGTTGGTGAGGATGAGGCCTTCGTCAGCGTCGACAATCACGCCGGATCCCAGGCTGCCGGTCTCGCGTTCCGTCGGCTGGTCGGGGAAGAAGCGCCGGAACATCGGATCGTCGGCCATCGGATGCTGTCGGATCGACACGGTGCCCTGGGTGGAAATATTAACCACGGCGGGAGACACCTCCTTCACCAGCGGTGCCAGGGACACGTCCCGGGGAATGGCGCCGGCGGTGGCGCTGCCCATCGCGCTGAGCATCAGCACGGTTGCCAGCACAAAGGAAAAAAGCTTTCGGTTCATAGCATTGAGTCCGGTAAATGGTAGAAAAACATGCTGTCAGGGGATCTAGGTGCATCCGCGTTGCGTTTCAATGCAGCGACAGCGTTAACGTCTGATCCCGTCAGCGCTCAACAGTTCCCTTGCGCCACACGGGTCGGTGGTGCCGTTCAGATGTTGTTAACATCAACGCCTGCAAACCGAGGAGCTTCACTTTGCTCACCGTAACCCTTTGGCGCGACAACTTCCGGCCCGCCGCTGACCACCTGGCAGGGCGCGTGGTGCTGCTGACCGGCGCCACCGGCAGCATCGGCCAGGCGGTGGCCCAGGGTGTTGCCGGCTGCGGCGCCACGCTCATTATTGCGGCCCGCAACGTGAAGGCCGCGGAAAAGCTCTACGACCTGATCACCGGACACGGCTGGCCGGAGCCGATTATCTACCCGGTGGATCTCGCCGGCGCTACGCTGGCGGACTATGAACAGATGGCTGGCGCCATCAAAGCGGAGGTTGGCGCGCTTGACGCGGTGACCCACGTTGCGGCGGACTTCGCCGGCCTCAAGCCGCTGGAGCAGGCCGGCGCGGAGGCCTGGGAGCGAACCCTCACGGCGAATCTGTCTGCCGCACAGTGGATCAACCAGGCGGTCCTGCCGCTCCTGCGCGAGTCCGATCAGCCGAGAATTGTCTTTACGCTGGAAGACCTGCATCGGGTCTCTCGCGCGTACTGGGGCGCATATGGTGTCGGCAAAGCCGCGCTGGCCGCCCTGGCGGCGATGACCGCCAGTGAATTTGAGGGGTATGGCATCAAGGTCAACGCCGTCTCGCCGCCCCCGACCGCCAGCAATCTTCGCAGCCGCGCTTACGTCGGAGAAAACCCTGCCGAACTGCACACGCCAGAAGCGCTCGTTCCGGCGTATCTTTACCTCCTGGGCAGCCACGACCGGCTGATCACCGGTGAGGCAATACACTTTGAGAGCTAAACCAAAGGCAGGCGCTTAGCGAATGGCCAAGAAACGCGGATCAAGTCGATGGTGGGGGTTGCTGCTGCTGTTGGTGGCCGTTGGGCTTTACCTGATCGGCGCTGCCCACGGCGCGGTGGCGGTGATTGGCCTGGCGGTGGTGGTGGAGCTCACCGGCTGGGTCAAGCTGATGATCAACCCGGGAACACGGTCTTAAGCGCGCCTAGCGCGCAGCTTATCGTCGGCGCTGTCGCCGGGTCTTCGATACTGTTTTCTGCTTGGACGGCCTCGGTGCCCGCTGCTGGCGCTTCAGCGTCAGCGTGGCGGCCATGCGGCTGCTCAGGCCCACGTCTTCGCGCAGAACCCGCACGTCCGCCGCGGAGAGCTCTTCCACGCGCCCGACCTTCAGCCTGGACGGCAGCAGCACCGCGCCGTAGCGAACCCGCTTAAGGCGGCTGACCCGCACACCAACCGCTTCCCAGAGCCGCCGAACCTCCCGCTGGCGCCCCTCCATCAGCACGACGTGATACCAGTGGTTTTCCCCGCTGCCGCCGCTGTCGACAATGTCGCTGAAGCGAGCCTCCCCGTCGTCGAGCATGACGCCGGACCTCAGCCGGGTGAGCATCTCGTCGGTGACCTCACCCTGGACTCGGCAGGCGTATTCCCGATCAACCCCGTGGGAGGGGTGCATCATCGCGTTGGCGAGCTCGCCGTCGGTGGTGATGAGGAGCAGTCCCGTGGTGTTGATATCGAGCCGTCCGATGCTGACCCAGCGGCCTTTGCGGGCTTCCGGAAGCTTGTCGAACACGGTGCGCCGGCCTTCCGGGTCGCGCCGGGTGCTCACCACGCCTTCCGGCTTGTTGTACATGAGAACGCGCCCCTGGCTCTCGGCCTCCGGGACCACGCGGTAGTGCAGGCCGGCGTAGCTCACGGCATTGCCGGCGGCCAGCCGATCGCCGGGCTTAGCGGCTTGCCCGTCCACCAGCACCTCACCGTTGGCGATCGCCTGCTCTAGCTGGCGTCGAGATCCGAGCCCGGCGCCGGCGAGCACCTTTTGGATTCGCGGGCCGGTGGCGGCGCGTTCGGGCGCTTCAGGCGGTGTGTTCATCGTCCTCAGCCGGCGGCTCGTCGCCGTCCTGTGACTCCTCTTCCGCGGCGTCCACCAACGATTCCGGCGCTGCAGCGTCTGCCTCGCGATTGTCGTCGTGCGTCTCGCTGTGGTCCTCGTTCTCTTCGGCGGCGGCTGAGGCCTCGCTGCTGTCCGCATCGTCCGCCTTAGCCGCCGCCGCGGTTTCCTCGGCTGGCGGTGCGGCGCCTTCGCTCAGCTCGGCGATTTCCAGCGCCAGCTCGGGCTCGAGTTCGCCGAGATCCTTCAGCTCTGCCAGGCTCGGCAGCTGATCCAGGCTGGCCAGGTCAAAGTAGTCGAGAAACCGTTTGGTGGTGCCGAACAGCGCCGGTCGGCCCGGGACGTCACGATGGCCGACGATGCGAACCCATTCCCGCTCCTGCAGCGTCCGCATGATGTTGGAGCTGACGCTGACGCCACGGATTTGTTCGATCTCGGCCCGGGTCATCGGCTGGCGGTAGGCGATGATCGCCAGCGTTTCCAGCAGCGCCCGCGAGTAGCGGGGCGGTTTCTCCGCCCACAGGCGCGAGACCCAGGGCTGCACGTCGGCCTTCACCTGGAGCCGGTAGCCGCTGGCGACGCGCGACAGCTCGATACCGCGGTCTTCGCAGTCGGCGGACAGCGCCTCCAGCGCCTGGCTCAGGTCGGCATGGCCCGGCGCCTCGTCTTCTTCGAACAGGGCGCTGAGCTGGTTGAGGTTCAGAGGCTGCTCGGCCGCCAGCAAGGCCGCTTCGACAATTCGTTTGAGCGTTTCAGGATTCATACCGATTTCACGTAAATGGGGCCCATGGCCTCGTTCTGCACGATGTCCACCAGCGTGTGTTTGATCAGCTCCAGGATCGCCAGAAAGGTCACCACAACGCCGCCTCGTCCTTCTTCCGGGTCAAACAGCTCGGCAAACGGGAGATACTTGTCGGCCTCAAGCCGGTCCACGATCCGGGTCATTCGTTCGCGCACCGACAGCGGCTCGCGCGCGATCGCGTGGTGCGCAAACAGCTCCGCCCGGTCCAGCGCTTCCTTCAGCGCCAGCAGCAGCTCTTTGAGCTCGATGTCCGGCGGCACGGTCACCACCGAGCGCTCGCCGACAAACGCCACCGCCATGCTGAAATCACGCTCCAGCCGCGGCAGCTCGTTCAGGTCTTCAGCCGCTTTTTTGAAGCGCTCGTATTCCTGCAGGCGGCGTACCAGCTCGGCCCGCGGATCGTCTCCCTCGTCCTCTTCATCGCTCTTCGGCCGCGGCAGCAGCATGCGCGATTTGATCTCAGCCAAAATGGCCGCCATCAGCAGATACTCAGCCGCGAGCTCGAACTTCATTTCGGTCATCAGCTCGATGTACTCAACGTACTGCTCGGTGATTTCCGCGATCGGGATATCCAGAATGTCGAGATTCTGGCGCCGAATCAGGTACAGCAGCAGGTCGAGCGGCCCTTCAAACGCCTCTAGGAAGACTTCCAGCGCGTCCGGCGGGATGTAGAGGTCGGTCGGCAGGCTCGTATAGGGCTGACCGCCGACCACCGCAAACGGCATTTCTCCCTGCGCTGGCCCGGTTCCGCCCGTCTGAGTGGCCTCGACCGCATCCGTCTCGGACACTGACTCCAGGCCGGCTTCGGCCGAGAGCCCGGGGGCATCGGTCGTCGCTGGAGAATCTGCCGGCGGTGGGCTGGTGGTCGTCACGGGTGGCTGTCGCATGGTCGGAAGGGAGGCGAATTCTAGCAGACTCGGGCCAAACGCTGGCAATTGGTCCGCGACGGTCTAAAGCAGGTCAATGCGGCCCGGGACAAGCGCTATCATGAGGGACTTAAGTCAGGAAATTTTTATGCTCTACGCAATCATTGGACGCGACGGGCCCGGCGGCGCAGCCGGTCGGGCCGGGGCCAGGGCCGCGCACCTGGACCGTCTGCAGATGCTGGCCGAGGCCGGCCGACTGGTGATCGCCGGTCCTTTTCCGGCGGCAGACAGCGAGGACATAGCCGCCACCGGCGTAACCGGCAGCCTGATCGTCGCGGAATTTGACAGTCTCGAGGCGGCCAGCGCCTGGGCTGACGCGGACCCGTATCAGGCCGCGGGCGTCTATGAGAGCGTCGACGTCCGGCCCTATCTGCAGGTGCTGCCGTGAACGAGGAGCGGATGGTCCGAATGCGGGAGCGGCTGGAGGCCTCGCTCAGCACCGAGCTGCTCGAAATTGAAGATGAGAGTCACCTGCATAAGGGGCATGTCGGCGCGCGTGACGGTCGAGGCCACTTTGCGCTCACGATCGCCGCCGCTGAGTTCACCGGCAAGGCTCCGTTGGCTCGGCATCGGCTGGTCTATGCCGCGCTGGGCGACATGATGCAAACGGACATTCACGCGCTGCGAATCGACGCGCGCGTCCCTGCGCAGGCGGCGCCGTGAGCAGGACCTCCAGGCTCCTGGCAAACACGGTTTGTCTGCTGGTCCTGACGGGCTGCGGCGGGGGCGGCGGCACCGACTCGGCGGCGCCCGATGACGCCGGCGAGGTGATAGCGAGGGTGAACGGCAACGCGGTCACCGCTCCCCAGCTTGACGCGTTCCTCGAATTTAGGCGCCAGCCGCTGGATCAGCCCGAGGTGCGCGACGCGGCGCTCAAGGACCTGGTGGACATGCTCCTGCTGGTCGATGAAACCCGCTCCAGCGGCCTCCTGACGGCTGAGGCCCAGGCGGCGCTCAAGGTCCAGGAGTGGTCCTTTCTCGCCAACCTGGCGCTGTCCGATATGGCTCGGAGCCAGCCGATCACCGAGCAGGAAATCACGGCTGAGTATCAGCGCCAGCTGGAGCTGACCGGCGGTACGGAATACAAGCTGAAGCACATGCTGGTGCCGAGCCAGCTTGAGGGCGCCCAGCTGATCAGCCGCCTAACGCAGGGTGAAGCTTTCGATACCCTGCTCGCGGAGCTCGACCCAGCGGCCGGCAGCGGTGGAGATTTGGGCTGGGTCAATCTGGTGCAGGTGCCGGAAGGCTTTACGCCGATCCTTAAAAACTTAAAGCCCGGCGAGTTTTCCCCGATTCCGATCGGTTCAGAGTACGGCTGGCACGTGGTGCTGCTCGAAGACCAGCGAACCTTTCAGCCGCCCGCCCTCGATCAAATCGAAGAGGGCATCCGCAACAGCCTGTCGCGCCAGCGACTCGAGCGGCACATGCAGCGTCTGAGGAGCCAGGCGCGAATCGACCTGCAAAGCGGTCCCTGATTCACACCATCAAGCTTATCGAGGCCGGGTCCCAGCGGCTCCGCGGCGCGTCGCTTCGGCGTTTTCCGTCAGGGCAGGGTGACCGCTGACGCAGGCGCCCAGTCGGGCTGACGATGCTCGGCGGTAACGGTGGTATAAATGCCGCCCCGTACGTAGAATTCGGCCTCCAGTTTCATGTAGCGCGGCTGGCAGGTTTCGGCCATGTGGGCCAGGATCTCGTTGGTGACCGCCTCATGAAACGCGCCGCGATCTCGAAAGCTCCACATGTAGAGCTTGAGGGCTTTGAGCTCGAGGCAGGCCGCGTTGGGCACGTAGGTCAGGTGCAGCGTGGCAAAGTCCGGCTGCCCGGTTTTTGGGCAGAGGCAGGTAAATTCCGGGATTTTGATGCGGATGGTGTAATCCACGTCGGTTTGCGGATTAGGAAAGGTTTCCAGATCCGTTGACGGTTGGGTGCTCATGTTGCTTCCTTTAACTAACGATAATCAGCCGCGCGATCGGCGCGCGGCCCGGGTGAATTTTCTTCTCTGATGCGCCTTAAGACAATCAAACTGTCGGGATTCAAGTCTTTTGTTGACCCGACAACCTTTCATCTGCCCAGCCATCTGATTGGCGTAGTCGGCCCGAACGGCTGCGGAAAGTCCAACATTATTGACGCCGTCAGGTGGGTAATGGGTGAAAGCTCGCCCCGGCTGCTGCGCGGCGACTCGATGAGCGACGTAATCTTCAATGGCTCCAACTCCCGCAAGCCGGTCGGTCAGGCCACCGTCGAGCTGCTGTTCGACAACAGCGAGGGCAAGCTGACGGGCGAGTACGCGTCGTTCGGCGAGATTTCGATTCGTCGCACCGTGTCGCGCGACGGCCAGTCGCAGTATTTTTTGAACGGAACGCGCTGCCGTCGCCGCGATATCACCGACCTCTTCCTGGGCACCGGCCTCGGGCCCCGGAGCTACTCGATTATCGAGCAGGGGATGATCTCCCAGCTGGTCGAAGCCCGGCCGGAGGAGCTGCGCGTGTACCTGGAGGAGGCGGCCGGGATCTCCAAATATAAGGAGCGGCGGCGGGAAACCGAAAACCGGATCCGCCACACCCGGGAGAATCTGGAACGGCTGGACGACCTGCGCGGTGAGGTCGACCAGCAGCTGCGGCGCCTGGATCGGCAGGCCAAACAGGCCGAAAAGTACAAAGAGCTAAAGGCTGAACAGCGCCAGGGTGACGCGCAGCTCCTGGCGCTGAACTGCGCCAACGCTGCGGACGTGCTGGAGCAGGCGGGGGCGGCCCTCGGGAGCGGCGAAACGGAGCTGGAGGCCAAAATCGCCAAGCTGCGGTCGCTGGAGGCTGATCTGGAGGGTGAGCGGCAGACGCAAAGCAAAGCGTTTGAGGCGGTCAACGCGGTGCAGGGTGAGATGTATGAGACGGGATCCACCATCGCGCGCCTGGAGCAGTCGATCGCCCACCGCCGGGAGCTGACGGCCCAGCAGAGCAAGGAGCAGCAGGATCTCAAGGACAATCTGCAGTCGCTGCGGGAACATCTTGATCTGGATCGGGTGCACGGCGAACAAATGACGCAGGAGATCGGTGAGCTCGAACCGGCCCTGGAGGCGGCGCGCACCACAGAGAACGAGGCGCTGGACGCCGCCCAGTCGGCGGAGCAGGCGCTGGCCCAGTGGCAGAGCCAGTGGGATGAACACAGCCAGTCGAGCTCTGATCGCAGCCGCCAGGCCGACGTTGAGCGCACCAAGATCGGCCACCTGGACCAGCAGCTGGTGGACGCGGGTCGGCGGCTGGAGAAGCTGGCTGAGGAAAAGCGGGCGGTAGCCACCGAAGATCTCAAGCGCGAGCTGAGCGAACTCACCGGTCAGCGCGACTCGCTGGCCGGCGAAGCGCAGGCTCTCGAGGAGACGCTGGAAGGCCTGCGCACCGAGATGGCGACCCGGCAAGATGAGCTCCGAGACATCGACGACGAACTCGCGTCGAGTCGCGATCGGAGCCAGCAGGCCCGCGGGCGACACAGCTCGCTGCTGGCGCTGCAGCAGTCGACCCAGGACACGAGCGCCGGGCTGCAGTGGCTGGAAGCGCAGGGGTTAGGTGATGCCCCACGGCTCGCCAGTGAGATTCGGGTTGACCCCACCTTCGAGCACGCGGCGGAAAAGGTTCTCGGACCCTTTCTGGAAGCGGCGCTGGTCGACGAGCTCGGTACGCTGGGCAGTGCATTGCGAGCGTTCGACGGCGGCTCGCTGACCCTGCTGCAGCGGTCAGACGGGCAAAGCGGCGCCGCCGGAACGCTGGCGGAACACATGACCGGGCCCGCGGCCGCCATCGAGCTGGCGTCCCATATCTTTGTCGCCGGCGATCTGGCGGAGGCGCTGGCGCGGCGCGACAGTCTGGAGCCCGGACAATCGCTGATTACGCCGGCGGGCCAGTGGGTGGGCAAAGCCTGGCTCCGGGTGTCAGCCGACCAGGACGACAGCGGCGGCGTGATCGCGCGGGAACGGGAGATCGCCGAGCTGGCCGAACAGCTCGAGAAACTGGATCGGGAAATCGAGACCCTGGCCCAGCGGAAGGTGTCGGTTGGCGAAGCGCTCAACGATCTGCAGATCAGGCGCGACGAGACGGCCCGCGAGCTGTCGATGAAAAACCGGCAAACCGCTGAGGCTGCGGGCCGGGCGGACGGCATCGCAGCGCGGCTGAAGCACTTAGATGAGCGCAGCGAGCGAATCGCCTCAGAGTCGGCGGAGCTGGCCAGCCGCATCGCCAACGACGAGAGCGCCGTCCAGGAGGCGCGCACCCGCCTGGAGGGAAGCGTGGAGGCCATGGCCGAACTGGAGGGCCGACGGTCGGAGCTGGCGGAGCGGCGCACGGCGGCGGCGGCGTCTTTTGAGCAGGCGCGAAACAACGCCAACAAGGCGCGTCTGGCCGCTCATGAGCTGGCGCTGAAGCTCGAATCGAAGCGAGCAGCGCTCAACTCGACTCAGCAGTCGCTGACGCGCAGCGAGCAGCAGATCGAGGCGCTCAAGGCTCGCAGTGAGGAGCTCACCAGCCTGCTGGAGTCTTCCGATCAGCCCATCGCTGCGGACGAGAAGGCCCTCCAGTCGGCCCTGGAGCGGCGCAAGGAAATCGAGGCTCGGCTGGTGGAGAAGCGCAAGACGGCTGACGAACACGCCAGCCGGATTCAGGAGCTGGACCACGGGCGGCGTGATGCCGTCACCGCGGAAGGGCAGGCCCGGGATCGGCTGCAGCAGCTCAAGCTGGAGCAGGAAGGTCACCGGGTCCGGCTGGAGGGCCTGACCGGGCAGCTGAAATCCGGTGGTTTTGAGCTGGAGCCGCTCCTGGAAAGTTTGCCGGAGAACGCGGATCCGATTGCCATGGCTTCCGATCTGGAGAAGCTGGCCAACCGGATTACCCGGCTGGAGCCGGTGAACCTGGCGGCGATCGACGAGTTCGAAGAGCAGTCGGAGCGCAAGCGCTATCTCGACGAACAGAACGAGGACCTCAACCGGGCGCTGGAGACCCTAGAGGCGGCCATTAAGACCATCGACAAAAAGACCCGGACGCGGTTCAAAGAAACCTACGATCAGGTCAACGACGGCTTCAAGGACCTGTTCCCGCAGCTGTTTGGCGGGGGGCACGGCTACCTCGAGCTAGCGGGAGACGATCTGCTGACCTCTGGGGTGGCGATCATGGCCCGGCCGCCCGGCAAGCGCGTCAGCAACATTCATCTGCTGTCCGGCGGCGAGAAGGCGCTCACCGCCGTGGCTTTGGTGTTTGCGATCTTCCGTCTGAACCCCGCGCCGTTTTGCATGCTGGACGAGGTGGACGCGCCGCTGGACGACGCCAACGTCGGCCGCTTCTCCGATATGGTCAAACACATGTCGGAGCAGGTACAGTTCCTGATGGTGACGCACAACAAGGTCACCATGGAGGCGGCGCACCAGCTGCTCGGCGTCACGATGGCCGAAGCGGGCGTGTCGCGTCTCGTATCGGTGGATATCGCTGAGGCAACGAGGATGGTTGACGGTTAATGGATGGGCTCCGCTGGATTCTGCTGGCCGTCGGTGCCGCGATTGTCGGCGCCATCTATTTCTTCGGCAGCCGCAAGGAGGCCCAGGCCAGGCTGCGGGAGCTGGAAGACGAGGCAGAGGCTCACGGCGACGACCCGGGCACCGAAGCCCCAGCCGCCGGCGAGCCGCTGGATGAGTCTATGGAGCGAGAGCTGGCCCGGCTGGGGCAGCTGATCGCCGAGGATCGCCAGCCGCCCGCGCTGGATGGTCTGGACGATGCGGAAGGCCAAGCGGTAGGCGCCGCAGACGCCGAAGCAAGCACCGATGGTCCGAGCGTTGATCTCCCGGATGACCCGGAAAAAATTGTCACCCTGCTGCTGCGCGGCAGCGGCGCCGCGCGACTGCACGGCACCGATATCGCCGAGGCGGCGGAAAAGGTGGGTTTGAGCTTCGGCGACCGCGGTATCTACCACCGCATGATGGATCGCGCGGACCATCAGGTGGCGGTGTTCAGCATGGCCAACATCACCAACCCCGGCACGTTCGACAAAGCCTCGATGGCCAGCACCTTTACGCCGGGGCTGTGTCTGTTTATGACGCTGCCCAATGAGCTGAGTGCGCTGGACGCCTGGGACGCCATGTTCGCCGCCGGCCAGCGCCTGGCTGACCTGCTCGAGTGCAGCCTGCTCGATGAATCCGGGAGCAGCCTCAGCCGTCAGACCGTTGCCCACATCCGCGATGAGATGCGCGAATACGATCGGGGCCACGAGCCGCAGGACCCCGAACGGCTATGAGCGACGATTCAAGCCGGGTCTCCGAGCTCCGGCGCGCGCTCGAAAAATACAGCCACGAGTACTACGTTCTCGACCAGCCCACGGTTCCGGATGCCGAATACGATCGGCTGCTCCGGGAGCTCGAAGCGCTGGAGGCGGCCAACCCTGAGCTGATCACCCCCGACTCCCCGACCCAGCGCGTCGGCGGCGCGCCGCTGCCGCAGTTCGAGTCGGTGCAGCATGAGGTTCCGATGCTCTCGCTGGGCAACGCGTTTGCCGAGCAGGAGGTCGAAGAATTCGATCAGCGTATCCGCCAGCGGCTCGATCGCGATGAGCCGGTCAGCTATGTCGCTGAGCCGAAGCTCGACGGACTCGCCCTCAGCCTGCTGTACCGGGATGGTCAGCTGGTCCGGGCGGCAACCCGCGGCGACGGCAACAGCGGGGAGAACGTCACCCTCAACGCCCGCACCATTCGCGCGATTCCCTTGCGCCTTCGCGGTGAGGTGCCGCCGCTGGTCGAAGTGCGCGGTGAGGTCTACATCAGCAAGGCGGACTTTGAGCGCTATAACGCCAGCGCGGAGGCCAGCGGGGCGAAGCGCTTCGTCAATCCGCGGAACGCCGCCGCCGGCAGTCTGCGCCAGCTCGACCCGCGGCTGACCGCGCAGCGGCCCCTGTCCTTTTTTGCCTATGCCGGGGCCCAGCTGGCGGACGCGGAGCTCCCGCTGACGCACGGCGAGTTTCTGCAGCAGCTCCGCAAGTGGGGCTTGCCCGTCAGCCCCGATCACCGTGTGGTCGAGGGCCCGCAGGGCTGTCTTGAGTATTACGCTGACATCGGTCGCAGGCGCGATGACCTGCCCTATGAAATTGACGGGGTGGTCTACAAGGTCAACGAATACCTCCTGCAGCGCGACCTGGGGTTTGTCTCCCGAGCGCCACGCTGGGCGCTGGCGCATAAGTTTCCCGCCCAGGAGGAGCTCACTCGGGTGGAGGCGATTGAGGTACAGATCGGCCGCACCGGCGCCGTGACGCCGGTAGCCCGCCTTGAGCCGGTCTTTGTCGGCGGGGTCACCGTAACCAACGCCACGCTGCACAACGAAGACGAGGTCAAGCGAAAGGACGTGAGGGCGGGGGACACGGTGGTTGTGCGGCGCGCGGGTGACGTGATTCCTGAGGTTGTCTCCGCGGTGCTCGAACGGCGCCCGGCGGACGCAAAGCCTTTTGTCATGCCTACGCATTGCCCGCTGTGTAACTCGCCGATCGTCCGGCAGGAGGGTGAGGCGGTCAGTCGCTGCACCGGTGGGATGATCTGCCCGGCCCAGGTCCGTGGTGGCTTGATTCATTACGTCTCGCGCCTGGCGATGGACATCGAGGGTCTGGGCAGCCAGGTGATCGATCAACTGGTCACCGCCGGACTGGTTGAGACGCCCGCTGATCTCTATTGCCTGACAGTCGAGCAGCTGATGGAACTGGAGCGGCTGGGAGAAAAATCCGCGGCGAATCTGGTAGCGGCAATCGAGAAGAGCAAACAGACCGAGCTGGGGCGCCTGCTTTTTGGCTTAGGGATAAGGGACGTCGGACACGCGACCGCCCGAACGCTGGCGAGCTACTTTGGTTCGCTCGACGCGTTGCTCAACGCAAGCGTTGACGACTTTGAACAGGTCCCGGACGTGGGTCCGGTGGTGGCCGCCAGCCTCGCGGCTTACGTTGCTGATCCGGGCAGCCAACAGCTGCTGAATCAGCTTCGCGCGGCGGGGTTGAGCTGGCCCGAGCACGAGCCCCAGACCGGGCCGGCGGAAGGGCCGCTGACCGGCCGAACGTTTGTGCTGACCGGAACGCTGTCATCGATGCCGCGGAGCGAAGCGCGCGCCGGGCTGGAGGCGCTGGGCGCCAAGGTCAGCGGCAGCGTGTCAAAAAAAACCAGCGGCGTGATCGCCGGCGACAAGGCTGGCTCCAAGCTGACCAAAGCTCAGGATCTCGGTGTCGCGGTGCTGGATGACGACGCGCTGGCGCTGCTGCTCGCCGGCGATACGTCGCCGCTGGATGCCGCCGAATGACACCAGGATTGACTTAGGACGGGTTTATCGCCACGATTCGAGGCATCGGGGTACGGCGAGGGCACATTGAAACCAACCGACACCCAACAGCCGGACTACTTTCACCGGGTTGTTGACTGCCAGTGGGCCTGTCCGGCCCATACCGACGTTCCCCTCTATATCCGCATGATTGCCCAGGGCCGCTTCGCGGACGCCTACATGGTCAATCGAGAGTCCAACGTATTCCCCGGCATCCTGGGCCGCGTGTGCGACCGCCCCTGTGAACCCGCCTGTCGGCGCGCCCGAGTCGACGATAAACCCGTGGCGATCTGCCGCCTCAAGCGGGTGGCCGCTGACTACCGCAGCGACATTCAGGATCGACTGCCGAAGGCGCCGGCCACCACCAACGGCAAGCGGGTCGCGCTGATCGGCGCCGGCTGTGCGTCACTGACCGTAGCCAACGATCTGCTGCCGCTGGGCTTTGAGGTCACCATTTTTGAGCGCTTCGATCGCCCGGGCGGTCTGATGCGCACCAACATTCCCTCGTTCAGACTGCCGGAAAAGGTCCTGGATGAGGAGATCAACTATATTCTGGCGATGGGCGCCGATCTTCAGTCGGGCTGCGAGATCACCTCGATGGCCAGTCTGCTGGAGCAGGGCTTCGACGCGGTGTTTGTCGGCACGGGCGCTCCGCGCGGCAAAGAGCTCGAGCTGCCGGGCCGTCACGACTCTCCGCGCATTCATATCGGCATCGACTGGCTCGAGTCGGTATCTTTTGGTCACACAGAAAAGATTGGTCCGCGTGTGCTGATCATCGGAGTCGGCAATACCGCCATGGACTGCTGCCGGACCTCCCTGCGGCTAGGCGCCACGGACGTTAAGGTCATGGCGCGCAAACCCCGAGAGTTTTTTAAGGCTTCAGCCTGGGAGCTGGATGACGCCGAAGAAGAGAACGTTGAGATTGTGGTCAACCATTCTCCCGTGGCGTTTGTCGTCGAAGAGGGTGTGCTTACCGGCATGCTGTTTGACCGTATGGAATACACGGTGGAAGAGGGGCGTATCGTCGACTCGCGCGTCGTTGATCAGGTCACCATACCGTGTGACGACGTGGTGCTGGCGATTGGTCAGGAGAATGCGTTCCCCTGGATCGAGCGGGATCTGGGGATCGAGTTCGACGAGTGGGACATGCCGATTGTCGACCGCAGCACGTTTATGTGCACCCGGCCGGGCGTGTTTTTTGGGGGAGACGCAGCCTGGGGCCCGGAGAACATCATCTGGGCGGTGGCCCACGGCCATGAGGCCGCGCTGTCGATCCATCGCCATTGCCTCGGCGGCGACGTCAACGATCGTCCACCGCGTGGTGTCAACCTGCAGAGCGCAAAGATGGGCCTCCACGAGTGGAGCTTTTCGAACGACTTCGACGGCTCCGAGCGCCAGCTCGTGCCGCACGTCGATCTCAAAAAGCGCTTCAAGAAGCTCAATATCGAGGTGGAGCTCGGCTACTCGCTGGAGGAGTTTCAGGTTGAGGTGGAGCGCTGCCTGAACTGTGATCTGCAAACCGTCTTCGACGCGCCAAAATGTATCGAATGTGACGCCTGCATCGACGTGTGCCCGACCAGCTGTCTGACGATCACGGAGAACGCCGAGGAGCCGGCGCTGCGGGCGAAGCTCACAGTGCCGGCGGAGAATCTCGACCAGCCGCTGTTTGTCTCCGAAGCGCTGCCGCAGACGGCCCGCTTGATGGTCAAAGACGAAGACCAATGCGTGCACTGTGGCCTCTGCGCCGAGCGGTGCCCAACGGCGGCTTGGGATATGCAGAAGTCGCTGATCAAGATTCCCCATGCTGACGACCTGGTCGTCGATGAGTCTCCTGTCAGGATCGCCGCTCGACCTTGATGCCCCAGACGTGAGCGCCAGCCCTAGCTATGGCCCAGAGTCTTACCCTGAGTACCTCCTAGAGAACCGCTGATGACATCCGACCACGGTACGCCCGCCCCCCCTGAAGCCGCTTCCCCGTCCGGCAGCCGGATCAACGATTTTGTCATCAAGATCGCCAACGTTAATGGTACCGGCTCGGCTTCGGCCAACGGCCTGCTGATGAAGTCGCTGTTTCGGATGGGCATCCCGGTGACGGGCAAAAACTTTTTCCCCTCCAATATCCAGGGGCTGCCGACGTGGTACGAAATTCGGGTCAGTGGCGATGGCTATCGCTGCCGATCAGGGCAGGTCGACATCATGGTTGCGATGAACAACGAGACCTACGTCGAGGATCTGGCGGAAGTGGCGCCCGGCGGGTTCTTTTTCTACGACGCTACCTGGCCCCGGGACAGTCAGCTGAGCCGGAAGGATGTCACCATCCTGGGGATTCCGCTGGCCGGCATGTGCAATGAGCACTTTGACCAGGCCAGGTCCCGGATCCTGATGAAAAACGTGGCCTACGTGGGCGCGCTGGCGGCGCTGCTGGACATCGATATGGCGATTATCCGTCAGCTGCTCAATGAGACGTTTGCCAGCAAAGCTCACCTGGTCGACGCCAACCAGGCGGCCATCGATCTCGGCTATGAGTATGCGCAAGAGCACTTCAGCTGCCCGCTGCCGCTGCGGCTCGAGGCGATGGACGAAACCGCCGGCCACATTATGATCGACGGCAACACCGCCGCCGCCTTGGGTTGTCTCTACGCCGGCGCCACCGTCGGCGCCTGGTATCCGATTACGCCCTCCACCTCGCTGATGGACGCCTTCAAGTCTTATTGTGAGCGGTACCGGGTCGACCCTGAGAGCGGCGAACGTCGGTTCTGTATTGTGCAGGCGGAAGACGAGCTCTCCGCCGTCGGGATGGTTGTGGGCGCCGCCTGGGCCGGCGCGCGGGCGTTTACGCCGACCAGCGGGCCGGGCATTTCGCTGATGAATGAGTTCATCGGTTTTGCCTACTACACCGAGGTGCCCATCGTTTTGATCGACGTGCAGCGGGTGGGTCCATCCACCGGCATGCCGACCCGGACCCAGCAGTGTGACATTTTGAGCTGCGCCTACGCCTCGCACGGTGATACCCGTCATATCCTGCTGTTTCCCGCTGACCCGCACGAGTGTTTTGAGCTCGCGGTTGCCGCGTTTGATCTGGCTGAACAGTTCCAGACGCCGGTGATGATGCTGACCGACCTCGATATCGGCATGAACGACTGGATGGTGCCGGAGCTGCAGTGGGATGACGGCTATGCGCCAGATCGCGGCAAGGTGCTGACCGCAGAGCAGCTGGCGGAGATGCCCGACTTCCATCGCTACGCTGACGTCGACGGCGACGGCGTCCCCTGGCGCAGCCTGCCTGGCGTGCACTCGAACGGTGCCTACTTCCTGCGGGGGTCAGGCCACACGGAGCGAGGCACCTACACCGAAAATTCTGAGGAGTATCAGCGCGTTCTCGATCGACTTGAGCACAAGTTTGAAACCGCGAGAAACGTGCTGCCGGCACCGGTGGTGGAAACTTCCGCTGACACCCAGGTCGGGATTATTTCGATCGGCAGCTGCGACGGGGCGGTCCGGGAGGCCCGAGATCTGCTGGCCGGCCGCGGCTACGCTTTGAACTATCTCCGCGTGAAGGCATTTCCGTTCGCTGACGAGGTTGACGCGTTCATCGCCAGCCATCGCCGGATTTTTGTGGTGGAGCAGAACCGGGACGGCCAGCTTCGCCGACTGCTGCTGATGGAAACCCAGGCCACGCGCCAGCAGCTGAGCTCCATCCGGCACTACAACGGGATGCCGATCAGTGCCCGGGATATTGTGGAGGACATCGGACGCGCTCTCAGCCAGGAGGTTGCTGCATGAGTTTTATCCGCAAGCCGACGGTCGCCAACTCCAGGCTGCCGAAAAACGCGCTGGGGCTGACGCGCCGCGACTATGAGGGCGGCATGTCGACCCTTTGTGCCGGTTGTGGTCATGACTCCATCACCGCAGCCCTGGTTCAAGCTGCGTGGGAGCTCGAGCTGGTGCCACACCAGGTGGTCAAGCTCAGCGGCATCGGGTGCTCCTCAAAAACGCCTGCGTACTTCATGAGCCAGGCCCACGGCGTCAATTCAGTTCACGGCCGGATGCCGTCGGTGGCCACCGGCGCCGGGGCCGCCAACCGCGATCTCGTCTGTCTCGGTGTCTCCGGTGACGGCGATTCGCTGTCGATCGGTTTCGGGCAGCTTGCGCACGCCATGCGCAGGAACCTGAACATGGCCTACGTGATCGAAAACAACGGCGTTTACGGCCTGACCAAAGGCCAGTTCTCGGCCTCAGCTGACGTGGGAAGCCGCGCTAAGCGCGGTGAGACGAACGTCCAGCCGCCGATCGACCCCGTGGTGACGGCCATTGCGCTCGGCTGCACGTTTGTTGCGCGCAGCTTCTCGGGCGACAAGCAGCAGCTAGTGCCGCTGCTGAAGGCTGCGATCCGCCACCGGGGGTTTGCGCTGCTGGACGTCCTGTCACCTTGCGTGACCTTCAACGACCACGAAGACTCCACCAAGAGCTATGCGTACACCCGGCGGTACTACCATCCCGCGATTCACGCGGATTTTGTGCCGCCGGCGCAGGACATTAAAACCGCCTACGATCATGGCGAGGCCATGCCGGTGGAGCTACACGATGGCAGCCGGATTGTGCTGCGCAAGGTGGATGAAGGTTTTGATCCAAGCGACCGGGCGCGCACCATCGGCTTTCTTCAGGACGCGGCGAAGAAAGGTGAGGTGGTCACGGGTCTGATGTACATACAGCCGGGCCAGGACGATCTCCACGAGGTCAACCACACCGTCCCGGGGCCCCTGCACAGCCAGCCTTACGCCGGGCTACATCCCGGAGCGGATGGCCTCAAGGACCTGCAGCGCCGCTATCGCTGAAGCGGCAGGCTAGAAAACCAGATCCAGGCCCGGTTTCTGGGCCAGCACGTCAAAGGCAATGATCGCCCGCTGCCCGGGTCCGCGGAACGGATGGACGTAGTGGGTGTACCAGGGCGGAAACAGGATCAGCTTGCCTTCCCGGGGCGTCAGCCGGCGTGTTGACGGGAAGCCGTGGTTGACCGACTGGGGCATCGGATTGATGAACTCGATGTGGCCCTCGGGATTGGTCATCTCCTCAGGAAGGTGAACGTAGTAAACCCCGCTGGCAATGTTTTTGTCCGTCGGATGCCAATGTGGCCCCTGCCAGTCGCCGTCGCGCAGCAGGTTGGCCCACCCGACGGGCCAGGGGCTGAGCTGCTGACTCTCCGACCCAAACACTTCCTGCACGTAGGCGGCAACGGCATCGGTCAGCACTTCCTGCACAAACTGTTTGATCGCCGGGCTGTCCACGGTGAAAAGGTTCATGCGGGTAGAGGTCTGGTAACCGCCCTGGGTTGAGATCTCGCCGCCCGTAACCGCGTTTTCCGGCGAGTTTTCAAACTGCTCAGCCAGCTGACAGATCAGTTCGTAGAGCGCCGTATTCAGCGACTCACAGCCCGCGAGCTGGCGCTGCAGCACCGTGTTCGGATAGTGGATTTCGATATCGTCTTCGAAGGTCGTCAACGGTGCGGTACAGCCCAAAACCAGGAAGTGGTCACATTACCAGAGTGGGTCTGCGCTGATAAACTGACAGCCTGTGCCAAGGCAAGGTTTTTCATGACCCCCAACCAGTGGATCGAACGATGGTTTCAGAGGCTCTGGAACGAGGGACGGGCCGAAACCATCGATGAGATGGTCGCCCCTGACGGCATTCTGCTCGGGCTGCCCGGTGGGCCCTATCGAGGGCACCAGCAGATTCACGACTACTTCTCCGCCATGACTGACGCATTCTGCGATTTTGACGTGGTGCTGAATGAGTCGATGGAGTGGGGCGAGGAAGGCATGGCCCGTTTCAACCTCAACGTCACCCACCGCGGCTCTGGCCATCGGGCCGGGCTCGAGTGTGCGGCCTGGTATCGCTGCCGCAACAGCCTGCTGCTCGAGGGGCGTAACTACATCGATTTTCTGGCCCTGCTGCAGCAGCTGGGGCTGAGCTCAGCCGACTCGTTTCAGACGGCGGTCAGCCAGCGGCCGGTGACCGTTAGCTAGCGGCACTAAAGTCTACGGAGGTCGTGGCGCATGCGGACCGCATGCTCCCCACGGGTGTAGTAGTGGCGAATTCGCTTGCTGGTGACAAAACCCCGCTGTTGATAGAACTTGACGGCGCCTCGATTGGACTCTCTTACCTCGAGCTCCACGTCAAACACGCCGGCGATCCGGCAGCTTTCTTCCAGCCAGTTCAGCAAACGTCCGCCGAGTCCCTGGCGACGCAGCGAGGGCACCACGCCCAGCAGACACAGGTGAGCGCGACGGGTGTAAAACTGCATCACAGCAAAGCCGCCGAGCGTGGGTCCGTGGCGGGCCGTCAACGCGACGTAGTCCGGGTGGTTGATACAGCGGCGCAGCCGGCCTGGAGTCCAGCGCCAGGGGAGGCCGTACTCGATCAGATTGCGTGACAGCAGCGCCATGGTGGCCGCATCTTTGCCTTGAGCCGGCTCGACTGTCCAAATCTGATCCATGAGTTCAATGTAGCAATCGCAGCCATGGATGCAAGGACGCGCGGCCCGGGTGCTTGCCCCGCGCTAGCCGCTCAGGGTTTGCGACGCAGGCTGCTGAACGCAGGCAGCTCCCAGGGGCGGATGGCAAACACCGCGCCGACGCCCGTTTTCTGCCCATGAGGCAGGCTCGCATCGGCTTCCACCATGTCGTCGAACTCCACCGTGAGTCGCTCAATCGCCTGGCGCATGCGCTCCAGCGACTGGCTCGACAGGCGACCGCCCATAAACCGGAGATGATCGGTATCCCGGCTGAACCGGCTGTTGAGGAAATGCTGCTTCACGCTGCGTTCGAAGTAGCTCTGCACGGGCCCGTCTTTGCGCCAGGTGAAGTTTCGAGCCACCAGGCGCCGGACGCGATTGCCGGGCTTCAGCTCGATAATGCGCAGGCGGTCCAGGCGGGCCAGGCGCTGGATCAGCTCGTGTTCCGTGATGTCGAAGGTCTCCACGATTTCTTCGACCTGCCAGTTGTTCAGCGTCATAAACGCGGCCAGCAGCAGCTTCGGGTCTGCGAGCAGCTCTTCTTCCTGGTCCGGGGTGAGCTGGGTGAGCGGCTCGGGCTTGGTCTGGTTGAGCCCCGCGAGCTCCGCCAGCGACAGCTGGGCCAGGTCGCAAATCTGTTCCAGCCTGGCCAGCGTCACGTTGCAGCTGGCAAACATCCGCTTGACGCTTGCCTCACTCAGTTCGAGATGTTCCGCCACCGTCGCGTAGGTGATCTTCTGCTCCCGCAGCACCTTCTTGAGCGTATCGATCAGCGCGCGGGTCTGGATCATGCTGGACCTGCGTCGGCACCCGCCGTTGCGGTCACAGGGTTCTGGGTCTGAGGTTCGGGCGTGCTGGGCGCATGTCGATTGATAACCCGAAAGGCGGCTGCTGCACTCATGGCGCCGGCCGCCAGGTTGGCGAGCGCCAGCGCCAAAAAAATGCCGTTGGCGCCCATGGCCGCACCCAGCAGCAGGGCTGCCGGGACGGCAACGGCAAACATCCGCAGAAACGTGAGGCCGGCGGAAACCAGCGGCCAGCCGGCCGCATTGAGTGCACCCGCAGCCGCGATATTGATGCCGTAGCCCAGCAGCGTCACCGGGACAATCCAGAGGTAGTTGCGGGCGAGCTCCACAATCGCCGGGATGTCGCTAAACAGCTTGGGCACAAACGGCGCGAGCGGTGCAAGCAGCACCGCGCAGATCAGACCGTACGCCAGGCAAAACTGGAAGCTGCGGACCAGGCTCAGCCGGACCCGGCCGCGCCGGCCGGCGCCCCAGTTCTGGCCGATGACCGGCCCGATTGAGGCGGAAAGGGCAAACAGGCCGACCGCGGCGATGGATTCGATGCGGGTTGCAACGCCAAAAGCGGCGACCGCCTCTTTCCCGTGTCGGGCGAGCAGGGCGGTCAGGACGCCGACGCCGATCGGGTTGATCATGTTGGCCGCCGCAGCCGGAATGCCAACGTGAAGAATTTTCTTGAAGGAGTTGAGCACCTCACGAAATGGGGGCAGGTTCAGGGCGATCATCTTCTCCCGGAAATACAGCACCCAGAGGGCCATCAGCATACCCGTCCCGTTGCTGATCACCGTCGCCAGCGCGGCACCATGCATCTCCAGCCGCGGTGCGCCCAGCAGTCCGAAGATCAGGATCGGATCGAGCACCACGTTGAGAAGCGCCGTACTGGTCATGATGATCCCCGGAACCTTGGCGTCACCGGCCGCCCGCAGGAGGCTGTTGCCCACCATCGGAATCACGAGGAACGGCATGCCGTAGAACAGCACGATGGTGTAGTCGACAACCAGCTCCAGGACCTCGCCGCTGGCGCCAAGGGAGGCGTAGAGCGGCCTCACGAACAGAGCGCCTAAGATGACCAGGGTGGTGACCAGCAGAAAACTCAGCAGCAGCGCGTCGGTGCTGCGCCGCGTGATCATCTCCTGATCACCCTTGCCGATACTGCGCGAAACGACCGAGGTGGCGCCGGCGCCGAGGCCCACCGACAGCCCGGTGATGGTCATAAAAACCGGAAAGGAGAACGACAGGGCGGAGAGGGCGTCCGTGCCGAGGCTGGCGACGAAGTAGGTGTCGACGACGGACGTGGAAATCAGCGCCAAAATGCCGAAGGTCATCGGCCAGGTCAGACGCATCAGATGACCGCGCACCGAGCCTTTGGTGAGGTCGCGGTTGACGGGTTTCTTGCTCATGCCCCGCTCATGTCGCGCCCGCGTTGAGTCCAGCTGGCTTTCAAGCGCCGCCTCCTGCAGTTCTTAGCGAAAGCCGCAGTGAGCTCGTCGGGTTAGGGCCACCGGCTCGATGGCGGGTGTTCCACTAGCTGCGGCAGAAAAGATAGTGGCCTACGAGCCACTCCTGCCCTTCATTAAACCCGAACAGCTCCGCGCAGGCCATAAAAAAGATTCGCCAGCGCTGGATCCACAGGTCGACGTTTGCCTCCCCATAGACGGGCGCAAACACCTCAGCGATCTCGCTGCGGTGGCGATCCATGTTTTCCAGCCAATGATTGGAGGTCTTCTCGTAGTGCTGCCCGGACATGCGCCACTGCCGCTCGATACTGAGGTGCTCCTGGAAATACAGCAGCGTGTCAGCGGCCGGCATCAGACCTCCGGTAAAGAAATAACGCCCCATCCAGTCGTCTTTTCCCTCCACTTCGAAGGGATACATCGCTTCGCGATGACAGAAGATGTGAACAAACAGCTTGCCGCCGGGCTTGAGCCACGTGTGGATGTTCTGCAGCAGGTGACGGTAGTTCCGCATGTGCTCAAACATCTCTACCGAAACCACCCGGTCAAACTTGGCGTCGAGCGTCAGCTCCGCGACGTTGGCGGTGATCACCTCGACGTTATCGAGTGAACGCTCGGCCGCCTGCGCAAGGATGTACTCACGCTGCGGAGCGCTGTTGGAGACCGCAGTGATTTTGGCGTTGGGGTAATGCTCTGCCATCCACAGCGTGAGCGAGCCCCAGCCGCAGCCGAGCTCGAGGATATTCTGTCCGTCAGCCAGCTCCGCACGCTGGCAGGTTAGGGTAAGCATGGCCTCTTCAGCCTGGTCGAGCGTGGTGACGCCGGCTGGGTAGTAACAGCTCGAGTATTTAAGCCGCTTGCCGAGGCATCGCACAAAAAAGCCTGGCGGCACCTCGTAGTGCTGCTCGTTGGCCGCGTCGGTGTGGATGGCGACCGGACTTTCTCGCAGCTCGGTGAGCACTTCGCTGAAGCGCTCGTGGCGCCTGATGGCGTCATGAGCAAATTCTTTTCGCAGGCGTTTACGGTTCAGCCGGTTGATGCCAAAGCGGATCAGCGGGTCGGGAATCCAGCCTTTTTCGGCCCAGGCGATGGTGCTCATGTCGCCACCGCCGCCGGCGCCTCGCCCGCCGGGCGGGCATCAAAATAGCTCGCAAGTTTGAGCAGGGCCGGCGTGAGCGCCGCCCAGGCGACCCCGATCACGCCGTAGGCGAGCAGCACTTTATCGGGATTGATGAACGCAGCGTCCCAGGCTGAGGCGGCGATCCAGTAGGCGAAGGGTCCGCCGATGGCGCCGAAGACCACTGCCAGGAGCGTTTTGCCTTTGAGCCACGCCATGGAGTGGTTTAGCGTCAGCGCAAAGGAGACCCACATCGCCCAGATCCAGACCGGGGCGAGCTGCTCGCTGGGAACCGGCGTCGCAAACGTCAGCAGCCCGAGCTGGACGTACATCGTATCCACGACAATGCCCAGCACCAGCACGACCGACAGCAGCTTGAGGTCCGCAGCCGCACTGTGCGAACGAGTCATCTCCCAGACCGCAAACAGCGCAACGGCGACAATGCCCAGCCACCAGTAACCGTGCGCGCCACCCCACACGCACGCGATCCAGCAGATTTGAAAAGCCACAAAGTTCAGAAAAACGTTCATAGAGCCGGTACCAGTGATTCGCGGCGTGAGCCGGGTTTAGTGAGCAGCATCTGCGCGTTGCCGATCGAGCGTTCGAGAAAGCCGCCCTCGCAATAGCAAAGATAGTATTCCCACATGCGGATAAAGGTTTCGGGATAGCCCTGCTGGCGGACCTCATCCAGGCGACTCAAGAAACGTCGCCGCCACTCGCGCAGCGTGAGGGCGTAGCTGGGCCCGATGTCTTCCAGGTGAAACAGACGCAGGTCCGACACCCGGGCCACCGCGCTGCAGATCGCGTTGATCGAGGGGATAAAGCTGCCGGGAAAGATGTAGCGCTGAATAAAATCGACGCCGCGGATTGCCTGATCGTACAGCTGATCCTGAATGGTGATCGCCTGGAGCAGAAACATGCCGTCGGGTTTGAGCAGGGCCGCGCACTGCTGGATGTAGGTATCGAGGTAGTGGTGACCCACCGCCTCGATCATCTCGATGGAGACCAGCTTGTCGAACTGCCCATCCAGGTCGCGATAGTCCTTCTTGAGTAGCGTAATTCGATCGGTGAGCCCGGCGTCTTCGATGCGGCGCTTCGCCTGATCGTGCTGTTCCTGGGAAATGGTGGTGGTGGTCACATGGCAGCCATAGTGGCTGGCGGCAAAGATGGCGAAGCCGCCCCAGCCGGTGCCGATCTCCAGTACGTTGTCGCCGGGCTTGAGCTCAAGCTTTCGGCAGATGCGATCGAGCTTGTGATCGGACGCCGTCTCCAGCGTTTCCCCCGGATCTCGGTATACCGCGCTCGAGTACATCATGTTGCTGTCGAGAAACAGCGCAAAAAAATCGTTGCCCAGGTCGTAGTGCGCAGCGATGTTGCGGGCACTGCCGTCACGCGTATTTCGGTTGCGTTTGTGGAGCCACTGCAGGACCGGCGCGCTCAGCCGAGCCAGGCCACGCTGCAGCTGATTCATCGTGTCTTTGTTACGCACAAACACCCGGATGACGGCGGTCAGATCCTCGGCCTCCCAGTGTCCCTCCATGTAGGACTCCCCGGCGCCAACCGTGCCGCCAAAGGCAATAAAACGGTACATCCTGGGGTCGAGGACAATCACCCGGGCACGGAGCTCCGGCGGGGCCTGTTCGTCGCCGAACTGATATTCGTTGTCACCTTCAACCAGCGTGACCTGACCATGCTCGAGCATTGAAAACCGCTTGAACAGCTGCTGGCGTAGCCACTGGGTCGTGAAAGATCCGGAGTCTGGTTGAAGGCGGGTTTTGCTGCTGGTCATGAGTGCTGTGCCTTGTCTTGGGCATGCTTTGGGTGCACGTGGACGGGTACGCGCTTGAGCCAAAGCTTGAGGGCCTGCCAGTGGATGGCCGAAACGACCTTGCCGCACATCAGCGGGTAGCGAATCAGGCAGCGGTTCAGGTTCGATCGAGTCATCGGCAGCTGCGTCAGCACCATCGTGGCGTCAAATTCATTCTCCGTTCCGTCCGTCACTTCCATGTGAATGACGTGCTTCCGATCCGGCGGCGTGAACCGCCACCGATAGTGGCGCTGCATGCCGATAAAGGGTGAAACGTGAAACTGCTTAGCAAAGGAGAAGTCCGCCTTGCCAGCCGTTTCGTCGCCCAGCGGCAGAACGTACTGGAAGCGTTCTTTCCAGGGCGTGTTGGTGATCTCCGCCACGATGGTGTTGAGCGTCTCGCCATCTTCCTCGAAGCAGTAGTAAAAGCTCACGGGGTTAAAACAGTGCCCGACGTAACGCAGATGGGTTAGCAGCCGAACCGGCCCCGCCGGCGGCGTGAGACCCTCCTGCGCAATTCGCTGATGCACGCAGGACTTCAGGTCACCCTCGCGGCCGAGGTAGTCGCTGCGGCGGAAGCTGCCCAGGTTGAAGGTCTCCCGGGAAAACCAGCGGGACAGACCCAGCACGGCGTCGATCTCATCCAGATCCAGATAAAGCTGGAACACCTGATAGCGGAAGCTGTGCGCCGCTGGCTGGTAGCGCCGATGCCGAACAAAACCCCGGTAGATGGCGCTATGCATGGAGCGATTCCCGCAGAGCGCTGGCAGCGTTCAGGCCGCTGACGACGCCATCCTCATGAAAGCCCCAGCCCTGCCAGGCGCCGCAGTAAAAAGTACTGCCACGCCCGTTCAGCGCTTTGGCCTTGGCCTGCGCCGCCACCGATTCCCGCGTGTAGACCGGATGCTGATACTGCATGCGGGCCAGGATTTTCTCGGGGTCGATCTGGTCGGTCTGGTTCAGGGTTACGCAAAAAGTCACCGGTGCTTCCAGCCGCTGAAGGATGTTCATATTGTAGGTCACGGTGCAGGATTTGCTGGCGGAGCTGTCCACCCGGGCGTTCCAGGCGGCCCACGCCGGCCGGCGGCGCGGCAGCAGCCGCTCGTCGGTATGCAGGACCGTGTCGTTGCTCTGGTAGGGAATGGCGCCGAGCACGTCCCGCTCCTCGTCGCTGGGGTCGGCCAGCAGCGCGAGCGCCTGATCGCTGTGGCAGGCGAAGATCACCCGATCACCTTGCCAGGTGCCGTTGCCGGTTTGGATCTCGACCTTGCTGCCATTTCGACGGACTACTTGCACCGGGCAGTTCAGCTCAACCGAGGCATTGAGCCGCTCGATCAGCGCCTCAACGTAGCTCGCGGAACCGCCGCGAACGACGCGCCACTGAGGCCGGCCCTTGAGCTTCAACATCTGATGGTGGTGAAAAAACTGCACCATGTAGCGCATGGGGAATTGCATGATCTGGGACGGCGGGGCCGACCAGAGTGCCGAGGCCATCGGAATCAAATGGTCATTAATGAAGGCCGCACTGTAGCCTTCGGTCATAAGGTATTCGCCGGTGCTGGGGCCCGGATCGTCACTCTCCAGCAGCGCTGGCGCCGCCTGATAGAACCGCCGGATGTCTGCCAGCATCCGCCAAAAAGCCGGCCGGACGACGTTGCGCTTCTGGCAGAACAGTTTGGGGATCGAGTTGGGGTTGTATTCGAGACCGCTCTGGGCGTTGCTGACCGAGAAACTCATTTCGGTGTCCAGCAAAGGCACCTCAAGCTCGTCGAGCATCGCGGTGAAGTTGGGATAGTTCAGCGCGTTGCAGACGATGAACCCGGAGTCGACGCGATAGGTGCGCCCCTGAAGCTCTAGCGTGTGGGTGTGGGTATGACCGCCAGGATAGTCGGCCTGCTCGAAAACCGTGACTTCACCCTCACGATCGAGCGCGCGGGCCGCCACGAGGCCCGAGACCCCGGCACCGATCACCGCGATGCGGCTCATGAATCGGCGTGGTTGGCCGCAGTGCCGGGCGCCTGGCTCCCTGCTGGTTGGCTCGGGTCGCCTTGTCCTCGGTGCGCGTTTCGACCCTGCTCAAGAACCCGCTCCGGGACTGGTCGGATATCCCAGATCAGACCGACGGCCGCCATCAGCCGCAGCAGGTAGTAGGTCACGTCATACTCCCACCAGTAAAAACCCTGGCGCGCTGATGCCGGATACCGATGATGATTGTTGTGCCAGCCTTCACCCATGGTCAGAATCGCGAGTAACGCGTTATTGCGCGAGGTGTCGCCGGTCTTGAAGCGCCGGCTGCCGAAGCGGTGGGCGAGCGAGTTGATCGTAAACGTGCCGTGGTAGAGCGCAACGGTGGACACAAAGAAGCCCCAGATCAGCATCTGCGCGGCTGAGGTCCCGGACGCGGGGTACTGCTCGGCTACCCAGCCCCCAAAAAAGAACAGGGACACAGCCAGTGCCACCGGGACCAGCAGATCGGAGCTGTCCAGCGCTCGCAGCTCAGGGAACTTCGCCCAGTCGCGCACGCGTTCCTGGCGAGTCGCAAAGTTTTCCTGCTGGAGAAACCACAGCATGTGCGACTGCCAAAAGCCGGCCTGGGGTGAATGCGGATCCAGGTCGGTATCGCTGTGCCGGTGATGACCGCGGTGATGAGCGGCCCACCACAGGGGGCCCCGCTGGACCGAGGAGGCGCCGATGACGGCGAAAATAAACTGCACGATCCGGCTGGTCTTAAACGCCCGGTGCGAAAAGTAGCGGTGATAGAAGCCGGTGATGGCGAACATGCGAACCACGTAGAGCGCCACCGCCACCGCCACCGCAACGGGGCTAACGCCGACCCAGAAAACGCCGAAACACATGAGGTGCATGCCGATAAACGGCAGGATGCGGACGTAGTCAATTCCCTCTTTCGGGTTTTCGACCTCCGAGTTGGAATCGATCCAGAGCAGCAGCGTCCGCCACCATGGACGGGCGCTGCGTGTATTCACCGATGTCCCCATATCCTTCCTTTAGCCCGCATTCTGCCTGCGGTCTCTTTTCCCCTCACACTCCATCAGCTTTTCGTTTGGCCGGTGACGCTGCCGTGAAACTGTGGTCGTCAGACCATTGACATCAGCCACGGCAGCCCTGGCAGGACCTGCCTCAAAAAAACTGAAATTGACCGATCATTGTCGCTAGCTGGCTTGTGGTGCCTCCACAACAATTTCGGTCAGCACCGAATTGGCAATAAAGCAGGCTTTGTGTGCCGCGTGGTGCAGCTTGTCCAGGTCTTCCTGTGACGGCGCAGGGCCGGAGAAGGTGATCTCCGGGCGCAGCGTCACCCGCGTCATGACCATGCCACGTTCGGTTTTGCCGAGCGTACCCTCGGCTTGATCCAGATATTTTTCGACGACCAGGCCTTTGCTGGCGGCCAGGTACAGAAAGGTCAGCATATGGCAGGACGACAGCGAGGCGGTATAGGCTTCTTCGGGGTCAACGCAGTCTGCGTTGCCGCGATAGCCGGGTGCTGCCGAAGCGTTGAGCGTTTGGCCACCAGCGAGTCGCCAATGGTGATCTCGGGGGTACTCGGCGGGCGTAAACGCGCCGTCGCCCAGTTCCCAGCTAACGGTTGCGGTATGGGTGCTCATCGTTCAGATCCAGCCAAAACGCTATTCTACCGCTGCTCTGTCCCGAGGGGCCACGCCCTGTGCCTGGACATTAGCGTGGGGAAAAAAACTGGACGAGTGCACCGTCCGGCGTGCGAACGGTGAACAGGTCGAGTAGACCGTACGGGGCGATCGCCACGGGTGCGGGCTCGCCAAACAGCGGCCAGCCGCGCTCCGTGATCGCCGCGGCTGCCCGTTCAGCGTCATTCACCTCAAAACGGACCGCCAGGATGCCGAGATTGGGTGCTAAGCACCGATCGGCATAATCATTGCCGTCGAGATCCATGACCTCGATCATTTCCATACGCCCGAACTCTCCAGCTTTGGGGTAGACGATGCCAGCCCGGTAGCGAACGCTGGTCGTCAGGTTGATGGGAATGCCCAGCGGTGTCGCCTGCGGTTCGGGCGCCACGTAGGGTTTGCCGTTGTAGAACGTATCGAAGCCCAGCACCTCGGTGAAAAACTGATAGGCCGCGTCCCGATCTCGAACCATCTGCATCATGTTGAAGGGGCGGGTGAGGCGGTCAAAAGGCCCGATCGCTTCGGGAAGCGGTGGCTCGAGTCGCTCATAACCTTGGACCTGGACGCCGTCAGGGCCGCGATAGATCACCACCCGGAGCTTCGACTTGCCAAAGGTCAAGTCCGTAATCGGGGTTTCGGTCCACCAACCAAGCCCGATCGCGTCCTGGTAAACCCGGTCAATGTCTTTCATGCGAATCATCAGGCTGAAGTAGCAGCCGCTATCCCAGGTTCGGGCCCCAGGCCTCATCGGCACCCTGGGTCCGGCGTTCTCGAACCGAACCAGCCGGACCATCCCGCTGTCGTTCCCGGCATGGGTTAGCAGCAACGACTCACCGGCGGCGCTTGGCGGCAGGCCCCAGGCGTCAAGCTCGCTGCGCTCAACGTTGCCTCGGTGTACGGCTTCGTAACCACCAATTTGGGTAAAAAACGCGGCGCTGCGGTCCAGGTCGGTCACGCTGACCACCGCTTCGCGCCAGGGGGAATCGGTAATCGAGTCGACGGATTGCGCGCGCGTTGGCGTCACTGCGGCAAGGCCGGCCAGTAAACCGACGACAACACCGATCATCAATCTGGGCACTGGATTCGCACGGTAGTCAGGCATACGCAAGTAAGCATAGCGCAGGGTGGAGCTTGAACCGAGCGATGGGTCAAACGGGGTAGTTGCTGACTGACTGGTCATTTAGTAAATTACTGACCCATGAGTCAGCAACGTAACGACGAATCGTCCACGGAACCGCGATTCCAGCGGCGGAAGGACCAGCGGCCCGAAGAAATTGCTCAGGCTGCGCTGGAGGTTTTTGCCGAGCGCGGCTTTGCCGGAGCGCGAGTGTCGGATGTCGCGGAGCGCGCTGGGGTCAGCAAGGGATTGATGTATCTCTACTACAAGACCAAGCAGGACCTCCTCAAGGCGGTCATCCGAGGTTTTATCGAGCCGAGGGTCCGGGACATCGCGGCAGCGATCGAGGGGTGGGATGGATCGGCGGCGGCTTTTCTCCGCGGGCCGTTTCTCGAAACCATCAGCCAGCTTGCTGTCTCGCGGGCCGTGATCATCATCCGGCTGATGATGGCTGAGGGTCCAAAACATCCTGATCTCACGAAGTACTACTACGATCACGTGATCACCGTCGGTCTCGGCGCTCTTTCGGGCCTGCTTGACCGGGCGGTCGCGCGTGGTGAGTTCCAACCGTCTGGGATCCACCGCTACCCGCAGCTGCTCCTGGCGCCGGTGGTAATGGCGGCGGTCTGGCAGACCGTGTTTGACCGGCACCAGCGGCTGGACGTGAAGGCCTTTCTGGCCGCTCACGTGGAAACCGCCGTCAGCGCCATGGCCCGGCCGCAAGGCGACGGGGTGACGCCATGAACCGTCGGCTGCTCACGCTGGGATTCATGGTTGTTCTGCTGGCGGCCTGCACCGACACGGATCCGAACCTGATGGTTGGGCAGCTCGAGACGGAGCGCGTGCAGGTCAGCGGTCCCATCACCGAACTGATCGTGGCCATGCCGGTCGCCGAGGGCCAGCATGTTGCGGAGGGTGACGTGCTCTTTCAGCTCGATCCGGCGGTTACCAAAGCGGCCAGGGCGCGGGCGGTCGCGGTACTGGCGGTGAGTGAGGCCCAGCTGGCGGAGACGCGCCGCGGTCCGCGATCCGAAATCATCGCCGCGGCGGCGGCACGTCAGGACCAGGCGAGCGAAGACCTGACCCTGCGCATAGCGGCTCTGAAACGGGTGCAGGACCTGCAGCGGCAAAACCTGGCCTCAGACGACGACTACGACCAGGCGCTGGCCGCTGAGAAAATGGCGCAAGCCAGACTGAAGGAATCGGAGGCGACGCTCGCCGAGCTCCAAAACGGCAGCACCACCGAGGAGCTGGCGCAGGCGGCAGCGGCGGTCGAGCAGGCGCAGGCTGAGCTGGCGATGCTGGATTTGGATTTGGAGCGGCTGACGGTCCGGGCCCCGGTCGCAGGGAGGGTGGAGCAAGTGCTGATCGAGCAAGGCGAGCGTCCGCGCGCGGGTGACCCGGTACTGACGCTGCTGCGGCTCGACGACACCTTTGCACGCATTTACGTGCCTGCGCAGCTGCGAGCTCAAGCTCGTGTCGGCCAGCCGGTGGAACTGCAGATCCAGGGTCAGGACGCGTTGCTTGGCGGCCGCCTGCGGTGGGTGTCTGCCGATGCCGCGTTTACGCCGTATTTTGCGCTGACCCGCCACGACCGCGATCGGCTGACCTATCCGGCCGAGGTGGCGCTGCAGGGCTCCGTCAGCGAGCTGCCGGCCGGCATGCCGCTGGAGGCGCGTTTTGTCGACCCCTGAACAGGCCGCAATTTCCGCTGCGGGGTTAAGCAAACAGTTTGGCCAGCTGCGGGCGGTATCCGACCTGAGTCTAGAGGTACCGCGGGCGTCCATCTACGGTTTTCTTGGGCCAAACGGATCGGGGAAGTCCACCACCATCCGGATGCTCTGCGGGCTGCTTGCACCCACCAGCGGTGAAGCCCATGTCCTCGGGCTGCCGGTCGCCGGAAACGCTGCGCGGCTCAAGGCTCGTATCGGCTATATGACCCAGAAATTCTCGCTGTACGGAGACCTGAGCGTCCGGGAAAATCTCAGCTTTATCGCCAGCATTTATGGCCTTGCCGGGCGTCGCGCGCGGGCGCGCATCGACGAATTAGAGCGCCGCTATGATCTGGTTGAGCAGCAAACTCAGCTGGCCGGCACCATGAGCGGGGGGCAGCGCCAACGGCTGGCGCTGGCGGCGGCGGTGCTTCACCAGCCGGAGCTGCTCCTGCTGGATGAGCCCACCAGCGCGGTCGACCCGCGCAGTCGCCGGGATTTCTGGGCCCGCCTTTTTGAGCTGGCCGAAGCCGGGACAACCATCTTGGTTTCAACGCACTACATGGATGAAGCTGAGCGGTGCCACTACCTGGCCATTTTGGATCGCGGGGTAAAGGTGGCCGACGGTGACCCGGAGGCGCTCAAGCGCGATACGGGCATGCATGTGGTCGAGGTGCTGGGCCAACCGGTTGGGCCGCTGCAGCAGGTTCTGTCGGAAGCCGACGACGTGTTCAGCGTCACCCAGCTTGGCATCAGCCTGCGGGTGTTGCTGCCTGAGAGCTGCAGCGACCCCGAGGCGCGGGTGAGGGAGCTGACCGCGGCAGTCGCCCGTGATGCTCGGATCCGCCTCGTAGATCCGTCGCTGGAGGATGTTTTTGTTTCGGCGACCCGGTCTCCCAAGCGATGAAAGCGGGGCTCTTTCGGCTGACCGCGGTGATGGTCAAGGAGATCCGGCAGCTCCGGCGGGACCGGCTGACCTTTGGGATGGTGCTGGGCATGCCGCTGATGCAGATGCTGCTGTTTGGCTATGCGATCAACATGGACGTCCGCGACCTAAAGACGGCGGTGGCCAACCAGTCGGGCAGCATGCTGTCCCAGCGCTTTGTTGCAGACGTTCGCCAGACTCAGGTTGCTGACATCATTATCACCACAGATTCGCCGCAGTCGCTGGAGGCCCTGCTGCGGCGCGGCGAAATTTCGGTGGGCATACACATACCAAGCGACTTTGATCGGCGCCTCGCCGACCCGCACCGACCGGCGGCTCATCTGCTGATCGACGGCACAGATCCGACCATTACCTCGGTCGCCAACCAGCTGAGCGGCCTGGTGCCGGATGCGCCCAGCGGGCTGACCGACACGCGACACATCGAGGTGCGGCCTTACTTCAACCCGGAGCAGCGCAGCGCGGTCAACATTGTTCCCGGACTGCTGGGCACCATCCTGACCATGACGATGATGCTGTTTACGGCGGTAGCGATCGTCAGAGAGCGGGAGCGGGGAAATCTCGAGCTGTTGATCAACACGCCTGTGAGCACACCCGAGCTGATGGTGGGAAAGGTGGTGCCGTACATTCTGATCGGCTTGGCCCAGGTGGCGCTGATTGTCGCGCTTGGACAGGTCCTGTTTAAGGTGCCGTTTGCCGGGACCATTGGCAACCTCTACCTGGGCGCCGTCGTGTTTATCACCGCTAACCTCGCGCTTGGTTTACTGATATCAACCGTCGCCCGAACACAGTTTCAGGCCATGCAGATGACGTTTTTTGTCATGCTGCCGTCCATCCTGCTGTCCGGTTTCATGTTTCCCTTTGAGGGTATGCCGGCCTTTGCCCAGTTTTTGGGAGAGTGTTTGCCCAACACCCACTTCATCCGGATTGCGCGGGGCGTCATGCTCCGTGGCGCCGATCTTGGCGACCTAGCCGGGGAGCTGCGTTCGCTGGGGCTGATTGCGCTGGTCGCGCTGGGGCTGGCGATGGCGAGGTTCTCTCGGCGGTTGGATTGAGGAGGGGGCTGAGCGTCGCGCGCTTTGCGCGCTCGGCTCGAACCCCGCAGCTTTGCTGCGTGGGACAATGGCAGTGGAGCTCTTTGGTCTAGTTGGCAGGCCTGCCAACTGGCCAAGAAGCTACCGGGTACATTGCGACAGTTGAGGGGGAGGATGATTCGCCTGCTGCGCAGGCTCACCCCTCAAGGGGGTCGCTCAGTCGCTGCGCTCCCTGCGCGATGCGTCGCGCGCTGCGCGCGCTCGGCTCGAACCCTGCTCGCTTTGCTCGCATGGGGTTCGAATCAAAGCTTCCCGGCCCGCCAAACCAAAAAACCACCGCATGCGGTGGTTTTGAGCTTAGCGAGACATCGCTTACAGCGTATTCCGGACACATGGTTTACACATTCACGCATTTGGGGAGCGCCCAAATGCCCTGGAAAGTGTGTAAGCCAATGGATGAAAGACTGAGATTTGTC
>JBCDKA010000011.1:0-50475 GCA_038747195.1 Pseudomonadota bacterium
CAGGTCATTGGCATGCTGCTGTTTCCTCGCCTGGTCGCCAGTGCGGGCATCGACGGCATGCTCGGTGTCTTTGTCTTGCTGGAAGCGATTGGCCTGGTGCTCGTGCTCTTTCTGCCTCGGAGCGGGACGGCTAGAACAGCAGCAACCGATGGTTCAGCCAGCCTGCTTAAACCTGCCCTGCTGCTCGCTCTCGGTGGGTGCCTTTTCTTCTTTTTTAATGTCGGCGTGGTGTGGACCTACGTCGAGCGGATGGCCGTGCTGGCGGGCTTCACCGGGAGTCAGATTGGCAACAGTTTGGCTGTGGGTGTCGCCACCGGAATCCCCGGTGCGCTCTGTGCCGCGTGGCTGGGCGAGCGCTTCGGCCGGCTGGGCCCCCTGGCGTTGGCGGCGATTGGTACGCTGGTGGCTCTGTGGCTGCTGGACAGCCGCATGTCGATGACGGCTTACGTGACGGCTATGGTGATCTATAACTTCGCCTGGAATTTTTCGCTCACCTTTCAATATTCGGCCGTCAACGCGGTGGATGATACGGGCAGGGGCGTAGCGGCCAGTCCGGCGTTTCACGGCCTGGGGGCGGCCATTGGCCCGGGCATTGCGGCCATGCTGGTGACCGAGACAAGCCTTGCCGCGGTTAACTGGTTGGCTGGGCTTGCGGTTGTGGCCAGCTTCTTGCTGTTTGCCTCGGCGATTTTATTGGCGGGCCGTGAAGGTACACAGGGGAAAGCAGTTGGTTGAGAGACTGAAGCCCGGCTCGGCTGACCGCGTCATCAACGCTGAGCTCGGCATCAACTGGTCCAACTGGGATGCGCCGACACACCTGGCCTACAGCCAGCGGGCCATGGCCCGCTTCTGGAATACCGACGTGATTCGGGCCCCCGCCGCGCCCATACCGCTGGCGTATGCAGCCAGCGGGCTGGACATGGATGCGCTGCGCCTTCCGGAGCCGGGTACCGAGAGGCAGCTAAACGCCAGCCAGCTGCTGGAGCGACGCCTGTTCAACGACGCGCTGTTGGTTATGAGCAAAGGGAAGGTGGTGCACGAGTCGTACCGCAACGGGATGCGAGAGACCGACCGCCACGTCAATCACTCCACCACCAAATCACTCACCACGGTGCTGCTGGGGATGGCCATCGATGAAGGGTTAGTGGATCCGCAGGAGCCCGTCGCAACCTACCTGAGTGAGCTGGCCGAGCTTCGGGCCTGGGAGCACATCTCGGTTCAGCAGGCGATGGATATGCGCACCGGGCTGCGCTACGAGGAACACTACGACGACCCGGACTGCATCTGCTGGAGCTATTTTCGCGCCACGGGCTATTACCCGCCGACATCCGACACGCCGCCTGGCTACTACGCCTGGATGAAGCAGCATATGAACGACCTGGAGAGTGAGCCGGGTTATCGCTTCAACTACGCCTCACCAATAACCAACGCGCTGGGCCTGATTGCCGAAGCGGTGTACGGGCAGACCGTGGCCGAACTGCTGCAGAGCCTGGTGTACCAACATATCGGCGCAGAGCAGGACGCCTGGCTCAACCTCGACGCCAGCGGTGTCGCGGTCACCGAGGGCCAGCTCAGCCTCACCCTGCGGGATTTTGCGCGGTGGGCGTCGCTGTTTCTGAACGAAGGCAAAAACCTCGAAGGGGCGCCGGTGGTTCCGGCAGCCTATCTAAGGGATATCCTCAGCCCCCGGGCAGAGCTGCGCGAGGCGTGGCAACGCGGAGGCTACTACCCGCTGTTTGCCGAAGGCTACTACCGCAACCAGACCTACGTCATGAACGGTGACGCAACCCAGCTGGCCATGCTGGGCATTCATGGTCAATTTGCGATGCTGGACATTGAGCGCGAACTGCTGATGGTCGGCTACGGCTCATATCCAGACCAAGTCGGCGAAGTGCTGGTCTCGTCCTTGGTAACCCTGTGGACGACCCTGTGTGACGCCTACCCGCCATAATCCGAAGCCAACCGGTGCGAAAGAGGCGCCACGCTTCGCTCTTGATTCACGCTCTCAGGCATAGTCAGCGCGATCGCCTAGTTGCCACTGATTCTGAGTTCCGCCGACCGAGCGACCTGCCAGATGAAATGACGCCGTCACGTCACACTGGCCGCTACGCGCCTGTCCGGCTGGGTGCCAAAGGCTTTGCGGCTCCGTGGGTTCAGCCAGGCCCACGCGATCGCAGCGCTGGATGCCACGAGTCCGAACACCACGACATGCAGCATGGGCAGGTCTGCAAGCCAGTTGGCCACTGGCAAATACGCAGCGTGATGCCCGATGACCTGGTAGCTGAGAAACATGGCGACGGTTGTGAGCAATGCCCATACAAACGGGGCAAACGGTTTGGAGCGAACTCGGTCCCGGAAGATCAACAGCGCGCAGAAGGCTACAGCGGTGATGAAGGCGGCATTTAGCGCGTCGCCGAATTTTGGCAACGTCTCCAGGCTTCGCACCAGAAAGCCAGGCACGTAACCGGCAAAAAACCGGCCGAGCGATGGCCCTGCCAGCAGGATTACGGTCGCCAGCATGTAGCGTGGGTGCCGATCCGGATCTCGTCGGTTCCGTAGCGCCTGCGTATAGAGCACAACAAACGCGGCAGAGACCAACAGATCGGCCGCCGACAGCGCGTGACCGAAGAGTTGGTTAAACACCGACTCGGTTCGCAGCATGTGCTGCGTCACCAACAGCCCACCGACCGTGAAGACCGGCACCAGCGCCATGCTCGCCATGCCGGCCCGTACATGCCAATTCCACTTGCGGTGATGAGCGGTCCAGTTCTGCGTGGCCACGAGGACAATCCACATCGTGGCCGTGATGCCATGGAGATGATGTACCCACGGTGCTGTCGGCAGCACCGCAAAGTAGCCTGGCATGAAAGCCAGAAAAGTCATCAACAGAAAAGAGAGCACGTACCAATGAGCGTGGGGGAACGGAAGCATGGCTGATTCCTTTGTGGACCAGGCTGTAGTTCACTCGGCGAACCCGCGCACGGCAACGACGGCGGGCCTTTTGGCCGGCCGGTTGCCGCTGATGGCCGCACTTGGCCGGCTTAGCCGCATCCGTTAGCCTTGAGGCGCAGTGGCCTAATCCACTGGAGATTGGATGTCTGAAACCGAATCGACCAGCGATCAAGGTCTCGAGTCACGCCTGATTGGCTGGAAGCGAATCTCGAACTACCTTGGCTGCAGTGAGCGAACTGCCCGACGGTGGGAGCGAGAGGAGCAGCTGCCGGTGCATCGCCAGCAGCATGAGAGGCGCAGCACGGTATTTGCCCTCCCCGCAGAGCTGGATACCTGGGTTGGCTCGCGTGCGGACTTTTCCCCCGCGCCGCCGGCGGAGGTAGCGACGGGGAGCCAGCGCAGCAGCAGGTTTGCCTTGGGTGTCTTCGCATCGGCCGTGATAGCGGTTGTTGCCATGATCGCTATCTGGCCCCGACCAGCCGTGGTCGGTCCGGATGTCGGGAGAGACCCGATTGCCGTCGATCTTTACGAACGCGGCAGCGCGCTTTGGCGCCAGCGGGGAGAAGGACCCAATCGGCAGGCCGTTAAGCTTCTCACCCAGGCGGTGGAGCGCGATGACACCTACGCGGCAGCATGGTCTGCGCTGGCCACCGCCTGGATCACGCTTCCGACCTACTCTGACGAAGTGAGCGCATCCGAGGCGACCGATGAGGCGCTGCTGGCGGCTGACCGGGCGCTACAGCTCGACGCCACCTTGGTGGAGGCACGATCCATCATGGCCTCGGTCGCAAAGGGTCGGGGCGACTGGCTGTCTTCGGAAAGAATCTATCGCGAAGCGCTAAGGGTTGACCCCGACAACACCAGCCTGCTGTTGTGGTTCGCCGGGCACTACCGCGAAGTCGGATTCATCAACGAGGCGGTGAATCTGACCGACGCGGCTTTGGCACTGGAACCCAACTCGCCGCCCATCCTCAGCGAAATCGCCATGAACCACTACCAGCTTGGCCACGTCGAGCAGGCGCAGGAGATGCTCGACTACCTGTGGTTCAGCCTCGGCGTCGAGACCCCGATTGTTTGGGTGGGTCGTTGGTTGATCGCGATGGAAAACGGCAACTATGAGGCTGCTCGCGCGTGGGTGGAGAAGTCGCCTTTCAAAGCATTCGAATCAACGCTTCGAGCGTATATCGATGTTCGTGAGGCAAATCTTTCGGACAGCGACTTGCTGCTGAGCGAAGTCCGTGAAGCCTACCGAAACGGTCTGCCCGGCTGGCTGGCATTTCATATGCTGGACGGCGTCGGCATGACCGACCCGGCGCTCGAAATCCTCGATCAGGAATCGTCAGGCGGTCGTTTCGATACCTCTGTGGTGCTGTTCTACGAGTATGGCGGAGATACTCGAAAGCGAGCGGAGTTCGCCGACCTGATTGAGAGGCTGGGCTTCTACGAGTACTGGCGGGCGCGCGGCGCCCCGGACCTTTGCCGACGCGATGCCGACCTCACCTTTTGTCAGCGTTTGTCGGCGGAGTGAGCTGAGTATTGGTCGGCTTGTTCTAGTAGTTAACTCCCCACGTATACGTTCTCGGAGTCGGGTGGCTCAAAGCTGATTCGTAATCGGCACAGTTATGGAGACCATCGTGTCCGCAAGCTGCTTGTCCCCGATAATTCCTTGGAAAAAAGTGCTGGTTACGAGGTCTTGGAAATATTCGGTGCCGGGATAGTAGACCAGGGCAATACTCGTGTATTCCAAAGGATGATCGATGGGAACGGATGCACCCAAGTGGATCGGTCCGTGAGTCTGCTCTGCGAACAAAGACAACATCTGATCACTGTACCCCGCATTAGCAGCGCTTTGTGCAACGTCGCCTTCGAGCATCAGGTTGACGACGACTATTGCCTCTTTTCCTAAGCCATCCGAACCAGAAAACAGTGAGCTGGATATGTCAGGTCCTTCCGCATCTTCGGCGCGGGAAACGGCTTCGAATGGCACGATCGCAGGAGTGAATGTGAGGAGCCTCTGGAGCTTGCGGAACAATAGAAACTGCGGCAGCAACAAGCTCTGCGTTGCCGATCGGCTCATTCCGTGCGCGAATTCATCAGGAAACACAGATAGCGCCGCCCGCACTTCGTCATCCTGTAAGTAGCGGGAATAGGCATCCAGTCCGTCGAACTGCTGCAGGATGATTGCGTCCCATTCAACATTTCGACCAAGTGCCTCCGTCACCTGCGTGGATTCACGATGATTGCGAACCACCTTGCCGGCGTAAATCAGGGTTCCTGTGCCTTCCTGCTCGGCTGCGGAACTCAGTCTTCTTAGTGAATCGACAAGCTCCTGGTTATTTGGCGCTGTTAGAAAAGTTAGAACGTGTAGCGACTTGCCATGAAGTGCCGACTGGTAATCCTGTACATAATCGCGTCGGATCTCGCTATACCGGGAATGCTGCCAGAGCATTGCTGCCAAGACCGCGACAGACAGAATCACCAACGTTGGTTTTAGGAACTTGAGTTTCATGGCTTTAAGCTGGGTCGCCATTGCAGGGATAGATCGTCTGTCTTTACAAGAAAAGCGAACGTTTGCTTCGGGTCAGAAGTCGTCATTCAACGCGTACTACCCTGTGTGCCCTGTGTCGGATCCAAAGCGGTTACTGATATCGATCTTCGACGCATTTAATCACCAGAAGCAGGACCCACAGCGCTGATTGGTTACTCCACGGTAACCGACTTGGCCAGGTTCCTCGGCTGGTCAACGTCCGTGCCTCGGAGGACGGCCACGTGATAAGCGAGTAGCTGCAGCGGTACCGTGTGCAGCACCGGCGCCAGGATTCCGGCTTCGGTGGGCAGTGAGATCACCTGGATCTGATCCAGCTCCGGCACGTCCACGCCTTTGTCCGCAAACAGATAGAGCCTGCCGCCCCGCGCTTTCACTTCCTGCAGGTTGGACACCAACTTCTCCAGCAGGTCGTTGCTCGGCGCGCTCACCACAACCGGGAGGGCTTCATCCACTAAGGCGAGCGGACCGTGTTTCAGCTCACCGGCGGCGTAGGCTTCGGCGTGAATGTACGAGATCTCTTTCAGCTTGAGTGCACCCTCCATCGCGATCGGATAGGCGGTGCCTCGGCCGAGGAAAAGCGCGTGGTCGTGCTCAACAAACTGCTCGGCAATCTTCGCGATCTCTGCTTCGGTTTCCAGCACGTCCCGGATCTGCCCGGGCAGGTGCGCCAGCTGATCGACGTACTCGCCTTCCTTGAGCTCGGGATTGCGGTGTTTGGCCAGGCCAATCGCCAGCAGAAACAGCGCCACCAGCTGCGTGGTGAACGCCTTGGTCGACGCCACGCCGATCTCAGCCCCGGCCCGGGTCATCATCACCAGATCTGACTGGCGGACGATCGAGCTTTCGGGCACGTTGCAGATGCACATGGTGGCCAGGTAGCCCAGCTCCTTGGACCGGCTCAGCGCCGCCAGCGTGTCGGCGGTTTCGCCAGACTGGGAGATGGTCAAAAAGAGTGTGTTCGGCGGCACGTGGCAGTCGCGGTAGCGAAACTCGCTGGAGATCTCGACGTTGCAGCCGATGTTGGCCATGGCCTCGATCCAATAGCGCGCTACCAGCCCGGCGTGGTAACTGGTCCCGCAGGCGACAATCTGCACGTTCTCGACCTTCGGCAGCACCGTTGCGGCCTCGGGGCCGAAGGTACTCTCCAGCACCATCGAATCGGCCAGCCGGCCTTCGAGCGTGTTGGCGATCGCGTCCGGCTGCTCGTGAATCTCTTTCTGCATGTAGTGTCGATAGGTGCCTTTGTCGGCAGCGTCCATCGACAGAGCTGAGGTCTTCAGCTCCCGGCTAACCGCCTCACCATCGCGGTCGACGACCTTAAAGCCGTCGCGGGTCAGCTCGGCAACGTCACCTTCTTCTAAAAAGGCAAAGCGCTGAGTCACCGGAAGCAGGGCACCGGCGTCCGAGGCGAGAAAAGTCTCGCCAAGACCCACGCCGATCACCATGGGTGAACCCAGGCGAGCGCCGACCAGCACGTCTGGGTTTTCCGAATCCACCACGGCCAAGGCGTAGGCGCCTTTGAGGACGGTCACCGCGTCCCGCACGGCGGACAGCAGGTCGGGAGCCCCTTTCTCCAGCCGGTCACGAATCAGGTGAGCCGCAACCTCGCTGTCGGTTTCCGATTCGAACTCGACGCCGGCGGCTTCGAGCTCTTTCCGCAGCTCCAGATGGTTCTCGATGATGCCGTTGTGGACCACGGCAATCCGGGGCGAAGAAAAGTGGGGGTGAGCGTTGCTTTCTGAGGGCGAACCGTGTGTGGCCCAACGTGTGTGAGCTAGGCCGATCGTACCCTGCGGCGGTTGGTTTTCCAGGATTTCGGCTAACGCCGCCACCTTGCCAACCGCCCGGCGGCGTTCCAGGGAACCGTCAGCTTCGATGATCGCGATGCCGGCGGAGTCGTAGCCCCGATACTCCAGCAGCTTGAGCCCTTCCATGAGGATCAGCTTGACGTCCCGCTGGGCAATGGCGCCCACAATTCCGCACATGGTGTTTCCTAGTCGTAAACCGGCAGGAATTGAGCTTAATCGGCCCGAAGGGTCCGGTCACCCCCAAACGCCAGCGGTAGGAAAAATTTACATTTGCCTCCCAGCGGGCTCCCGGCTACGAAAAAGTCATCCGAAACGAGTCGCGTCGATGCACCAGAGTTGTCATCGCCATGCCGGGAATTTATGCCTCGTTGCTCATCGATTCTTGCCACTTCGATCAGGTTTCCCGACACATGTCATCGGGTTTTCCGTAGCCGCTCGAACTCGCTAGAAATACGCAGTAACCGCTTGTAGCATAGGCGGGTTTCCCCACCTAGGTATCCCGATGACCGACCCCGTGGTTCCCTCTTTGAACAATCCGTTTTTGCCACCCGATGCCGGTCCCGAAGAGACTCAGACGCCCTACGAAGAAATGCTCGCTGAAGCGCGCATGCTGCGGGAGCGCCCCAGGATCGCGGGCGGTCTTCGCAACATTACGCGCCAGCACCTGAAAAACCGCATGACCGTGTGGGAGCGGATGAAGGTCCTGAGTGACAAAGAGCCCACCGTACTGTTTCAGAACTGGGGGCCCAACCTCGATGGGGCTTCGCTGGTCACCGCAATCCTGAATATCGATGACCGCGACGTGGCGCTTTACGCCCACGACTTTACGGTGCGCGCCGGATCCATGGACGCCACCAACGGCCGTAAGCTGGCGCGGCTCTACGAGCTGGCGGCTAAGCGCGGCATTCCGGTGGTGGGGCTAAACGACAGCGCGGGTGCTTACGTGCCGGCCGGCGTCGGCGGCCTGGACGGTTATGCCGAAGCGTTTACCGCGCTGCGCAAAATCAGCGGCGTGGTGCCCAGCATCATGTGTATGTTTGGCTTCAACGCCGGCGGCGGTTCCTACCTGCCGCGGCAGGGGAGTTTTGTTATCCAGCCCAACGACTCTTTCTTTGGGCTGACCGGCGTCGGCGTGGTGCGCGAGGTGCTGGGTGAGGACGTGACGCCTGACGAGCTCGGCGGCCCGGGCGTACACGGCGCCTCCGGCGTTGCCGACCTGACTACGCCCGACGAGGTGGGCGCCCTGAAAACCGTCCGACGTCTGCTGTCGTACCTGCCGGGCAACAACCACGAGTCGCCTCCGTTTCGCCCAAGCACCGATCCGCTCGATCGGGAAACGCCGGAAATCGACGTGCTGTTTCATCGCACCTTTGCCCAGCCGGCGGGGTTCAACACGCCGTTCGATATCCGCATCATCATTCAGCAGATCTGTGACCACGGCGACTACTTCGAGCTTCAGCCCGATCGGGCCGGCAATATGACCACAGCGCTTGGCCGCATCGGCGGCCATGTGGTGGGTTTTGTGGCCAACAACAGCGCCGTCTCGACGGGCTTTATTGACGTCGACTCAGCGCTCAAGAGTGCGCGCTTCATTCGCTTCTGCAACCTCTACAACATTCCGGTGATCTTTATGGAAGACACCCCCGGCTTCCTGCCGGGTACCGAGCAGGAGCAGCGGGGTGTTGTGCAGGCGGGCCGGGCGATGCTGGACGCGATTGTTGATCTGCGCACTCCGCGAATCCTGTTGCTGGTCCGCAACGCCTTCGGCGGTGCTTACGCCTCTTTCAACAACTACCCCACCGGGGCGGACTACGTGTTTGCTCTGCCGTCCACCCGGGTAGCGGTGATGGGTCCGGCGGGCCGCGAATTTGTCTATAAGAAAGAGCTGCAGGCGCTGCGTGCCGAGCGAAAGCAGCGCGTGGCTGAGCTGGCGGCCAAGCTGCGAGAGTCGGGCAGCACGCCGGAGGCGGCGGCCGCCGAGGCCACCCGCGAGGCAGACGCCTGGTTTGCCGGCAAAGACGCCGAGCTGGTGGCGCGCTACGAAAAGGCGCTGATGAATCCGAAAGAGGGTCTGAGCCTCGGCTCCATCTCACAGATTGTCATGCCGTCCGAGCTGCGGAAGCTCATGGGCACCACCATCGATTTCTGTTTGCGTCACTACGAGCCCAGTCCGCTGACGGGCGTCCAGCGGGAGTTCCACTAATGGCCGGCATCTACACCCAAAACCCGCAGGTCTTCGAAGACCGTCGCCGCAGCCGGGGCGGCTCCGACTGGGAGCGCAGCTTTTCCTGTGAACACTTAAGGCCACTGATCATCTGTCGCGGCCCGGTGCGTAAGGAGGCGATGGATGTCTTTTCGCAGATGGGCATCGAGCACTACGGCATCCTGCTCTCGGAAAAGGATTCAATCGCCTTTCCCCGAGCGCTGGCGCCGGAGCTGCGGGAGCTCAAAGACCAGTCGCGCATCCACCGCCTGCCTGACTACAGCGGCGTCGATCAAGCCGAGCGGGAGCAGCGCATCGAGCAAATCATTGGCATCGCAAAGGCAAACGGCTACAACTCGGTGTTCGCCGGCTACGGCTTTATGGCCGAAGAAGAAATCCTGGTGCGATCGCTGGAGGAGGCGGGCCTTAACTTTATTGGTCCCTGCAGCCGCACCGTGCGCGATGCCGGGCGCAAAGACGTGGCCAAGCGAACCGCGCTGGCCTGCGACATCAGCGTCACCCCGGGCGTGGACAACGTCAGCGCGCTGGCGCTGCTGCGCAAGCACTCCACGGTTGACGCGCTCACGGCGCTGGCCAAGGAGCACGGCCTTGAGCTGCCGGCCGAACTACCCGACACCCCCGAACTGCTGGCGGAAGACGTGCTGGATGCTTCCTATCGCGCTGCGGTGGAGGTCATCACCGTCGACGAGCTCTGCGAAGAGATTCGCCGGCAGGTGGCCAACCTGTTTGAGAAGTATCCCGATCGGCGCCTGCGCCTTAAGGCCATCGGCGGCGGTGGCGGAAAAGGCCAGCGGCTCCTTGAGTCGCCGAGCAGCTTCAGCGGCGACAGCCCCGAGGCGTGTATCGCCAAAGCCGCCGCGCAGGCGCCGGAGAAAGCCCGAGAGATCTTTTCGGAGGTAAAGGCTACCGGGCCCGGCGATAACAAAAACCTGCTGATTGAGCTCAATATCGACAGCAACCGGCACCAGGAGGTGCAGCTGCTCGGCAACGGCGACTGGTGTATTGCGCTCGGTTCGCGAGACTGTTCGCTTCAGATGCACGAGCAAAAGCTGCTGGAAATTTCGGTGACCGAGCCGTCGATCGAACGGGCCATCGAAGCCTCCCGATCGGCCGGCAACGAGGTACGTGCTCAGGCGCTCCAGGATGAGCTGGACATTCTCAATCGCATGCAGGCCGAAGCGGAACGGTTCGGTGCAGCGACGGGGCTAGACTCGGTGTCCACCTGGGAATGTATCGTCGACGGCAACAACCACTACTTCATGGAGATGAATACCCGCATCCAGGTGGAGCACCGGGTGACGGAGCTGTGCTACGCGCTGGAGTTCGAGAACCCGGAGTTTCCCGGCGAGGCATTTCAGGTCAACTCGCTGATCGAGGCGATGGCGATCCTCGCGGCACACGGTCCGCGGCTGCCACGGCCGAAGCGCGTCGTGCGGAACATGGACTCCATCGAGATGCGGCTCAACGCCACCAATGACGCCTTGGCGCCTCATGCGGGTGGCCTGATCCAGTCTTGGTCGCCCTGTTTGCCGAATGAGATTCGCGACGACCAGGGGATCAGCGTACCCAATCCCGATACGGGCCTGTTTATGCCCTACTACCTGGCGGGCGCGTACGACAGCAACCTCGCGCTGCTGCTGACCGTTGGGGAGTCACGACGCGAGACGTGTGAAGGGCTGGGCGACGTGATGCGCCGGGCCAAGCTTCGCGGACGTGACCTTGAGACGAACCTCGAGTTTCACTACGGCCTGCTGCACTGGCTGCTGGCCAACGACGTCCGCGCGAAGGTCGGAACCCGCTTTGTGCCGCCTTACCTGGTTGCCGTGGCGGACCTGGCCACCAGCGCTGAGGGGCTTGACCTTGCCGGCGTCTACACGGCGGTGGTTTCCCAGGAGCTGCAGGGCATTGGCGCCGAGCATCGGGCAGCGGTGCAGGCGATCGCTGAGCAAAAACGCACTCTGCTGCTGCGGCCTCTGCGGCGGCTGTTTGATCATCCGCACGTGCTGTCAGGCTGGCTGAGCGCTTCCAGCAGCTGGGGAAGCTGGGACGGAGAGCGGTGGCGCTGGTCGGTCAATCCGCTGGAGGTGCTGGATCGGCTGTATTCGTTCCTGTCGATGGATGCGCAGCCTGATCAACCCCCGGCTTACGTCATCTGGGACCACGATCAGGCGCTGCTGCAGCAGGCGATGGCGTTCTACGAGCAGCTCCAGCAGCAGCTGGGTGCTGAGGATTACGCCTCTGCCGAAGCCTCGCTGGCCGCAGCGTCGGAAGATGCGGGCGATGGTCCGCCAGCTGCAGCGCTCAAGGCCAGTCACGCTGGCTTCCAGCTTGGCAACGCGATCCTTGCGCTGCCTCAGCTGCTGGCTCAGGAAAGCGGGTTCTACGATCTGAAGGTCAACGAAGATCTCACCGTTGAAATCCCTGACCGGCTGCAGGGCAAAGAAACGCAGGATGCGGCCCGCCTGGTGCTGGCCCCGCCGCCGCGCGCCACCGGCAACCAGATCCTGGCGGAAGCCGGCGGGATGTACTACGCCCGCCAGGCGCCGGACCTGCCGCCGTTTATTGAGGTGGGCGCCCACTTCGAGGCGGGCGATCCGCTCTACGTGATCGAGGTGATGAAAATGTTCAACGTGGTGCGGGCGCGCTTTGCCGGCACCATCACCCGGCTACTGATCGCGGACGACGGTGTGGTGGTGAAGAAAGGCCAGCCCGTCTTCGATATCGAGCCAGACGCCACTGACGGTGAGGGTGAGGGTAAGGACGATGCGGCCCGCTCGCAGCGTTTGCGGGAGCTTGCTGCGCGCCTGACCTGACGTTTTGCAGTCCGATGTAGGCAACGTGTGAAGGAATGTCACAGAAACGGTTTCTGGGACTTTTTTCGGTGACAATGTCGCCATACGTTGATCGCCGGTGGGGGCCGGTGATGCGAAGCAAAGGACATCAACATGCAGAAGTCGAGCCGTCGGGCTTTACTGAAAAAGGCGGGCTATGTCGCGCCCGCCGTTCTCACGCTCACCGCAACGCCCGCCATGGCGCAGTCTGGCTCGTCGGGGCGGCGTATGCACCGCGAGCGGCGCCGTGACAGGCCGGTTCGCCGGCGCCCACAGGGCTAGCGACCCGTCAGACTCCACTCCGCCGAATCTGGGGTTCGGCGTTGTTAACCTGACGGTTCTCGGGTGAGCCATGTCCAGGTTGCAAGTCGGTCCTCTAGGTGAAACGCCTGCACGGTCATGGCGCTGATCGCCGTCTCTGCCGCCAGCTCATCATTCAGCAAAACCTCCAACTGCTCGCGATGCGAGGGTAGTACCGACACCTCTTTGTAACCGACAAACCGTTTCACGAGCGGAAACAGGCATTTGTAGATACTCTCTTTGGCGCTGAACATCAGCACGGCAAGCGTAGGGTCATCGCTGGCGTTGAGCACGGCCAGCTCATCTTCGTTGAACAGCAGGCGCCAGGTGTTGGGCTTGAGCCGCGTGCTGCATTCCACGTCGAGCCCGAGACCCAGCCACTGCCTCTGTGGCGCCAGCCAGGCTAAGGCGCTGACGTTGTCGTGCGTGATGGTACCGACGAGGCCACCCGGCCAGCAGGGTTCCCGCTGGGAGCCGACCGGCAGGGAAGAAAGTTCAATGCCCAGCGCCGCGGCACCTGCTTTGGCCGCCGCTCGGCCGGCGGCAAACTCCCGACGGCGCTTGTCCACCGCTCGGCGCAGCGGCTGGCGTTCTTCTTCTGTGAGGTCAGACCAGTTTTGGTCCGAGAACTGGCACCAGGCGGCCTTGGAGCCCGGCGCCGAGGCTTCCAGCGCTTCGATCAGGCTCAGCTCAAACTGATGCGGCGTGCTCGTGCTCATCGTAGGCGGGCAGGGTGTTGCAGTCGGCAAGCTTGGGCGCGTTGCGGTCTTTGTCCGACAGCAGCGGCTGGTCGACTGGCCAGCTGATGCCGATGTCCGGGTCGTCCCAGGCCAGGGAGCGATCGTTGGCCGGTTCATAAACGCGGGTGCACTGATAGCTGAAGATCGCGAACTCCGACAGCACGCAGAAACCGTGCGCAAATCCTTCCGGCACATAGAGCTGGCGATGGTTGTCGCCGGAGAGGTGATAACCCTCCCACTGGCCAAACGTTGGCGAGCCGCGCCGGATGTCGACCGCAACGTCAAAGACTTCGCCACTGAGTACGTGCACGAGCTTGCCCTGCGGGTTGGGCTCCTGAAAGTGCAGCCCGCGCAGAACCCCTTGAGCGGACTTGGACAGGTTGTTCTGCCGGAACATCGTTGGCAGCCCCACGTCGCTGTAGCGCGCATGATTCCAGGTTTCCATAAAGAAGCCGCGATCGTCGCCGTGAAGCACCGGCTCAAACAGCATGACGCCGGGAATCTGGGTGGGGAGCACCTTCATATCGGATGGGCGCCGTCAGCGGCGAGCTTCAACAGGTACTGGCCATAGCCGTTTTTGCTTAAAGGCGCCGCAAGCTGCTCAAGCTGCTGCGCGGAGATCCAGCCTTTGGAGAAGGCGATCTCCTCCGGACAGCAGATGCGCAGCCCCTGACGCTGTTCCAGCGTCTCGATGTAGGTGCTGGCCTGCACCAGCGACTCGTGGGTGCCGGTATCCAGCCAGGCGTAACCTCGGCCCATCCGCTCGAGGTGAAGCTCGTCCTGCTCGAGGTAGCGCCGGTTCAGATCGGTGATCTCCAGCTCGCCGCGAGGGGACGGCTCAAGCTCCGCGGCAAACGCGGGTGCGCGGCCGTCGTAGAAATACAGGCCCGTCACCGCGTAATTGGAGCGCGGTTTTTTCGGCTTTTCTTCGATGCTGATCACCTTGCCGCTGGCGTCCATCTCCGCAACGCCGTAGCGCTCCGGGTCCCTCACCCAGTAGCCAAACACGGTGGCGCCCGACTCGCGTTCGTCAGCGCTCTTGAGCATCGGCACCAGGCCGTGGCCATAGAAGATGTTGTCACCCAGCACCAGGCAGGAGTCTTTGCCGTCCACAAAGTCAGCGCCGATCAGGTAGGCCTGGGCGAGCCCGCCCGGGTCGGGCTGTACCGCGTAGCGGATGGACATGCCCCAGCCGGCGCCGTCACCCAGGAGCTCCTGAAACTGCGCCTGGTCGTGCGGCGTGGTGATGATCAGCACCTCCCGAATGTCGGCCAGCATCAGGGTGCTCAGCGGGTAATAGATCATCGGCTTGTCGTAGATCGGCAGCAGCTGCTTACTCACGACACGCGTGACCGGGTATAGACGCGTTCCGCTGCCGCCGGCGAGAATGATGCCGCGTCGACTCACGAGGCCGCTCCGCCGCCCTGGAGTCCGAGCCGCTGGCCTTGATAGCTGCCGTCCTGGATATGGTTCACCCAGGGCTCGTTGTCCAGGTACCAGGCGACGGTGTCGCGGATGCCGTCAGCAAAACTATACGCCGGCGCCCAGCCCAGCTCGTTTTGCAGCTTGCTGGCGTCGATGGCGTAGCGTCGATCGTGGCCCGGTCGGTCTTTGACGAACGTGATCTGGTCGCGGTACTGGCCGTTCTGCAGCGGCCGGCGACGGTCCAGCTCTGCGCAGATGGTTTCCACGACATCGAGGTTGGCCATCTCGGCGTCGCCGCCCACGTTATACACCTCGCCTGGCGTACCTCTTTCCAGCACGGCCGTGATGGCGGCGCAGTGGTCGGAGACGTGCAGCCAGTCGCGCACGTTTTGCCCGTCGCCGTAGATCGGCAGCGGTTCGCCGGCCAGCGCTTTGTTGATGATCAACGGGATGAGCTTCTCCGGGAACTGATAAGGGCCGTAGTTGTTCGAGCAGTTGGTGGTGAGCACCGGCAGCCCGTACGTGTGGTGGAACGCGCGCACCAGGTGGTCTGACGCGGCTTTGGAAGCCGAGTAGGGTGAGTTGGGCGCGTAGGGGGTGGTTTCGGTGAATTTGCCAGTCTCTCCGAGCGAGCCGTAGACCTCGTCGGTGGACACGTGCAGAAAGCGAAACGCCTGCTGCTGAGCCTCGTCGAGCCCCTGCCAGTACTTCAGGCAGCACTCCAGCAGCGACAGCGTGCCGACCACGTTGGTTTGCACAAAGGCTGCCGGCCCGTCGATGGAGCGGTCCACGTGGCTTTCCGCGGCAAAGTTGATGACCGCTGCCGGCTGGTGCCCGCTCAGCAGGCCAGCGACCAGCTCCGCGTGGCCGATGTCGCCGTGCACAAACTGATGGCCTTCCTGACCCATCACCGAACTCAGCGTCTCCAGATTGCCGGCGTAGGTGAGGGCGTCGAGGTTAACCACGGTCGCGCGGCCACTTATCACGGCGTCCAGCACAAAGTTACCGCCGATGAATCCGGCACCGCCGGTCACCAGCCACACGGGCTTACTCATGTTTGGAGATTCTCATTTCTTCGCAGATATAGGCGGTTCTTGGGTACGGATGATGCCGAGCTTAACGCGCCTTAGAACGGAATGTCGTCGTCGAAGTCGTCCGGCGGTGGGCCGGCCGGTGCCTGCGCCTGGCCGCCCGCGGGCGCTTGGCTGCGCTGCTGCTGCGGCCGACCGCCACCGCCTTCAAACGGCGCGCTGCCGCCACCCCCGCGGCTGTCCAGCATCTGCATTTCGTCAGCGATAATCTCGGTGGTCCAGCGGTCCTGACCCTGCTTGTCCTGCCACTTGCGGGTCTGCAGCCGGCCTTCGAGGTAGACCTTGGAGCCTTTGCGCAGGTACTCAGCGGCGATTTCGCCAAGCCGGCCGAACAGCACCACGCGGTGCCACTCGGTTTCTTCGCGCATCTCGTTGCTCTGCTTGTCGCGCCAGCTCCGCGAGGTGGCCACGCTCAGGTTGCTCACCGCCGCGCCGCTGGCCGTGTAGCGGGTATCCGGATCGTTGCCCAGATTTCCGACCAAAATCACTTTATTGATGCCGCGGGCCATGGTTTCCTCCTGTGCGCGTGGGGCTGAAAGCAGGCGGCAGAGTCTACCAGAAAGGTGTTTGGGAGCTGTAGGCGCGAGGCCTGGATCTATGTGAGTCAGGTGCGCATTTAGCTTATAATGCTGGGGCTAACTACGAGTTTTTCTGTGTCCGCAACCTTAAACGATCTCAAGACGCCCGCTTCGGGCGACTTTTTTGCCAGCGTTACAGACCTGGTGCGCGAAGACATGGCGTCAGTGGATCGGTGTATCCGCAGCGGCCTGTATTCCGACGTCCCGCTGATCAACCAGATCTCCGACTACATCGTCGGGGGTGGGGGCAAGCGTCTGCGCCCGGCGCTGCACCTGCTGTGCGCCCAGGCGGTGGGGTATCGCGGCGAGCACCATATCAAGCTGGCCGCCATTATCGAATTCATTCACACCGCCACGCTGCTGCATGACGACGTGGTGGACGAGTCGGAGCTGCGCCGCGGCAAAGACACCGCCAACGCCGTCTGGGGCAACGCCGCCAGCGTGCTGGTGGGCGACTTTCTCTACTCGCGCGCGTTTCAGATGATGGTGGAAGTCGATCAGATGCCGGTGATGCAGATCCTGTCTGACACCACCAACACCATCGCGGAAGGTGAGGTGATGCAGCTCCTCAACCAGGGCAACCCGGACACTGACGAAGCGCGCTACCTGGCGGTCATTCGCTGCAAAACGGCCAAACTCTTTGAGGCCGCGGCGGAACTGGCCGGCGTGATCGGCGGGGTTTCCGAGCCGGTGCAGCGGGGACTGGCGAATTACGGTATGCACCTGGGCCTGGCTTTTCAGCTGGCTGACGACATGTTGGACTACGCCGGCGACACCCGGGAGCTGGGCAAGAACCTGGGTGACGATCTGGCGGAAGGCAAACCCACGCTGCCGCTGATCCACGTGCTTCGTGAAGGCAACGAGCAGCAGCGCACGCTGGTGCGCAACGCCATCGAACACGACGGTCTGCAGGATCTGAACCTCGTGATCCAGGCGATCAAAGACACCCAGGCCCTGGACTACACCCGCGATCGCGCGCTGGCTGAAGCCCAGATGGCGCGCGCCTCGCTTGACTGCCTGGCGCCGGGGCCGGCCAAAGACGGCCTGATTACGCTGACTGAACTGGCGGTTTCGCGCCGCAGCTAAATGTAAAAGGCTAAGACTGACCCGCCCGAGAAAGGGGTCTGAAAAAGGGGTCAGGTTAAATTTCGGCCGAGGGCCGAAATTTAACCTGACCCCTTTTTCCTTTTTCCTTTTTCCCTTTTTTCGGGTTGAGACTGGAGAGTCCCTGTGACCGAAATTCGAAACATTGCCATCATCGCCCACGTCGATCACGGCAAAACCACGCTGGTCGACCAGCTCCTGCAGCAGTCCGGCACGCTGGACGCCCGGGCTGAACTGCCCGAACGCGCCATGGACTCCAACGACCTGGAGCGCGAGCGCGGGATTACGATCCTGTCAAAAAACACCGCGGTGACCTGGGGCGACTATCGGATCAACATCGTCGACACCCCGGGCCACGCCGACTTCGGCGGAGAGGTAGAGCGTGTCCTGTCGATGGTGGACTCGGTGCTGCTGCTGGTGGACGCGGTTGAGGGCCCGATGCCCCAAACGCGGTTTGTAACGCGCAAGGCGTTTGACCTGGGTCTGAAGCCCATTGTGGTCATCAACAAGATGGACCGCGACGGCGCGCGGCCCAGCTGGGTGCTGGACCAGACGTTCGACCTCTTCGACCGTCTCGGAGCGACCGAAGAGCAGCTCGACTTCACCACCGTTTACGCCTCCGCGGTGCAGGGCAAAGCGGGCCTCGAGCCCGACGCGCTGGACGACAGCCTGGACCCCCTGTTTCAGGTCATCACCGGCGAGGTGCCGGCGCCCGAGGTGGACCCGGACGCCCCGTTTCAGATGCAGATCATCACGCTCGACTATTCAAGCTATGTCGGCGTCATCGGCATCGGGCGGATCTCCCGCGGGCAGGTCAAGACCAACACGCCGGTGACCGTGGTGGCAGCTGACGGCTCCCAGCGCAACGCGCGCGTGCTCCAGGTGCTGGGCATGACGGGGCTTGAGCGGTTTGAGGTGCCGAGCGCCAGCGCCGGCGACATCATTGCGGTGTCGGGCGTTGAGGGCTTAGGGATTTCCGACACGCTGTGCGACCGCCAGCAGCCCGAGGGTCTGCCCCAGCTGACCGTCGACGAACCCACCATCAGCATGTCGTTCCGGGTGAACTCCTCACCGTTTGCCGGGCGCGATGGGAAGTACTTAACGTCGCGTCAAATCCGCGAGCGACTGATGCGGGAGGCCAGCCACAACGTGGCGCTGCGGGTCGAGGACACGGCCGACCCGGACGTCTTCCAGGTCTCCGGCCGGGGTGAGCTGCACCTGGCCGTGCTGATCGAGACGATGCGCCGGGAACAGTATGAGCTCGCGATCTCGCGACCCAGGGTGGTGCTGAAGGAAGTCGACGGCGTGCTGTGTGAACCCTATGAAGAGCTGGTATGTGATCTCGACGAGGCTGGTCAGGGGGCCGTGATGCAGCGCCTCGGCGAACGTCGTGGCGAGCTGCGCAACATCAGCGCGGAAGGCGACGGCCGGGTCCGGCTCGAATACGCCATCCCGTCTCGCGGGCTCATTGGATTTCAGTCGGAGTTTCGCACGCTCACGGCTGGAGAGGGTCTGATGCACCACCGCTTCGAAGACTTCCGCCCGCGCATCGACGAGCGTATCGCGCCCCGCAAGAATGGCGTGCTGATTTCCAACGGCACCGGCAAAGCGCTGGCCTATGCGCTGTTCAATCTGCAGGAGCGGGGTCGGATGATGATCGACGCCGGCGACGAGGTCTATGGCGGGCAGGTGATCGGTCAAAACTCGCGCAGCAACGACCTGACGGTCAATCCGCTCAAAGGCAAGCAGCTCAGCAACGTGCGCGCGGCCGGCAAGGATGATGCCCTGCTGCTCACTCCGCCGATCAAAATGTCGTTGGAGCAGTCGATGGAGTTCGTCGAGGACGACGAGCTGGTGGAGGTCACGCCAACCGCGCTGCGGGTGCGCAAAGCGCTGCTCAGCGAGTCGGACCGCAAGCGGGCAGGGCGGGAGTCAAAGAGCGACGCCTGAACCTGGCGTGCAACCGTAGCTTAGGTTGAGCCCGCCAGCCGGCTCCGGACCCCGTGCCACCAGCGCCGCACGGGTGAGCGGGCCCGCGACAAGCGCCGCTGCAGTGGTTCGATCCGCTGCAGGCTTTCGAAGATCCCGCTGGCGAGCAGTTCGTCGAACGCCCCAAACTGCGACCAGTGCAGGGCCTTCACCTCGGGATAGAACACAAAGTCGGCCGCGCTCGCCTGCAGGTGGGCGAGCGTTATCTGGGTTAGATGTTCAGCGCGCATCATTAAGGAATACACGCTGAGCTGCTCGAGCTTGGGCAGGCGCCGCTGGTTCACTTCGCTGGCGATGACAAAGTCCACCTTCGATCGCAGGGGCTCCACCGGCACGGGGAGAAACACGCCGCCGTCCGCCAGCACGCTGGCGTCATCGATCTCCGCCTCCAGCACCCCCGGGATGCTGGCGCTGTTGCACAACGCGTTGATCAGGTCACCTTCCTCGTACACCACCGCCTCGCCGGCGTTGAGGTCAGCCGCACACACCATGAGCGGGATCTTCAGCTCGGCAAACGTTCGCGCTGGCACCAAAAACTCAAGCGCCTCGCGGAGCAGCTCACGCGGGATGATGTACTGACGCAGCAGCGACAGGTTCACCACCATGTGGTCTTTGAGGCGGCGGGAAAAAACGCCACCGTCCGAGTCGCGCTCGTAGCGCTGCGCCAGCCGCTGCGTGCCGAGGCGCAGAAACGCTTCGCTTTGAAGAAACTGGCGGAAATGAGACTCAATCCAAAGTGGGTCCGGCCGGGACGCGTACATGGCTGCAATGATGGCGCCTGCCGAGGTCCCCGCCAGCCGGTCAACCGTCACACCGTGTTCATGAAGGGTCTTTAATACTCCGATGTGTGCAATGCCTCGGGCACCACCGCCGGCCAGCGCCAGTCCCGTGAGGATTCTCGCCATGCTGACGCTCCTTCCTGGATGCGGTGAGTGTGCCCTGATGACCAAGCGATTGCACTTATCGACAACCCCTTAAGTGCAACTGATCCAGGGATTAAGTTGTCTACACTGGGGACGGCGCCTGACTCTCCCGCGTTTGGGCTGAGCGGCGCCACAGGAAAAACGGCTTTAATCCTGAGGTGCAGCGGGTTTTCTCAACCGCATGCGCCTTGCCTGGCCCACGGACTCGTTCTACTCTTTGCTTATGACACCAGTGTCCACGCGTCATTCATCATGCTTCAGCCTGCTGCTGGCGGTCGTGCTGAGCGGCGCAGCCGCTTTCGCCGGCGCCCAAACTTTGCCCGAAACTGAGGCGGCTTCCGCCCCGCAGGACGCTGAGTCCGGTGCTGAAACATCCGACCTTCCGGCCGCTGCGCCGGACGAAATCACGCCCTCACAGGGCGTTGTAGACGCGGAGCTCGACGACGAAGAGCAGGCGATCTACGACGATCTGACCGGGACGGACTCATCCGATCCGGAGTCGAGGTTCGGCCAAATCGGCGACCTGCGGGTCGACCGTTACGAGGCTCGCCAGGTGTTCATCAACTACATGCGGGCCGAGGAGTATCCGCAGGCGATTGACGCGGCGGTGACCGGGCTTGAGCTGGCTCGCACCGAGCTGGGTGAAGGTCATCTGGAAACCGTGCCGTACATCAATGACCTCGGCAACGCGCTCCTGCGCAACGGCCAGCCCGGCGAGGCGCGCATCCAGTTCGAAAAGAGCGTTAACCTGCTGCGCGAAAAGGCGGGTATCTTCAGCACCGAGCTGGTGGAACCTCTGATCGGCATGGGCCTGGCGTTCCAGGATATGTCGGAGCACGACCAGGCGATCGATACCTTCAACTACGCACAGCACGTGACTCACCGGGATCAGGGTGTCTACAACCTCGATCAGATTCGGATCATCGAAGCCACCGCCAGCAGCTTTGCGGCACAGGAGCAGTGGCTGCAGGCAGAAAACCTGCACCTCCTGGCTTACAAGCTTTACAAGCGCAACTACGGCGTCGACAGCGAAGATGCGCTGCCTGGCCTATACCGGCTCGCCCGCTGGTATCAGCAAGTGCAGGACTATCGCCAGGCGCGCGTGGTCTATCGCAAAGCCATGGCCAGCATCGCCGAGATCCACGGCGAGCGTTCGCCCAAGCTGATTCCGCCGCTGAAGGGTATCGCCGGGGCCTATCTCGAAGAAAACGGCCCGGACGCCATCAAAGGGCTCCGTGCCTCCGAAGACATCCTGGACATCATGAACGACAACCCCCAGGAGTTCAGCATGGAGCAGCGCATCCTGGCGCACCTGGAGATGGGTGACTGGTTTGTGCAGTTCAATCGGTCCGACGACGCATGGGGGCAGTATCGGGCGGGCTGGGAGCTGGCCCAGACCGATGCGGAGAGCGGCCGCGACTGGTCGCAGTATTTTGATCGGCCGCACCTGATTTACCCGGGCGCCCGGCTGGGTCTTGAGGTGATCGGCTACGGCCGGGTCGGCGATGAGGTTTACTACGACTTCCAGTTTACGATCGCCCGCAGCGGCCGGCCCGAAGACATCGAGATTATCGGCACCAACCTTCACGGCCAGACCCGATCGGTGGCGCTGCAGGCGTTTCGCTTTGCGCGGTTCCGTCCCCGCATTGTTGACGGCGCGACGGTCGCCACGCCGGGCTATAAGGTTCGCCGTGTCTACCCGACCGACGCGCCTCCCGGCTACGGCACGGCGGACGTCGGCCAGCGCGGCTAGTCCCCACCTTATTTATCGCGCCGCGGATCTTGCGACGATCCGTCAGGCATAAAAAAAGCGGCTTCAATGAGCCGCTTTTTTGTTCCAGGAGTCGGCTCAAACGCCGCCCCTAGGTTTTACCTTATCCCGCCAGGATGTCACCGAGCTGCTGGCCGAGACTCTTGCAGGACGCGTTCTTGGTCCGGGCGATCAGCGGTAGCGGAACACCGAGGGCCGGCACAACCGACGTGCCGGTGGCCTCTGTGCTGATGATGCCCATGGGCTCGCCCGCCTGGATGTCCCAGATGGACGCTTCGTAGTTGGAGTTGTTGTCCCAGCTCAACACCCCGAGGCAGCCACCGCCGGCAGGGCTGAGCGTGCAGGTCATCACCCCCTGCTTGTTGCGGGCCTCCGACTCGCCGTGGATCCACACGAGGTAGCGGACGTTGAGGTCTTCCACTCGCTTGGCGATGACCGGCTCTTCGAGCAGCACGTTCACCAGCTCCGCCCGGGTGGGCGCGAGCCGCGGCTCAAACCAGGGAAACATCTCGTCTTTGAAGCGGTTCTCGCTGATGATATTGACGTCACCGGCCCGCGATCGCAGCTGGCCGAAGAGGCACTCGGAGAAACTGTCTTCGGTTTCGATCACCGCGTCCTGGCGGTTGGTGAGAATCACCACCGCCTCGTCGCCGCTCATATCGAGATCGGTCTGCATAAACTCTTCCACGCGCGCCGTGACGCAGCCCGACAGCGCGACCGTCAGCGCGGCCGTGACACCCAGTCGAAGACCTGGATTCATGGTGAACTTACCTCGTTTGGTGGCAGCGGCGTACGCCACTGCTGCTTTTCAACAACGCCTTTGAACTGGCTGACCATGGCGGCGGCGGCATCGCGTAATGCGAGCGTGGTCGCCTCGCCGAGTGACTGATTGCCGTTAACAAACCGCTTGCGATCTTTGCCGTAGGCGACAAAAGGCCAGTAGCCCACGATGGTGCCCTGGTCGGAATAGAGCCGGATCTGATACTTCATCGACACGGCGTAAAAGTTGGTGGCGGTCTCAGCCGGCGACAGAAACGCGTATTCCTCCAGGACCGGTTCGAGCACCAGGTCGACGCCATAGCTGGAGTTGTCCTGATCCGGGCTGGGCACTGGAATGGTCTGCTCAAACAGCGCGCCAAAGATTTTGTCGTAAACCGCCTGCTGTTTGGTGCCCAGCTCGAAGGTCAGCTTGCCTTCTTCTTCGGTGTAAACGTACTCGCTGAACTGCGGGCTGTAATAGATGCCGGCGCTGAAGGGCAGGGGCTGCACAACCGGCTCAGGAAACTCCTGCTCGATGACCACCGTGCCGGCGCAGCCGGCGAGTGTCAAAGCCGTGAGCAGGCCGAATAATACGCGGATGGAACGCCGCTCTCGGCGCTGCGGATGGATCCTCACGGGTGGGCTGTCCCTGTCGATTTGCTCATGCTGCTGCGTGGCCTCATCTGAAAGTGACCGCTCGTCGGGCGAAAAGGTTGCATTTAAGTCTACACCTAAGCACCACGATGCGCTGCGTACGCTAAATCTATCGCGTTACCCGTCGTAAGGCCGTGAATTGGCGATAAATCGCCCACAGCCACTACGAAGCTTTTAGTATTTTGCGGAGCGGCCCTGCGTCTTGCAACTATTTGGCGATTATAATGGTCTGGTACATAGCGCAAACGCGATACGACCCGTGGAGAGCAACACCATGAATCAGCCGGTGCACAACCTGTCTAGGACGTCGGGAACGCCTGTGGCGGGCCACGCAGCTACGCCTGCACGCTGGCTCCCGGTGTGTTTGCTGGCGCTGGCCGCCGGGTGCGCCAGCCAGAGCCAAATGCAGCAGCAGCAAATGCCGCAGATGCCGTCTCCTTCGGCCTCTCCGCCGTCCCCGCCGTCGATGCCCTCTTCCTCGCCGAGCATGCCCTCACCTTCACCGAGCATGCCGAGTCCGAGCACACCCTCACCCAGCATGCCAACCCCGTCGATGCCGACACCCTCGGGAGCGCCTTCTTCACCGAGCGCGCAGCAGTCGCCAAGCGCCCAGCCGCCGGGTTCCAGCAGCCCGAGTGAGGCCGGGGCCGAGTCGCAGGCAAATGCCGACTCCAGCGCGGCCGGCGGCACCAGCGAGCTGGAAGTTTTAGAGCCGGAAGAGTCAGAAGCGTCGGCAGACGCCAGCGCTGAGCCGACCTGGGACGAAGGAGAAAGCGGCGGCGAAGAGTCGCTCGCTGAAGCCTCCGAGAGCTCAGCGGGCGGCGGAGCATCCGGCGGCGAAGAGTCGCTGGAAGAAGAATCCCTCGCTGAAGCCGGTGAAGCCGGTGCCAGCGGCGGCGCGCCGGGCGGCGGCGACCCGACCAGCGGTGAGATGGCTGCCGCCACCGGCGGCATGCCGGGCGGCGCTTCACCGGCGGGCACGGAACAGTCGCTTGAGGCGGAGCTGAATAGCTCGCTCGAGATCTTCGAAGGTGAAATGGAACGCACCATCACCATCCTGGCTTCCAATGACGATGCTGACGGCGAAGCGCAGGGCGCCGCCGGCGGCAACGGCGGCGAAGAGGAAGAGGGTGGGCTGTTTGATCAGACGGGTGCCGGCGCTGAGCTGGTGCTGGTGAACGGCGACCCCTCGCTGCTGCCGGGTGGCTCTCAGGACGTGGACGGTGAGACGGGCGACGAACCGATCACCGGCCGGCCCGGGCTGGAAGGCGGCGGCACGGCCAACGAGACCTATCCGCGCGTACCGGGTGATGTGGGTGACGGCCTGGATGACGACGTGGTCGCGCGTCAGATTCGCGAGGCGGCGATCAACGAAGACGACCCGTCGCTGCGTGAGAAGCTGTGGGAAGAATACCGCAACTACAAGAAATCCATTCAATGAGGAACGTCATGTCAAGGATCGTTTCAGTGACCGTTGTGCTGGCCCTGGCGGCTGCCCTGTCTGCGTGCACCACCCAAACGGTGAAAACCGTCAACTCGGTGCAAATCGACAAAGCCGATCAGGAGCTGGCCCAGGATCAGCTGCTGGATGTGGGTCTGCAGATTTTTAATCCGGGCATACCCGCCAACCAGGAAGACCGGGAAGACGACAACATCTACCCGGCCGTGCGTCGGGCTGAGGCTCGCTATGTCCCATACCTGCTGCGCACCACCCTCGAGGAGTCCAACCAGTGGGGTGCCGTGCGGGTGCTGCCGGGTGAAGATCCGGCGTCTGAGGTCACCGTCACCGGCGAGATTCTCCACTCCGATGGCGTAGTGCTGGAGGTGCGCGTCACCGCCACCGACGCAACCGGGCGCACCTGGCTCGATAAGAAGTACGCTGACCTGGCGACCCAGTTTGCCTATCGCGACGACGTGGAATATGACGGCGACGCCTTTCAGGACCTCTACAACCTGGTGGCCAACGATCTGCGCAAGGCGCGCGACGAGCTGAGCCGCGAGGAGCTCAAGGAGATCCGCACCGTGGCTAACCTGCGCTACGCGGCGGAGGTGGCGCCGGACGCGTTCGGCAACCACCTGACCGAAGATCGCAACGGCGACGTGGTCATCAACCGGCTTCCCGCTTACGACGACCCGATGATGCGCCGCGTGGCCCGCATCCGGGAGAGTGAGTACCTGTTTATCGATACGGTTGATCAGCAGTACGCGGTGTTCTATCAGCAGATGGATCCCAGCTACGACCAGTGGCGCCGGTACTCCTATGAGGAAACGCTGGCCGAAGAAGACATCAAGCGCTCCGCCCGGACCCGTATGCTGGCCGGCCTGCTGGGCGTGGTGGGTGGCGCTGCCATTTCCTCCAACGCCAACGGCAACTGGGCCCAGAACAGTATCGGCAACGCCGCCGCGCTGGGTGGCCTCTATGCCCTGAAGCAGAGCTACGACACCTATCAGGAAGCCAAGATCCACCAGGAGGCGCTCAAAGAACTCGCCGCGTCGTTCGACGCTGAGGTAAAGCCCATCGTGCTGGAGGTGGAAGGTGAGGTCGTGAAACTCAACGGCACCCTCGACGCGCAGTACCAGGAGTGGCGTCGGCTGATGCGGGAGATCTACGAAGCCGAGACCGGCATACCCGTAGCGGACGCGGTTCCGCAATAAGCGACGACCCCATGCCCACTGATCCGACAACGCTGGAACAGTTCAGCGACCGGCAGCCTTTGCCTGGCGCGAGCGGAAATAGCCTGCTCGCGAACCTGGACGGCGCACCGGTCCGGCTGCGACGGCTGCCGCTGACACCCGACGCGGTGACGGCGGCCAGGCAGCAGCTTGCGGCTGCAGCCGGCATCAGCCATCCGGCGATTGTGCCGGACAGCGGGCTGCTGGTGCAGGACGGTGAGGTCTGGGTTTGGCGGCCGGAGCTGGAAGGTGAGGCGCCGGTCAGCGATGACCAGGAGCAGCGGCTGGCGTTCGCCCAGCGCACCTGCGAAGCGCTCGGGCTGATTCATCGCGCGGGCTTCGCCCATGGCGCGGTGGACGGCACGCACCTCATCATGACGCCGGCGGACGGCCTGAAGCTGGTCGACCCGACGCTCGACGCCGCAGCGACACCCACCCAGGACATGCAGGCGCTCGGGCGCGTGCTGTTTGAGTGGGAGACGGGGCAGAGCGCGCAAAACCTTCAGCAGCCGGAGCTCGCCGCCGCGCTGACGCGGCAAGCGGCCCAGCGACCGCTACCGCCTCGTCTGGCGCGTCTGATCCTGCAGCTGCTATCCGAAGAACCGCCGGCCGCTACGCTGGCGGCTGAAGACCTCGAGGACATCCGGCTGAGCCTCGCTCGAGCCGATGCCCAGGTGCAAGCGCACTGGCAAACCGAATCGTATGAGCCGGTCAAAGCCGTCAAGGGCTCGACACCCTCGATCAGCCCGGTGCAACCCGCCGCGCAGCCGCAATCGAAGGCGCCGGCTTTTATCGCTACCGCGGCCGCCTGTGTACTGCTTTTGGCGATTGTGTTTGTGGTTGGCGTCCTGCCCGACCGGGTTGCCCCTGAACCCGAGCCGGTCGCTGAGACCGCGGCCGCTGAGCCCGAGCCGGCAGCGCCCGAACCGCCGCCCGCGGCGGCGCCGCTGAGTCAGGCTGACCTGGAGCGTTTGCTGCGCCAGCGTGAGTCGGCTCAGGCGGTGCTGGACGAGCTGATCAATCTGCAGCTGGAGCTGGAGGAGCAGCAGGTCGAACGCTGGGCCGAGCGGCGGTTTGGTGAGGCGCGCGACCTGGCCGCGTCCGGCGATGAGCCGTTTCGCGAGCAAAATTTCGAGCTTGCCGAAGCAACCTATATAGACGCGCTTGAAGAGATGAAAGCCGTCGCAGCGCTTCGCCCGATTATCGTGGCCGAGGCGCTGGAGCGCGGTCGTTACGCCTTCGAACGCGGAAGAGCTGTCGACGCCGATGACGCCTACTCGCTGGCGCTGGCGATCGATCCGGAAAACGAGCAGGCCAAGGTCGGTAAAGCCCGGTCCGAAACGCTCGATCGTGTCAAAGCGCTCATGGCGGACGTCATGTTGGCACGCGACGAGCTGCGCCTTGCCGACGCCCTGTCGCTGCTAGACCAGGTCCTGGCGCTTGATCCCTTAACCGAAGCGGCGGCGGCCCTCAAGGGTGAACTGCAAACCGAGCTGGCTGACGCGCGCTTTCGCAACGCGATGTCGGACGGGCTGGCCGCGCTTTCAGCAGGCCGCTGGCAGGAGGCGCGCACGGCGCTGAATCGGGCCGCCAAGCTTGAGCCGGCCAACCGCGCGCCGAAAGACGCGCTGATCGAACTGGAGCGGAGGCAGCGCGATGCGCTGGTCGCCCGCGATATCGGCAAAGCCCGCACGGCGCAGGAGCAGGAGCGCTGGGAAGCGGCCATCAAACACTTCGACGATATTTTGAAGCGCGACCCCAACTCGCGGGTGGCCCAGGAAGGGCGTGCCCAGGCGATTGAGCGGCAGGATCTGGATCAGCGGCTCACGTCGCTGCTGCGAGACCCGGTCCAGCTCTGGTCCAACGAGGGCCGCTCGACGGCGCGATCGCTGCTCTACGACGCGCGGGCGATCGAGGGTCCCGGCCCTCGGCTGCGCGACCAGCTCGTTCGGCTTGACCAGCAGATCGACCTGGCGGCGCGGCCGCAGCCGGTGACGCTCGAGTCAGACAACGCCTGCAACGTGGTGGTCTACAAGGTTGCGCGCCTCGGGCAGTTCGACCGCCACCAGCTTGAGCTGCTTCCCGGCCGCTATACGGCGGTCGGCACGCGCGACGGCTACCGCGATGTCCGCGTCGAATTTATGGTCCCGGCCGGGCAGGCGCCGCAGCCGGTCTCGCTGCGCTGCGAAGAACAGGTCCTGGCGCGAGGCTAAGTGATGACCCGGAGCAGCTACATCCCCACAAAGAATGCCGGCACGGCGAGGAGCGGCGCATGAGCGACCTGAAAACGCCCGCGCAGCAGAGTTCGGGTGACGATCACTTTGAGGTCATCACGCCGACCGACTTTCAGCCGGCGGCGGCGACTACCAGCCGCGGCATCGGCGGCGTGTCCTGGTGGACCGTCGGCAGCTTTGCGCTGCTCGGTCTGGTGGCGGGCTGTGCGCTGTACCTCTTCACCGCGCGTTCGGTGCTGATCGACATCGCGCCGGCTCCCGAATCGATGGAGCTGGACGGCGCGCTGCTGTTTCCGCTGAAGCTCGGCGAGCGGTGGCTGCTGCATCCCGGCGGCTACACGGTGGAGGCAACCCTCGAGGGCTATCATCCGCTAAGCAGCGACTTTGCCGTGCTGTCGGAAGACGGCCAGCAGTTTGCCTTCACAATGAACAAGCTGCCGGGACTGCTCAGCGTGACGGCCGGTGACGTACCCGGTGCCCACGTCTGGGTGGACGGTCAGCCGCTGAGCCCCGCGCCGCTCAGCCAGCACGAGCTGGAGCCCGGCACCTATCAGCTGACGGTGCGCGCGCCCCGCTATCGCGACTTCGACCAGGCCATCGAAATTGAAGGTAAGCAGATCGAGCAAACCGTTGCGGCGGTCCTCGAGCCCGCCTGGGCCGACGTTCAGCTGACGAGCACCCCGGCCGGGGCCACGCTCTACGTAGACGGCGATCCGGTGGGGGAAACGCCGCTGACGGCGCAGATCCTCGAAGGTGACCGCGACCTGTCGCTGCAGCTTGAGGGATATAAAGACTGGGCCACCGGCCTCACCCTGACCGCCGGCGCTGAATTGGCGCTGCCGACGGTGGAGCTGACGCCGGCAGACACGCTGGTCACTGTGGCCAGCACCCCAAGCGGCGCCAGCGTGACCGTGGAAGGTGAGTATCGCGGGCAGACGCCGCTGCGGCTGGCGCTGGCGCCGGGCCGTTCTTACCGTATGGGCTTCACCCGGGCTGGCTATCAGTCGCGGCAGCGCGTCGTGGACGTGGCTGAGGGTGATGACACCCGGCTCAACATCCGGCTTCAGCCGATCCTCGGGGTCGTGCAGATGGCGGGTGAACCCGAAGATGCCGAGGTTTATGTCGACGGCGTATTCCAGGGTCGGCTTAACGATCGCTTCGAGCTGGCGGCACATCCGCAGCGCATCGAGGTGCGGCGCGAGGGCTATCAGCCTTACAGCACGACCGTGACGCCAAGCCCGAACCAGGAGCAGCTGCTGAACGTCGACCTCACCAGCTTCGCGGACGCGGCGGCTGAGGCCAATCCGGACACCCTGGTAACCAGCACCGGCTATGAGCTCAAGCTGATCCGGCCCAGCGGCGTGTATCGCCTGGGCAGCCCGCGGCGCGAGCAGGGTCGGCGCTCCAACGAATTTATCCGCCAGGTCCAGCTGGAAAAGCCGTTTTATCTCGGCACGCGGGAAGTAACCAACCTGCAGTTTAAGGCGTTCAGCTCGAGCCACGACTCCGGCATCGCGAGCACCAACAGCCTGAGCCTGAAGGATCAGCCGGTGGTGCGGATCAGCTGGGATCAGGCCGCGCGGTTCTGCAACTGGCTCAGCGCCAAAGAGGGCCTGCCCGCGGCTTATCAGGAAAGCAATGGCGTGATGGTGCCGGTCACTCCGATGACCATCGGCTATCGGCTGCCCAGCGAAGCGGAGTGGGCTTATGCTGCCCGCTATGGCGGCGGCTCTCAGTCCGCACGCAAATACCCGTGGGGTGAGCAGATGCCACCGCCCGGCGCCGCCGGCAATTTCGCCGGGACGGAGTCCAGCGGTGAGGTCGAGCGCGGGCTGTCGAACTATACGGACGAATTCCCCGTCAGCGCGCCGGTGGCGCGGTACGGCAGCAGCGCGCTGGGTCTGTACGACCTGGGCGGCAACGTGCACGAGTGGATTCACGATTACTACCTGATCAGCAGCAGCGGCCTCGGTAAATCGCCGCTCGACCCACTGGGCGCGGCGGAAGGCAACAATCACGTGATTCGCGGCTCCAGCTGGCGCAGCGGCAGCATCACGGAGCTGCGTTTGGCCTGGCGCGACCAGGGTTCCGGCGGCAAAGACGACATCGGCTTCCGCGTGGCGCGCTACATCGACCAGGGCGGAGGAACGCCATGAAATTAGATGTCTTGAAGATCATGCTGGCTTTGCTGCTTAGCCTCGGCCTACTAGGGCTTGCGGCCGGCCAGGCTGACGACGCCGATGACGGGTCGGAGACGACCGAGGAGGCCAACGACCCGGCCACGGCGTTCGATCCCGCGGTATGTCAGGAGCCGCCGGAGGAAGGGGAAACCCTGCCGTCCGAATGCGCGGAGCTGGCGGGCGAAGGACCCACTAATGACGTCGACCAGGGAGAGATGCGCGCCACGATGCGTCGCTTTGTCCCGAGCGAACAGATCTCAGAAGACAGCTCGGTGGCGTTTCCCAACGACATCTGAGCTGGCTGCGAGCCTCATTTGAGTATTGATACCCAAGCGGTTTTTATAGGAATAAGATCAACATGGACGGTACTGTCAGGACACCCACAACGATGAAAAAAGGTTTCCCGGTTGAGTTTGTGTTTCAGCTTTTTGCGCTGCTCGTGTCGGTGCTGATTGTGCATACCGTGTACGTCACGGTGGTGCGCCCGGCGGCGGCTGAGGTGATGCAGGCGCAGGCGCAGGCGATCGCAGAAGACCCCAACTACGTGCCGGAGCGATCCGTCTACGTGCTGATCCGGGATTTTGAGCAGGAGGCCTGTTTTGTGCTGCTGTTCTGGGCCCTGGCGATCATGGCCTACAAAGCCTACCGGGGTGTGCGGGAGCGAAGGCTGCTCGAGCAGGTGCTCATGCCGGTGGGTGACGGCATCAGTATCCTGCCGGAAGACACGCGCGAATACTCGCGCCCACTGCAGGCGCTGCCCGATCAGGAGCGCCGCTTTCTGCTGCCCAAGGTGCTGCTGACGGCGCTGCACCGCTTTCGCTCCACGCGCGACATCCAGAGCGTGGCGACCACGGTGCGCGAGCTTTGTGAGCAGGAGGCGGAGCGCCTCGAATCGGAGCTGTCGATGGTGCGCTACATCGCCTGGGCGATTCCCTCCATCGGATTTATTGGTACCGTGCGCGGAATCGGTGAAGCGCTCGCGCAGGCCCACAAGGCTGTGGAGGGTGACATCACCGGCGTGACCGATTCGCTGGGTGTGGCGTTTAACTCCACGTTTATTGCGCTGGTCCTGAGTATTTTTCTGATGTTTCTGATGCACCAGCTGCAGCTGATGCAGGAGCGCCTGTCGCTGGACGCACAGGACTACGCCGAAGAGAACCTGATCGGGAAGCTGCGTGAGTCTTAAGCTCGTCAGCAATTTCGTCTCTAGCCGCGGGAAGGAACGCCCATGATCGGCGTTGTCGAATTCAACGACGCCGGCCTGCTGGTTGCCGCTGACGGCACTGAGCTGCTGGAGAGCCCGGGCTACCTGGCGTTTGAGGGCAAAAACCTTCATGTCGGGGCAGCCGCGGCGCAGCGCGTCAAGCTGATCCCCACGCAGACCCAGTACGCCTTCTGGGAATACTTTGCGAGCGAAACGCTCCCGACGGGCCAGCTGCCCCAGGCGGGCCTGAAGCACGCGGATCTTGCCTACCGACATCTGGAGCGCCTGTGGAGCATCGTCGGCAAAGACCTCAAGCAGCTGGTGCTGTGCGTACCGGCCGACTGGGGCCGGGCGGAGCTCGGCCTGCTGCTGGGAATCTGCCAGACGCTCAAGATTCCCGTGCGCGCGCTGGTTAACGTGGCGCTGGCGGCGAGCGCCACGCCTCAGCCCGGACGCACGCTGATGCACCTGGACATCCATCTCCACCGGCTGGTGCTGAGCACGCTCGACCAGGGGCCGTGGCTGTCGCAGGCGGCGGTTGAGAGCACTCGCGAGGTGGGCCTGCTGCGGCTGCTCGACGGCTGGGCGTTTGCGGCGGCCGGCGCGTTTGTACAGGCCACCCGCTTTGACCCGCTCCACCAGGCGCAGACCGAGCAGCAGCTGTTCGATCGGCTGCCGGCGTGGCTGGCGGCGGCAAGCGGCAGCCGCCAGCTGTCGCTCAGCGTAGATCACAACGGCAATACGGTGGAGGCGCGGGCGCCTTCACAGATCTTCCGTGATGCCGCGGAACCCCTGTACCGCCGCATGGCGGAATTTGTCGGCTCACACCTCGCCGGCGGTGACCCCGTATCGCTGGTGATCAGCCCGCGGCTTGCGGTTCTGCCGGGTGTCAGCGAGGAGCTGGCTGCGCTGCCAAACGTCCAGCTGATTCCGAGCGGCCGGCTCGACTTCGCCGGCGTGCTGAATCGACTATACCTGCCGCGGGACGCCGGCAAGGGTGGCGCGGTGAACGTCACCCGCATCCCCTGGTTCAAATCGGAGGACCAGGCGAGCCACGAGGCGCCAGGCAGCGCTCGCGCTTCGGCTCCGACCCATCTGCTCCACGAGCACACCGCCTACCGGCTGGCGGCGGGGCAGCCCTTTGTGGTCGGCGCTGGCGTTCAGCAAAACGATGGACTGAAGCTGGCTGGGGGTGGCGTAGGTGATCGGCACTTCAGGCTGCGGCAGGAAGGCAGCGGGTGGCTGCTGGAAGATCTGTCGGGCGGCGCCACCCGCATCAACGGCGAGGCGCTGGAGGGCCGCCGCCCGGTTGCCGCCGGCGACCGTATCCAGTTGGGCAACCCGGCCCAGGAGCTGATCCTGATCGCCGAAGCCGCCACCGTGAGGTCTCCCAGTGCCGCGTCGTAAACGCGAATTTAATGCCTTCAACCTGTCGTTTCTGGACATCATGTCCTGCGGCTTCGGCGCGGTGATCCTGTTTTTTGTGATCATCAATCACGCCCAGGACGAGCGGAACGACGACCTGACGGCGGACCTCTCCGGTGAGGTCAACCTGGTGGAAACCGAGCTCAAGCTGGAGAAGCTGAACCTGGCCAAGCTGCAGAACGCGCTGTCCGAGGTCGAAGAGGAGATCGTGACGGCCCAGGGGGCTTCCGATCGCCTGCTGTCCGAAGTGGACGACACCGAGAAAGAGCTGTCCGAGCAGGACGCGGAGACCGCCGCCAAGCGCGAGCACATGAACCAGCTCATCACCGACCTGAAGGCGCTGGAAAAGGAGCGTGAGCGGCTGCAGCAGCTCGAAACCGAAGGTGGCGAGAGCGTTCGCACCTACGTGGGCGAGGGAGACCGGCAGTACCTGACCGGGCTTCGGGTAGGCGGCCGGCGAATTGCGATCTTCGTCGACGCGTCTGCCTCCATGCTGGACGAGACGATCGTCAACGTGATCCGGCGCCGCAATCTGCCGGACGAGCAGAAGCTGCGGGCGGACAAGTGGCAACGCGTTGTTCGGACCGTGGACTGGATTACGACCCAGGTGCCGGAAAACGCGCAGTTTCAGGTTTATACGTTCAACACCAAGGCCACGCCGGCGCTCGAGGGCACCGACGGGCAGTGGCTGGACGTGGAAAAAGGGCGCCGCCTGGATGAGGCGGTGGACCGGATTCGCAGCATTATTCCCACGGGCGGGACGCGCCTTCACTCGGTCACCGAGACCATCAACCGGATGAATCCGCTGCCGGACAACGTGTTTCTGCTGGTGGACGGTTTGCCAACCCAGGGGCTGAATCCGGCCACCAAACGCGGCACCGTCACCTCCCGAGAGCGGGAGCGGTTTTTCTATGACGCCACCGCCGACCTGCCGATCGGCGTGCCGGTCAACACGATCCTCTTCCCCATGGAGGGTGATCCGAAGGCCGCCAGCGGCTTCTGGCGCCTGGCGATCCTCAGCGGTGGCTCGTTCATCACGCCCGCGAAGGACTGGCCATGAGCCGGCGTAAGCGCACCGTTGAGCAGGTCAGCCTGTCGTTCCTCGACTGCATCTGCTGTGGTTTCGGCGCCATCATTCTGCTGCTGGTGATCGTGAAAACAGCGGAGCCGATGATCATCGAGGAAACCCGCGAGGACTTAAGCGGGCTCCTGGCGGATCTGCAGGAGCAGCTGGTGGAAATCCGCGGTGAGACCACGGTACTGAACCGCGATCTGCAGACCAAAGAAGAGCAGCTGTCGGAGGTGGAGGACAGCATCGCGCGTCTGCGGATGCTGCTGTCCACCCTCAAATCCGAGTTTGACTCCTCGTCCGATCAGAGTGACGCCATCACGGCGATCGAAAACCAGCTGAGCCGAGCCCGTCAGCAGCTCAACGAGATGCAGCGGCGGCTGAACTATTCCCGCGCGCTCGAAGACACCACGGTGGGCGGTATTCCGGTCGACAGCGAGTACGTGATCTTTGTGATCGACACCTCCGGCAGTATGCGCAACTTCGGCTGGGACCTCCTGCTGGATAAGATCATTGAGACCCTCGACGTTTACCCGGAGGTGAAGGGCATCCAGGTGCTCAACGACATGGGGGAATACATGTTCTCGCGCTACGCCGAGCGCTGGATTCCCGACTCGCCCGGCCGTCGTCGGGCGATTATCGACCGGATGAAAACCTGGAGCGCGTTTTCCAACTCCAGCCCCGTCGAAGGAATCACGAAGGCAATCGCCCGCTTTTACAAGCCGGGGCAAAAGATCAGCGTCTACGTTTTTGGCGACGACTTTTCGGGCCGCTCCATCGCGCGGGTGATCGAGACGATCGACAAAATCAACCGCGAAGATGCGGAGGGCAACCGCCTGGTGCGAATCCACACGGTCGGCTTCCCGGTGTGGTTCACCGCGCCCCGCTCCCAGCAGGCGTCAGTGGAGCGCTTTGCCACCCTGATGCGGCTGCTGGCGGAAAAAAATGGCGGAACCTTTGTCGGATTGAATTCTCACCAGCCGTAGTTCACGATACCCCTCGTTTTTCGTTCCCCCTTTTTTCTTAAACGGAGACTCACACCATGAGCCGAGCATCTGCGCGCCACATTCTGGTGGCCACCGAAGCTGATTGTCTGAACCTGAAAAGTGAAATCGAAGGCGGCGCCGACTTTGCCGACGTCGCCCGCCAGCACTCCAGCTGCCCGTCGGGTCAGCAGGGTGGCAACCTGGGTGAGTTTGGCCCGGGTCAGATGGTGCCGGAGTTTGACCAGGTGGTGTTCAGTGCACCGGTTGGAGAGCTTCAGGGACCGGTCAAAACCCAGTTTGGTTACCACCTGCTCGAGGTCACCGAGCGCTCCTGAGCGTCAGCTGATCCGTGGGCGCGGCAGCTGGCCGCGCCCGCCTTAGACGGCCGCTGAGGGCCGCTCAGCGATCTCGCTGTACCATCGCTTCAGGCTCGGCTGGTCTTCACCGGGCTCGAGCTTAATCCTTGCGGCAAACTCCACCAGGCAGAAGCCAGTGATGTCCGCATAGGTAAAATTCTCGCCGGCGAGGTACGGCGTTTCCGACAGCCGTTCATCCATCGTCGCCAGGAACGCTTCACCGCGCAGGCGGCCGCGTTCTACCAGCTCTGGAATCTGCGCAAATGGCTGCGGTCCGGTCACGGATCGGTCGGCAAAAAACTTCGAGAAATTGCGAAACGACTCGGCGACGGCGCTGTAACCCTCCAGCGTGCAGCGATCATTCCAGTTGGTGACCAGCGCTTTTTCTTTGGCGCTGACCCCGAGCATCGGTGGTTCGGGATAAACCTCCTCGAGGTAGACCGCAATGGCGTTGTTTTCCGTGAGCGCCGTGCCGTCGTCCAGCTCCAGTACGGGAATGGTGCAGGCCGGGTTGATCGCTCGAAACGCTGGTTCAAACTGTGCTTTTTTACCCAGATCGACCACCACGGTCTCGATGTTGAGCCCCTTCTCAGCGATCAGCATGCGGGCCCGGCGCGGGCTGGGGGCGTGGGCAAAGTCGTAAAACTTCATAGGGTCGATTCCTGTTTAGGGTAACGGGTTGGATGTGCCGGATCAGGCGCAGCGGTCATAAGCTCGCGGGTCACTGCTTCGGGCTGTAGTAGCGCGTCAGGTAGGTACACAGGCCGTCGAGGCCTGGGAACAGCACCCGCTCATTGATGTTGGACTGATCGAGCTTATCGCGCACTTCCCACTTCATCGCGGCGGGAATGATGATCTTGCGACACACGGTTTCTGCCGGGGAAAACCACTGGTCCATGGAAATCTTCGGATTGGACATCACCGAGAACAGCCCGGACTGATTAACGATTCGCGCATCCAGCGACGGTGGCTCAATGAATACCACAAACGGATTCGCGCGCTGGGCGTCAAAGGCGTCGAGGGTATTGACCTCTTCGTGGAGCATCCGGGTAGTGAACACGCGGGCGCTCTCGCTGCGCAGGCGGCTCATCAGCTGTGAGGACAGGTGCTGGTTGGTCGCCACAAAGTTCACGCACCAGATAGCGCCGTCCAGCTCAAACTTGTCGGTGTGGTCGGTGCAGAAATTTAGGGCAACGTAAGGTGAGTAGGTCCAGTCGAGCAGCCGGGTGGGCAGCCCGTGGTGCTGCGCCAGCGCCAGCCAGTTCCAGATATAGGCTTCCTCGTTCATCTCCAGGTGGGCGTACTTCTGGAAGCTGCGCAGGATGTGAGGCTCCAGCCGGGCGTAGTCCCCGCCGAGGCGCATCAGGGTGGTTTCCAGCCCGTAGCTGGCGTCCGAGACACCGCGATAGGCAAAGTTGGAGCGGTAGCGACCGATCTGAGGGTGGGGCGGCTCGTCGAACAACACCTGATTGAGGTGCGCCCAATTTTCTACTCGGATTTCTTCGATGGCCACTGAGTGTCCCGCGATGGAATTGACGGGGGATTATAGCCTTCGCGATCGTCGAGTTGGCGGATTTGCCGGGGTCCGGGTAGAGTGCTGCCAGCTTTCTGAATTGCAGCGCCGCTTGCCATGACCGCCACGGATCCAAACCCCGCTTACGTGATCGAACCGCCACCGCAGGCCTGGGTGCCGGTGGGTGAGGGGCGGGAGCGATTTCCCGTGCGCCGCATCTACTGTGTCGGTCGAAACTACGCTGAGCACGCCCGGGAAATGGGGGGTGACGACCGCGACCCGCCGTTCTTTTTCCAAAAGCCGGCTGACGCTCTTCTGCACAGCGGGAAGGTGCTGCCATATCCGCCGCTGACGGAAGACCTTCACCACGAGGTGGAGCTGGTCATGGCGCTCAAGGGCGGGGGCAGCGCGCTGTCGGCGGGCGCCGCCGCGGACGCCGTGTATGGACTGGCTGTCGGCATCGACTTCACCCGCCGGGATCTCCAGGCCGTGGCGAAGAAGGCCGGACGCCCCTGGGAAATTGGTAAGGCGTTCGATCACTCAGCGGCCATTGCGCCGCTGACGCCGCTGGCCGGCGCGCCGCTGCCCACAAGCGGTGAGATCGCGCTCTCGGTAAACGGTGAGGTCCGTCAGCGAGGGGACATCCAGGACATGGTCTGGGGCTGCCGCGAGATTATTCAGACCCTCTCGACTCACTACACCCTCGCGCCCGGCGACCTCATCTATACCGGCACGCCGGCCGGCGTGGGGCCCGTGGTACCCGGAGATCAGCTCGAGGCCAGCGTCACCGGTCTAACCCCACTGGCCATCGCGATCAGCGACTGAGGGTGCTTTGGAGCAGGTCAACCTGCAGGCTGTGAAAGCGAGAGATATAAAGCAGCTGGCCGTCAGCTGACGCTCCGAGCGCCAGCCCCACCGTGCTGGGCGCCGGCGAGTCGACAACACCCCGTTCCGGCCCGCTGAGGGAGCGCCACTCAAGGCCGTCCGCGGAAACAAAATAGAGCCGGTTGCCGCCGATGGTCCAATCCAGTTCGCGGTCAACCGGCAGCGCTACGGTGGGGGTGAGCGTGCCGTTGTTCTCCAGCCGCACCACGCCGGCCTGGCCTCCGACGCCGAGATAGAGCTGGCCGCTTCGATCTTGCTCCAGCCGGTTGAATGTCCCTTCGCGAATCAGCGTTGCGGTGCCGCCCTGCCAGCGGAATAGCCCCTGACTGGAGCCGTCGGAACCCAGGAAGTGAAGGGTCCCCGCCCGATCGGCCACCACTTCGCTGGGCGCAAAGTCGGTCGGTACCATCAGCTCCGGCTCGCCGCGAAACAGGCTTACGGCAAAAACCTCGGACCCACGCTGGCTGTACACCACGTAGAGCAGCCGGCGGTTGTTCTGCCAGGAGGGCCGGGTGATTCGACCGTCGCTGAGACCCGCCCGCAGCGATGCCTCGCTGCCGTCTGGCTCGCTGAGCCACAGGCCGGTGGTGCCGCTGCGGGTGGAGACAAAGGCCAGTACGCGGCCGTCGGGCGACAGCCTCGGGTGATTGTCATAGTACTGAGAACCCACCGTCAGCGCGGTTTGGCTGCCGTCCCAGCGCCAGATATCAGCGCGATAGCGCGGCAGTTCGAAAACGAGGTTGGGAGCCTCAAAATCCAGGTTCATCACCCCGGTTTGCCCATAGTCTTGCCACGTGCCGCTGTCGGTATGGTGCCGCCAAAGCCGCCTGACGCCCGACCGGTCGCTGCTGAGTATGACCTGGTCCCGGTCGATCCAGGCGTGGCCGAAGACCATCTGGTGGTCCTGTGTCAGCGGCGTAGCGCCACCGGGCTCGGTTTGCATCAGCTCGCCGACTCGGCCGTCGCTGCGCACAAACGACACGCTCACGCCGTCCGGGTGAAAGCGCGGCGTCAGGTCCTCCGCGGGCGGCCTGGGCCGGGTCCGTACGGTGGTAACACCCGTTGCGACATCGAGCACAGAGATGCCGCCGCGACGGTTTTCATAGGCGAGCACCCCGCCGTCCTTCGACCAGTCCAGTCCGCCGGGTGCCCGACGGCAGGGGGTAACCGCCGTATCAATCGGGCCGGCCGCTGCCGTGTTCGCGTGGATCTGCAGTTGGCACCCGTCCTCCGCCTGAATCATCAGTGCTCGAAATTTTGGTCCCGGATGAACATGCCGTACGCTCGCGGGCCAGTCCCCCGCCTCGATCTTGAGAGAAGCCAGCGTCAGCCTTTGCCCCGGATGGGTGACCTCACCCTGCGAGTCAGCCGCGTTGAACCACACCTGCTGGCCGTAAAGCACCGGCCAGCGCGCCGCGCCGGTGAAAGAGGTCAGCCGCGTGGCCTCGCGGTCGGCTGGCAGGTCGGGTTTTGCTGCCGGTGGCACCTCCGCCTGAGGCGCCACGGGCCGACCCAGGCCCGACACGACAATAGCGGCAACGGCGGCGGCCAGGCCCGCGACCCAGGGCCAGGCTCGACGGGAGCCCGGCGTGGCGCCGGCAGGTGAGGCCGCCTGCTCGCGAAGCCGATAACCGCGGCGCGGGATTGTCTCGATGAAATGGGGGTTGCGCGCCTTGTCGCCGAGGGCCTGGCGCAGCTCGTTGATGGTCCGCGACAGGCCTTCGTCGCTCAGTCCCACCCGATCGGCGAGCTCGGCGCGGCTCAGCACCCGGCCGGGCACCTCCGCCAGCAGCAGCAGCGTGCGTGACGCTTTTGGTGTCAGCCGGACCTGTTGCTGGGGGCTGACCAGTTCGTTGGCATCGGGATCGAACCACCAGGGATCGATGCGTAGCTTGCCCAAATCAGGCCTGCTGGGGCTGCGCTGAAGAAAAACCGAAGAACTTTCGAAGACGACCGAAAGGACTCAACCGCCACTCCCTGTAGGTTTCGAGGTCGATCAGTTTACCGGGAGAGTCGATGTTTGGTGTAACTCACAGGGCTGGCCAGCGAGCCGGGAGTGGCGGTGCCGCGGGCAGGCGGGCGCTGCTCACGCTAGCGCTGCTGGCGTCAACCGGGGCAAACGCCGCTGAAAAGGGCTGTGCGCAGCAGCTGCTGGTCAGCGGCTATAGCTCCGACAACGTTCACAGCTTCGATCTGTGCAGCGGTCAGTTCTTGCGGTTGCTGGACACCGGCGGCCGGCTCAACGGGGTGCAGGCGGTCCGGCGGGGCAACGGTTACCTTTATGTGGCGAGTGAAGAGAACAACCGCGTGTTGCGCTACGACGAAACGTCTCTCGCGTTTATCGACGTGTTTGTCGAAACCAGCGCTATCGGCATCAACAAACCGACCGGTCTGGCGGTCGGCCCGGACGGGGATCTGTACATCGCGGGCTTCACCACAAGCGATGTGGTGCGTGTCGACGGCGAGTCGGGAAGCGAAAAACGCCGATACAGCCTCGCCGGGCAGATTTCCGGGATCGATGCTGGGATGGTGTTCGATCCTACGGGCCGGCTCCTGGTGCCCGGCTTCAACTCGGGGAACATCGTCAGCCTCAACGTCGACACCCGTGCGGTCTCCGAGCTGATTGCGGCAGGGAGCGGCGGGCTGGCATCACCTCGGGTCATTGTGAACGACGCTGGCGGCGAACGGCTGCTGGTGAGCTCCTGGGGTTCGGGCAGCGTGCTGTCCTTCGGGTTCGACGGGACGTTCATCGAGCGCCTGCTGCTTCGCAACGGGCCCAGCGGCCTGGTCCAAGAGCCTTCCGGCACTGTGCTGGTGGTGTCCGATCAGCAGGCCCAGGTGGTCCGTCACGGCGCGGACGGCACCCGGCAGGAGGTATTGATCGAAGCCGGGCAGGGAGGCGTTTTGGGCGCCACGTTTCTCACGCTGCTCGGAACCGAGGGGGACGCGCCGCCCGCCAGCGAGGCGGATCAGGCGTGGCTCATCGGCGTCGGCGGTTTTGAGGGCAACACGCTCGTGGCCGAGATGGTCATCACCGACGGGGCCGCGTTCGGTGCCGACTTCGATCCCGCACAAGTCAGGCGCGTGCCCTGGGGGACGCTGGAGTTTGAGCTGACCGGGTGCGCCAGCGCCAGCTACCGCTGGTCAGGGCTGGAAGCGGCCTACGGTTCGGGTGCGTATGACGTCCAGCGGGTGGCGCCCAATCTGGCGCAGCAGCAGTGTGAGACCCAGGGGCTGGCGCCGGCGGCGGCGCAGGGAACCTGGTTCGGCGGCGGCCCGCGTGACGGAGAGGGGCTGCTGATCGACGTGCTGCAGAGTGGTGACGCCGTCATCACCCTTTACAGCTACCGCCCCTCGTCGGGCTAAACGGTCAGCTTTTTGACGGCGGCCAGCATCGGCGCCGGGATGGCGGTCGGTCGGTGGCTATCCCGGTCGACGTACACGTGAACAAACTTCGCCAGCGCGGCCGTTTCGGTTGCGCCCTCGGCAAACAGACCCACCTGATAGATGATGCTGGAGCGGCCGATTCGCTGGACCGCTAACCCGCCGTCGATGTTCTGCGGATACACGAGCGGCGCAAAATAGTTGCAGCGCGTTTCGACCACCAGACCCACAACGTCGCTGCGCTCGATGTCCAGCGCCCCTTCTTCGACCAGGTAGCCGTTCACCACGGTATCAACGAGGTGGTAGTACACCGCGTTGTTTACGTGTCGATAGATGTCGTTGTCACTCCAGCGGGTCTGTAGCGTCTGAAAATGCACAAATGCGCTGCGGGGCAGGGGAGCTACGCGGGATTCGTCCGTCATGGCAAGGCACCGAAAAAGGGGCGCATTATGGCGCACCGTCGTTGCCGCATAAAGCGAGCCCCGACGGCGGGATTGGGTACAATCCTGGCTCGAGGAGAAGTAACCAAGGGAGCCAGGGGTGGTCAATCGACAATGGCTGTGCGCCAGCTACGTCCCGCCGGACGAATTTCCCACGCAAAAACACTTTGAGCTGGTGGAAGCACCAATGCCGTCGCCGGGCGAGGGTGAGGTGCTGCTACGCACGCTGCTGCTGGGAACCAGCCCGGCGCAGCGGATGTACGTGACCAAAGAAAGCGAATTCCATATCAAGGTGGCGCCGGGCGAGATCATGAGCGGGCGTGGCGTGGCCGAGGTGATCGAGAGCCGCCACCCTCAGTACCAGGCGGGCGACATCATGGAGGGCACGCTGGGCTGGCAGGAGTACGTGGCGATGTCGCCAGACCCGCAGGTCAAAGACGGCTCCCACGTGACCCCGGTGAAAAAGGTGGACAATCCAGTGCGGCCCCTGACTACCGTGCTGGGCCTGTTCGGCCAGCGGGCCTTCAGCGCCTACGTCGGCATGGTCGAAATCGGCGACACGCAGCCCGGGGACCAGGTTCTGGTGTCATCAGCGGCTGGCGGCGTCGGCTCCATCGCCTGCCAGCTCGCCCGCGCCCGGGGCGCGAGCCGGGTTGTCGGCATCGCCGGCGGCGAGGAGAAGTGCCGCTGGCTGGTCGATCAGGGGTTATGCGACGCGGCCATCGACTATCGGCAGGAAAACCTCGAAGCGCAGATCGGCGAGGCGCTGCCGGACCGCCTCAACGTTTACCTCGACAACGTGGGCGGCGATACCCTCGACGCGGCGCTCCAGCACCTGGCGGTCGGCGCCCGGGTCGCGATCTGCGGCCACATCTCAACGGAATACCTGCGCCCCCGCCCGCCTGGGCCCACCCACTACTACAACCTGCTGTATCGCCGGTCGCGCATGGAAGGATTTTTCGTGTTCGACTACCTGTCCCGCTGGGGGGAGTTCGAAGCGCAGCTTCGCTCGTGGTATGCCTACGGCCTGCTCAAGCTGACCGACCACGTGCTGGAGGGCATCGAACGAACGCCTGACGCGCTCACGAGCCTATTTACCGGCGCCAACGTCGGCAACTGTGTGGTTAGGGTGGCGCCGGATCCGGAATCCGTTCCAGCGCTGTAGCGTGAGGGTCCACGTCTGGGACAATCGACAGGTGATGGTGGGTCGACGGGCCTGGCTTTTACTGCTGATTCTGCTTGGGGCGGGTGGTCTTAACGCGCAAGACGCCTTTGAGAACGACAACTCGCCTTCGCTCGCCCGGGAGATTGCGGACCTGCAGCAGCGGACCTTTGAGCCGACCGGCGACGAAGACTGGATGTATTTTCCGGGCAACGATAGTTCGATCATCATCCAGTACGAGTTCAAGGTGCTGTCGACCGCTGCGACGGTGCCGACTGACTTTCAGGCCGTCGTGGAGGTGTTCCCATCCAGCCGGTTGGCGGATGATCAGGTTGCGCCGCTGGTCACGATTGGCACCTGCCAGCCTGGTGGACCTCGGGAACCAGTCGGCGATGTGTCGGTGGGGAGGAACCTGGTGCTGCTTCGCGTCAGAAACTGTGTCCCTGTCGCCGCCCCGCGCGCTTACGAAGTGACGTTTGCGGTGGATCAACTGTTTTCGTTTGTCGGTGGCGTTCAGATTGTCGGCACCGTCACCGACAGCAGTTCGGCCGGCGTCGGCGTATTCCTGCTGACCGACAGCAACGACGCTACTGCGGCCAATCCGAGTGACGGGAGCTATCGCGTGTTCATTCCCGCCAACAGCGCCAACCGGATCAGCGTGGTGTCAACGGAGTTCACCGCAGCGCCCGTGCTGCTGGACCCGTTCCCCGAATTTGACATTCAGACGGTCGATTTCACCGTCGAGCGGGTCGTTGAGATCTTCTCTGACGGCTTCGAATAAGCTCGCCCTAACTCGACCTAAACTTCAACAACCAGCGAATCCACCTTCTGGAACCCGCGGGGAAGCTTGCGACCCCGCTTGGCCCGCTCGCCGGTGTAGTGTTCAAGGTCTTTCGGCTTGAGCCTTAGGTGCCGACCGCCGGAGTGAGCCAACACGTCAGCTCCTTCCGGTGCGCACACCACCGCCAGGACATGCTCATCACCGGCTTTTAGAAGTTTTGGCGGTATGTTGATGATTTTATTGCCTTTACCTCGAGCCATTTCCGGCAGGTCAGCCAGGCTAAAGGCCAGCAGGTAACCCCCGGATGTGACCGCCACCACCCGGTCCGTGGCGGGTTCGCTGACCATCGATGGAGCAAGCACGGCCGCGCCGGCGGGCACCGTGAGCGAGGCTTTGCCGGCCTTGGCGCGGGTGTAGAGGTTTTCCAGACTGGTAAAGAAGCCGTAGCCGAAGCTTGATGCCAGAAGCACCTTGTCCTCAGGCCGGCCAGCGATGGCGGCGCAGAACTGGGCGCCGGCGGCGGGGCTGAAGCGTGAAGTCAGCGGTTCACCCTGGCTGCGGGCTGACGGCAGGGTGTGGGCGGCAAGCGAGTAGCTGCGGCCTTTGCTGTCGAGAAAGACCGCCTGCTGATTGCTGCGGCCGCGGGCGCTGGCGAGGTACCCGTCGCCGGACTTGAAGTTGAGCGTTGACGCGTCGATCTCGTGACCCTTGGCGGCGCGCGCCCAGCCGCCCTGGGACAGCACGACGGTGACCGGCTCGGTGGGCATCAGGTCGGTTTCGCTCATGGCCTCCGCGGGCTCGCGGGCGACGATCTGGCAGCGTCGCTCGTCGCCGTGGGTTTTGACGTCTGAGGCAATCTCGTCGGCGATGAGCTTCTTCAGTTTGCGGGGTGAATTCAGGATCCCCTCAAGCGTTTTGCGCTCGTCCTCCAGCTCCGCCTGCTCACCCTGAATCTTCATCTCCTCCAGCCGAGCCAGGTGGCGCAGCTTGAGATCGAGGATCGCTTCGGACTGCCGCTCCGACAGGTTGAAGGTCTTCATCAGGACCGGCCCGGGTTCATCTTCTTCCCGGACGATCCGGATCACTTCGTCGATGTTCAGGTACGCAACGAGCAGGCCTTCGAGGATATGCAGCCGGTCCAGCACCTTGTCCAGCCGCCACTGCAGCCGGCGGCGCACGGTCTCAGTTCGGAAGGCCAGCCACTCGTTCAGGATCTGCGCCAGGTTTTTGACCTGCGGGCGGCCGTTGGTGCCGATCAGATTCAGGTTGACCCGAACGTTGCGCTCCAGATCGGTGGTCGCAAACAGATGGCTCATAAGGCCGTAGACGTCCACGCGGTTGGACCGCGGGATCAGCACCAGCCGGGTGGGGTTCTCGTGGTCACCCTCGTCCCGGAAGTCGTCCAGCATCGGCAGCTTTTTGGCCCGGATTTGTGCGGCGATTTGTTCCTGAATCTTGTTGGGCGAAACCTGGTGGGGCAGCGCGGTGATGACGATGTTGCCTTCCTCGCGTTTCCACACGGCGCGCAGTTTGATTGAACCGTGGCCGGTTTCATACATCGCGCGGATATCCTCCGGCGGCGTGATGATTTCCGCGCCGGTGGGAAAGTCGGGTCCTTTAATGTGTTCACACAGCTCGGCGACCGGCGTGCGGCTGTTGGCCAGCAGCCGGATGCAGGCGGAGGCCACCTCTTTCATATTATGCGGCGGTACGTCCGTGGCCATACCCACCGCAATGCCGGAGGCGCCGTTGAGCAGCACGTTAGGCAGCCGGGCCGGCAGCAGGGTCGGTTCGGTCTGGGTACCGTCGTAGTTGGGCTGCCAGTCCACCGTGCCCTGGCCCAGCTCGCTGAGCAGCACCTTGGCGTAGGCCGACAGGCGCGATTCGGTGTAGCGCATCGCGGCAAACGACTTGGGGTCGTCCACCGAGCCGAAGTTGCCCTGGCCGTCCACCAGCGGATAGCGGTAGGAAAACGGCTGAGCCATCAGGACCATGGCTTCGTAGCACGCGCTGTCGCCGTGCGGGTGGAACTTGCCGATCACGTCACCCACGGTGCGGGCCGATTTTTTGTGCTTGGAGCTGGCGGACAGGCCGAGCTCCGACATGGCGTAGACGATGCGCCGCTGCACCGGCTTGAGGCCGTCAGCGATGCTCGGCAGCGCCCGGTCGAGCACGACGTACATCGAATAGTCGAGATAAGCCTTCTCGGCGTACTCCCGCAGCGACAGCTGTTCAAAGCCGCCGGGTGGCGCTTCAATCGTTTGCGTCATGGTTCTTACCTTTAGCGGACCGCCGAATCAGACTTCGGCGAGGTCACCTTTCTTTTCGAGCCAGGCCTTGCGGTCGCCCGCGCGCTTCTTCGCCAGCAGCATGTCCATCAGCGGCCGAGTCTTATCTCCGGGCGTGACGGTGAGCTGCACCAGCCGGCGGGTGTCCGGCTCGATCGCGCTCTCCTTGAGCTGGGCGGGGCTCATTTCCCCGAGGCCCTTGAAGCGGGTCACGGAGATTTTGACGTTGCGCTTCTCGCGCTGGAGCTTTTCCGTCAGGTGGTCTCGCTCGGCCTCGTCGAGCGCGTAATACTTCTCTTTACCGACGTCGATGCGAAACAGCGGCGGCATGGCCACAAACACGTGGCCCTCCCGGACCAGCGGCTCAAAGTGGCGCAGAAACAGCGCGCAGAGCAAGGTGGCGATGTGCAGGCCGTCGCTATCGGCGTCCGCTAGCACGATGACCTTGCCGTAACGCAGGCCGTCCAGATCATCGGTCCCCGGGTCGACGCCGATCGCCACCGACAGGTCGTGCACTTCCTGAGAGCCCAGCACCGAGCCTGACTCCACCTCCCAGGTGTTCAGGATTTTGCCGCGCAGCGGCAGGATCGCCTGGAATTCGCGGTTGCGGGCCTGCTTGGCTGAGCCGCCGGCGGAGTCACCCTCCACCAGAAAGAGTTCGGTACGCGACGTTTCCTGCGACGTGCAGTCCGCCAGCTTGCCCGGAAGCGCCGGGCCGGCGGTGATCTTTTTACGCACCACCTTCTTGGCGGCCTTGAGGCGCTTCTGCGCGTTGGCGATCGCGAGCTGGGCGATGGCCTCGCCGTCGGCCACGTTGTTGTGCAGCCAGAGGCTAAAGGCGTCTTTGATGATGCCGGTGACCAGCCCCGCGGCCTCGCGCGTGGACAGTCGCTCTTTGGTCTGGCCGGAAAACTGCGGGTCCTCCAGCTTGATCGACAGGATGTAGCTGATGCGTTCCCAGGCATCTTCCGGCGCCAGCTTGATGCCGCGGGGCAGGAGGTTGTGGATGTCGCAGAACTCGCGCAGCGCTTCGGTCAAACCGGTGCGCAGCCCGTTGACGTGAGTGCCGCCCTGGCCCGTCGGGATCAGGTTGACGTAGCTTTCCTGCACCAGCTCACCCTCGGGCACCCAGCACAGCGCCCACTCAACCGCCTCCGTCTCGGTGTCCTTGGCGCCGACAATGGCCTGCTCGGGCAGCGTGGCGAAACCCTCGAGCTCACCGCTCAGGTAGTCAAACAGGCCGTCCTCGTAGTACCACTCGTCCTTGTCGCCGGTTTTTTCGTCCTTCAGCCGGACGGTCAGGCCGGGGCACAGCACCGCCTTGGCGCGCAGCACGTGGCGCAGCTTGGTGAGCGAGATGCGCGCGCTGTCGAAATAGCTCGCGTCCGGCCAGAAGCGTACCCGCGTGCCGGTGTTGCGCTGGCCGACCGTGCCCACCTCTTTGAGGTCGCTGGTCTTTTCGCCGTTCGCAAAGGCGATGTGGTGTTCGGTGGCGTCGCGCTTGATCCACACATCCAGCTTCGAGGACAGGGCGTTCACCACCGACACGCCGACGCCGTGCAGACCGCCAGAAAATTGGTAGTTTTTATTGGAGAACTTGCCGCCGGCGTGCAGCTTGGTCAGGATCACCTCAACCCCCGGAATGCCTTCCTCCGGGTGCAGGTCCACCGGCATGCCGCGCCCGTCGTCCGACACCTCCACTGACCCATCTTTATAGACCGTCACGTCCACCAGCTTGGCGTGGCCGGCCACCGCCTCGTCGACGCTGTTGTCGATGACCTCCTGCGCCAGATGGTTGGGCCGCGTGGTGTCGGTGTACATGCCGGGGCGGCGCTGCACCGGCTCCAGTCCGGACAGGATCTCAATATCTTCAGCGGTGTAGCGACTCATGGAAAAGCGGCCGAAAACGGCGTCAGGTGGTTAGTCGAACGATATTGGCGCTTTTCCAGGGGCAATGCAACAATCGTGCAAAAAACACAAGATGTAGCGAAATACCCCGTAATCAGACCTAGATCTGGGGGTGTTAGCAAATCGCTACCGGCGGCCGGCGCGCCGATCGTAGAGCTCAGGCCCTGCCGGACCGCCGCCGTCCCGCGTTCGTCCGCCAGCGAAGCCTCGGCCGGCCGAAATCTCCCGGATACCTCAGCCAGATTGCAAACAGCCGTTGGGGCATCGCCGGGAATCGGCTACAATACCCGCCCGTTATGCCTAACGGATTTCGTCTCTCTCACCCCCACCTGTGGCGTCCGTGCGCGCATCGGGTCAACAACCCCTGGAGTGCTGCATGGCCGCGCTGATTTTTGTGACCGGCGGCGTGGTTTCGTCGCTGGGTAAAGGCATTACCGCCGCCTCGCTGGCGGCGATTCTTGAGGCCCGTGGCCTCAAGGTGACGCTGATGAAGCTCGATCCCTACATCAACGTCGACCCGGGCACCATGAGCCCGTACCAGCACGGCGAGGTTTACGTGACGGAGGACGGCGCGGAGACCGACCTGGACCTCGGGCACTACGAGCGGTTTGTCCGCACCCGCATGAGCCGCGACAACAACTACACCACGGGGCAGATTTACGAAAACGTGATCCGCAAGGAGCGGCGGGGCGATTATCTGGGCGGCACCGTGCAGGTCATCCCCCACATCACCGACGAGATCAAGGCCTGCATCCGGCGTGCGTCTGAAGGCTTCGACGTCGCGATGATCGAGATTGGCGGCACCGTCGGTGACATCGAGTCGCTGCCGTTTCTCGAGGCGATCCGCCAGCTCGGCGTGGAGCTAGGCCCCCGACAGGCGCTGTTTATGCACCTGACGCTGGTGCCGTTCATCAAGGCCGCCGGCGAGATCAAAACAAAGCCCACGCAGCACTCGGTCAAGGAGCTCCGGTCGATCGGTATTCAGCCCGACATCCTCCTATGCCGCAGCGAGCAGTCGCTGTCCGAAGAGGATCGGCGCAAGATTGCGCTCTTTACCAACGTGCAGGAGAGGGCGGTCATCTCCGCGGTGGACGTACCCAACATCTACGAGCTGCCGCTGTGGTTCCGCACGCAGGAGCTGGATGAGATTGTCATCGAGCGGCTCGGCCTGGAGGCGCGGGATGCGGATCTCTCTAAGTGGCAGGCGGTGGCGGACGCCAACAAGCGGCCCAAGTCCGACGTCACCGTGGCCATGGTCGGTAAGTACATGGAGCACTCCGATGCCTACAAGTCGCTGACCGAGGCGCTGGACCACGGCGGTCTGCACCAGGGCATCAAGGTGAATATCCAGCGCGTCGACTCAGCGCGCGTGCTGGTTGAAGGCCCAAGCTGCCTGGAAGGCGCGGACGCGATCTTGGTCCCCGGAGGTTTTGGTGAGCGGGGTTTTGAAGGCAAGGTGGCTGCCGCGCGCTATGCGCGGGAAAACGGGATTCCGTATCTCGGCATCTGCCTGGGTCTTCAGGTGGCCGTGGTGGACTTCGCCCGCGAGGTCTGCGGCCTGGAGGGCGCCAACAGCACCGAGATGGACCCGGAGAGCCCACATCCGGTGATCGGTCTGATCACCGAGTGGCGCGGCCCGAACGGCGAGGTCGAGCAGCGCGACGAAAACAGCGACATGGGCGGCACGATGCGCCTGGGTGCGCAGGATTGTCATCTCGAGCCGGGGTCGCTGATCGCCGACGTGTACGGCGCTGAGGTGATTTCGGAACGTCACCGCCATCGCTATGAATTCAATAACTTTTATCGGGATCTGCTGACGCAGCGCGGCCTGGCGCTGGTCGGATTTTCCACCGACCAGAATCTGGTGGAAATCGTTGAGCTGCCGAACCATCCGTGGTTTGTGGCGGTCCAGTTCCACCCGGAGTTCACGTCCACACCGCGCGACGGCCATCCGCTGTTTTCGCGCTTTATCCGCGCTGCCCGGGAGTACAAAACCGCCAGCCGCGACGCGGCCGTCAACTCGTGAAGCTATGTGGTTTTGAGGCGGGGAACGCCTCGCCGTTTTTCCTGATCGCCGGACCCTGTGTCATCGAGTCCGAGCAGCTGGCGCTGGACACGGCAGGTGAGCTGAAGGAAATCTGTGAGGGTCTCGACGTCCCGCTGATCTATAAGTCCTCCTTCGATAAAGCCAACCGATCGAGCCTCAAAAGCTTTCGCGGGCTGGGCATCGAGACGGGTCTTCAGATCCTGGAAAAGGTCAAGGGGGAGCTCGACGTTCCCGTCCTGACCG
>JBCDKA010000012.1:0-50442 GCA_038747195.1 Pseudomonadota bacterium
ATGCCCGAAGGCGACGACGACAAGCCGGCCTTGCGCGACGATTGCATTACGGTCCTCGAGGACGTTTCTAAGCGCAAAGGCCGATACGCGGCGACGACGCGGCACAAGCGCGAGCTCCGATCGCTGTGCGAAAACCAGTGGCTTCCACGCTGTCGGCACAAGTATTAGGCCAAAAATCAGGCCAAGTATCAGGCCAGATCAAAAGTTTCCAAAAAAGCCGCGCCCAGCGCGGCTTTTTTTGTGGAGGCAACATCCCCAACCCCTTAGCGTGGCATGCAAAATTTTGTTGCTGGCGCGACGCGAGCCGTGAGGGACGGTTATACTCCCACGTTGCTAAAACGGCGGTTTTTCGTGTCTCAGGCGGAAGTCACTAATTTGCTGAAAGCCTGGAGGGCCGGCGACGAGCCCGCCCGAAACGCGCTCATGAACGTGCTCTACACGGACCTGCGTGCCGTGGCATCGCGAGCCTTGGCCGGAGAACAGGCCGCCGTCTCGCTCCAACCTACCGCTCTGGTCAACGAAGCTTTCCTCCGCCTGGTAGACGTCCACAGTATCGATTGGCAGGGCCGCAATCATTTTCTCGGTCTGGCGGGTCGCGTCATGCGACAGATTCTGGTCGACCAGGCGCGCCGCCGAAACGCCGCCAAACGCGACTGGGGTCGCCGGATCACCCTGACCGGCGGGGCAGCGCTCACCCAGTTTGAAGACGTTGAGATTCTTAGCCTCGATGCGGCACTCAGCGAATTGAGTGAGGTGGACGAAGAGCTATCCCGGGTCGTTGAGCTGCGGTTCTTTGCCGGACTAAACGTCGACGACACCGCGCTGGCCATGGACATCTCTCCGGCAACGGTCAAAAGACGCTGGCGCGCCGCGCGCGCGTGGCTGATCGACCGCCTGCAGGAGGCTCCGAGTGGCTGACAAAGCCGGTTCGGTGTCGCAGGCCGCGCTGGCCCTCTTTGAACTCTCGCTAGAACAACCTACCGCCAACCGTCGCGCCTGGCTGTCACAGAAAACGCTGGGGCAGCCTGAGCTGGCGGCTGCCGTCGATCGCCTGGTGAACGCTGACGGGGGTGAGCACAGCTTTCTGGATCACGGCATCACAAGTGGTGCCGATCTCGTCGGGCAGAAGCTGGGTTCCTGGCGCGTGGATGAGCTGCTGGCTGAAGGGGGTATGGGATCGGTATACCGCGTTCATCGGGAGGACGGCGACTTCCAGCAGCGTGCGGCGTTGAAGGTGATCCGCGGCCAGCTCTTTCAGGCGCCCCAGTTGATCCGGGAACAGCTGCTCGCCCGGTTTCAGGTGGAGCGCCAGGTGCTTGCCAACATTCAGCACGATAACGTCGCCGGTATTCTCGACGGTGGCAGCACCAGCGACGGGCTGCCCTATCTCGTGATGGAGTTCATCGAGGGCGAACCGCTCAACGATTATGTTCGAAAGCGCCGGCTGTCTCTCCGACAGCGGCTCGATCTGTTTATGCACCTGCTCGACGCCATGGGTGCGGTGCATGCCAATCTGGTGGTCCATCGTGACCTGAAGCCGTCTAACGTCATGGTGACCGATGCGGGCGAGGTGAAGCTCCTGGACTTTGGTATTGCCAAGGTCCTGGACACCGACGCACCAGGCGCCGGGGCTTATACCATGACCGGTGCCTCTGCCATGACGCCCGACTATGCCAGCCCCGAACAGGTGCGTGGCGAGCCGGTGACGCTGGCGAGTGATATCTATTCGCTCGGCCTGCTGCTCTATCAGCTGCTCGGAGGCAGTGCAGCGTACGAGGTGTCTCAGCTCACGCCCGCCGAGGCGGAGCGGATCATCTGCGAGGATGAGCCGACGCTGCCGAGCAGCAGCCTGCGCCAATCGGCCCCGACCCACATCAAGCACGGTCCTGCGGACCTGCGCGGGGATCTGGATGCCATCATCATGAAAGCGCTCCGCAAGGAACCGGCGCTGCGATACGGGTCGAGCTTCGAGATGGCGGCGGACATCGAGCGCTTTCTCTCAGGCCTGCCGGTGCGGGCCCGACGCAATAGCCGGCGCTATCGGCTGGGCAAGTTTCTGCTTCGTAACCGCGGACTTCTGGCCGCAACCGGGGCGGTCGTGGCGGCACTTGGCGTGGGGCTGCTGTTGGCGTTTGGTCAGGCCCGAAAGGCCAGTGCGGCTGCTGCCGATGCGCGGAGCGAAGCGGCCAAGGCGGAGGCCGTCAGCGAGTTTCTGCTCGACCTGATTTCCCAGGGAGACCCCTTTGAGGCGCCCCAGGCACCCACCGTGAGGGACGTGCTGGAAACCGCCGGCGACCAGGTGGGTGATCGTTTTGTCGACCACCCGGAGGTTGAGGCGGCGGTGCGCCGGACGCTCGGCTGGACGCTGGTGAATCTGGGCAAGCTGGACCTGGCTGAGCCGCAGCTGACGGAGGCCTACGAGAAGAACCTGGCCGCGCACGGTCTTGGGCATCCCTCAACCATACTCAACCAGTCCAACCTGGGCTGGCTGGCCCATGAAAAGGACCAGCTGCCGGAGGCCAGGCGCTGGTATGACCTGGCGATCAGCGGCTTCGGGCCGGACACCCCCAAGCTGCTGCAGGCCAGCGTGCTCAACGACTACGGCGTTGTACTGGGCTGGTACGAGGAAAACGCCGCCAGCGCTGAGGCGCTGCACCGGGCTCAGGCGATTCTCGACGAGGTGGATCCCTCGACGCCCAAATACGATCCGGCGATGGTGGTGGGCAATCTCGCCGTGACGACCCACCAGCTCGGGGACCTCGAGCAGGCGGAAGCCTACTACCTTGAAGACATCCGCCTGAAGGAGTCGCGGCCGGGCTCACCAGACGCAAATCTGATGTACAGCTACAACAATCTGGCGACCCTGAAATACGAGCGGAAAGAGATCGACGAGGCGCTGCCGCTGATGGAAAGATCGATCGCTCTGCGGCGTGACATCCTCGGACCCGAACATCCGAGCCTGGGCCGGGCGCTCGGCAATCTCGCGCTGGTTAATCTCAGGGCAGATCGCCTCGACGAGGCCGAGGCGGCGGTTCGCGAAGCGGAAACGGTCAACGCCAGTCAGCCGCCTTCCAGCGATACGCGGTTGCGGCTACGTCTCACCGTCGCCCGGATTCGCCACGCGAGAGGGGATCTTGAGCAGGCATTTGAGGACAGCCAAGCCTTGCTGGCTGACCTTGGAGCCATCGATCATCGGGAAGTTGGTGAAGTGGCCGCCCAGGTTCATCTGCACGTTGCGCTGGTTCACGCCGATCGCCAGGAGCTGGAGGCCGCGAGCAGCGCCGCTGCGCAGGCGGTGGCACTGCGCACAGCGCTTCACGGCGAAGATCACTACCTGACGCAGGAAGCTACCAAGCTCCTGCGTAAATACCAGGACGGGGAGCCGCAGGGCGGCTGACGGCGTCAGCGCTTTGGCGTCGGTGCGGTTGGCAGCAGCGAGGCTGGCAACGGCGGTCGGCGCCCCCACTGCCCGGGAGCGTACTCGGCGGCCAGGTAGTCCAGAATCTGGCTTTCCTGATCCTCGGGTATCGGCCACAGGTTTTGCTTCTGCTGCATCCAGCGGATGGTGCTGAGCCACCTCGCGCGGCTGCCCCGCTGGCCGGTGACCAGCTTCAGCGAATGGCATCCGCTGCAGTGCGCGCGCACGAGCTGCCAGCCGGGCGCAACCTTAAGGCCGGTGTCAGGATCGACGGGCGTCTCCGCTTGCGCGACGAGAACGGGCCCCACCAGCAGCATCCCGCTGAGCAGCGCGCGGGACATCCAGCGGGTAAGTTTCAAAACCACCAACGCTAAACGGCCTGCACCGCAATTCGATGACAGGCGTTGTTGAGATAACCTTTCGGGTTCCAGCCCGGCACCAGCATAGGCTGGCTGACCGCGGAGGTGTCCGTCGCGCGCGCCCACACCTCGTAATAGCCGGCGGTCGGCAGACGTACGCTGGCCTCAAAGCGCTGCCACGCCAGGCGGTTTGGCGGCGGCGCGAGCTTGGCCGCCGTCCAGGTGGCGCCAAAATTGGTGCTGACAGCAACCTCTGCAACCGCCCGGTCGCCGGCCCAGGCATGGCCGCGGACCGTCAATGCCTCTGACGTCGCGACCGTGACGCCGCTGGCCGGGGCGGTGATCAGCGACTTCACGGGCATCGACTCGATGATGCAAAGCGCCTCGTCCGGGACGACCGTACCGGGTGCAACCGGCCGGCACGGGACCCGGTAAGCGGTCCCGGTCATTTTTGCGCCGTCGTGCACGCGGTCGCGGATGTCGATGCCCGTGAGCCATTTGCCGCTGACCGAACCGGGCCAGCCACCGAGCACGAGCCTGAGCGGCGCGCCGTGGAGTGGCGGGATCGGCTCCCCGTTCATCGCCCAGGCGATCAGCGACTCATCCTCCAGCGCTTTGCTCATCGGAACACCGCGGGAGATTGGTGCTTTCTTCGGGTCACCGGACAGATGTCGATCGGCGCCGCGATAGCCGATATAGACGGCCGAGGGGCTGATGCCGCAGTGTTCCAACACATCGCGAACGCGGACGCCGGTCCAGCGTGCGCAGGAGACCGCGCCGGTTGTCCACTGATTACCGGGTGCCGGCGGCCGAAATTCGGCCCGGCCGTTGCCGCCACACTCGATCTGAAGCTGGTAGGTGTGTGTCTGGAACCGCTGTTGGAGTTCAGCAATCGAGAATGTTGTCGGGCGCTCGACCGCCTCACCGCCGATCGTCAGCTGCCAGGTTGCCGGATCGACGTCTTCCGGCGGAATGCCGTTGTTGCGGACAAACATGCGTGCTGCGGGCGTCACGCTGTCGTCCAGCAAGTGCGCCGGCGTCTGGGCGTTGATCGGGCGATCGTTGAGAATTTCGAGTTCGGGGTGGCTGGCGAGCAGCGCGCCGCTGCTGGCTTGAGCGACAGCGGCTGGCAGCAGACCGGCGGGCAGCAGTCCCAGCGCCCGGGATCCGCCGGCGGCCGAGGCCAGCAGGATGGTGTCGGTCAGCCAGCGCCGGCGGCTGTAGCCGGCTGGGTCATCACCGGCTGCGTCAGCCAGAAGCTCAGAGATTCCTCGCTGGCGCGCCACGTCGAGGCGAAGAGGTTATTGCGAGTTGCTGGCCCTGATGCGCCGGGCCAGCGTGGTGGCCAGCGTGTGGAAAAAACGCGCAGCCAGCGATGGGTCAGCTTCCAGCAGCTCCTCGAGGTCACCGCGAGACAGTTCCAGCATCTCCACGGCCTGAACCGCCGTGACCGATGCACTGGACTCACCCTGGTCCAGGAAGGAGACCTCGCCGATAAACTCGCCTGGCCCGACGTAGGCCAGCACGTCGGTCCCGTAAACGCGGGAGAAGTCCACTTTGACGTTGCCGTCCAGGAGGTAATAAATGCGATCCGGCGTGGTGTCCTGCTGCAGAATGACCTGCTGCGGCGTGTAGGTGACGATGCTGCCGCGATCCTTCAGCAGGTTGAGATCTTGTTCCGTCAGGTATGTGGTTTGCACGCTAGCGTCCTTTATTTTTTATTCAAAAGCTTGACGGATCGTAGAGATCGTCGGAGAAAGTTGCCTCGGGCGCCTGTCCACCTTCGTTGAATTTCACCTTGAGCTGGAGGCCGTCGCGGGAGTCGGCTTTCTGCAGCGCCTCGTCGAGCTCGATAACGCCCTGGTTGTAGAGCTCGTATAGCGCCTGGTCGAAGGTCTGCATGCCGGCGTCCAGGGATTTTTCCATCGCTTCCTTGAGATCGGCGATCTCGCCGCGGCGGATCATGTCTCGAATCATCGGCGTGTTGACCAAAATCTCCACCGCAGCCCGGCGCTTACCCTCTTTGGTCATCACCAGCCGCTGGGAAATGATGCCCCGCAGGTTGAGCGACAGGTTTTGCAGCACCTGCTTGTGCAGCGTTTCGGGAAAGAAGTTCAGCACGCGGTCCATGGTCTGGTCAGCGTTGTTGGAGTGCAGCGTCGCCAGGACGAGGTGTCCGGTCTCCGCGAAGGTGAGCGCCGCTTCCATCGTCTCGGTGTCGCGAATCTCGCCGATCAGCAGCACGTCGGGGGCCTCACGCAAAGCCGAGCGCAGCGCGGCGCTGTACTTGTGTGTATCGATACCGATCTCACGCTGATTGACGATCGACTTCTTGTGCCGATGAAGAAATTCGATGGGGTCTTCGATCGTGAGGATGTGGCCACTGGAGTTGCTGTTGCGGTAGTCGATCATCGACGCCAGCGTAGTGGACTTACCTGAACCCGTGGCTCCGACAACGAGAATCAGGCCACGAGGCTCCATGACCATCTCGTGCAGCAGCGGCGGCAGATGCAGTTCCTCGATCTGCGGGATTTCTCCCTTGATCGCGCGGATGACCATGCCGACCTCGCCTCGCTGTTTAAAGACGTTGACCCGGAATCGGCCGGCATCTTTGACCGAGATGGCCAGGTTCAGCTCCAGCTCCTGTTCGAATTCCGGAACGTCACCTTCGTCCATCAGCGAGTAGGCAATTTTCTTCACCATCGCGGGCGGCAGTCCCGCTTTCCCCAGTGGAAAGATCCGGCCTTCCACTTTGATGCTGACCGGCGCGCCGGTGGACAGGAACATGTCCGACGCGTTTTTCTCTTTCATCAGCTTGAGGAAATAACCAATATCCATATTTAAGCCCCCATACTTCGGCCCGATTCGTCCTTAAGCAAGCAGTCAACGCAGCTGCGCCCCAACCTCGGCGCGCTGCCCGCCAATCATAGCCTTTTTTGCCGCGGCGAGCCTATCGTGGCTCGTTTTCTATGCCTGTTTTCCCCGCTACGGGCCTAACTCACGGCGGGGCAAACGCGGCTCACTATCACCACAAGGCTTGCAAAGGGCGGACTTAGTTCACACACTACGGCGCTGTCCGACATTTCTTTAACAATTCGCCCATGAGCGCCGTGCCGACCCTACGATCCTTCATGAGACTGCAGCTAGCCGTTGTGGTTGTGCTGGCCGGTGCCTGTGCCTCAACACCGCCTTCGCTCGATTTTTTGGACGCAGCTGATCAGCTGGCCCTGGATGCGGCTGGGGCGGGCGCACTCGAACATGCGCCTCTCGAGCTGAAATATGCGCGGGAAAAGCTTGGCGAGGCTCGCGTCGCGGCCGACAGCCGGGACTATCCGCTGGCGCGGCAGCTGGCCGCCCAGTCCAGCGTCAACAGCGAGCTGGCTATGGCCAAGACCATCGCCGCCAAGGCTCGCGACAAGGCACGCCAGGCCCGCGAGTCCAACGCTGCGCTGATCCAGGAGCTCGGTGACGGGGGGCGGCGATGATGATGGCCCTAGACCGCCGTTTTGCAACGCCTTCGCTGACGCTGCTGTGGGTATTGGCGCTGCTAACGGCCTGTGGGTCAGCGCCCCGCAAGGACCTCAATCTGGAGAAGCTTCAGGCCGATTATCAGGCGCTGCGGTCCGACGCCAAGATTTCACGACAGGCGGCGCTTGAGCTGCAGTCGGTCAGCAGCCTGATGAACCGCCTGGCCTCGACTACCAACGCGGGGGAGCGGGCTCACCTTGCCTACCTCGCGGAGCGGCGCATGGACATTGCTCGCGCGGTGTCCAGCACCGTCAGCGCTGAAGATGAGCTCGCTCAGCTGGAGCGCGACCGCGACCGCATTCTGCTGCAGGCTTCGCTGCGGGAGGCGGAGCGCGCCCGGGCTGAAGCCGAGCGGCTGCGGCTGGAAAACCTTGCGCGCGACGAGGAGGCTCGACGAGCGCGCGAGGAGGTGCAGCAAGCCCGGGAGTATTCGGCTGAGGTCGAGCGCAGCGCCGATCTGGCGCGCCGAGAGGCGGAGCAGGCCAGAGCGTTGGCCCAGTCTCAGGCGCGGGAAGCGGATCTTGCGCGGCAGGAAGCGGAGGTTGCTTCCGCCGCCGCCGAATCCCTTCGCCGCCAGCTGAATAACCTGCAGGCTCGGGAAACCAGCCGTGGACTGATGTTTACGCTGGGCGACGTGCTGTTTGAAAACGCCGAATCCAGCCTGAAACCGGCTTCCCTGGCTAATCTGGATCGGCTAGTAGGCTTCCTGCAGCAATACCCGGACCGTACGGTCAGTATCGAAGGGCACACGGACAGCGTGGGCAGCGATGACTTCAACCTGAGGCTGTCGCAGGCGCGAGCCGATGCCGTTCGCGCGGCCCTGGTGGAGCGCGGGCTGGCCGGTGAAAACATGCAGGCTGTCGGTCTGGGCGAAGAGTTTCCGGTGGCGGAAAACAACAGCGAAAGCGGTCGACGCCAAAACCGACGGGTTGAGATCATCATCCTGAATCCCCCGGCGGAGTAGCACCACCACTGTCAACCGGGCATGACGCTCGGCGCCGTTGCCGGCCTGCACGATTTACGCTATCGTCAAGGAACGGTGAAGACGGCCGCAAGAGCCGGACGCCCGGGGCACATTATCTGGATGCAAAGAACAGTTCCAAGCCAAATCACCCACCAAACCGCTGACGCGGAGTGTCAGTGCAGCCTGTAACTACCGTCGATCAGTCTGTTGGCCTTGTGGCCGCTAGCCGTAATACACCTTTTCACCTTTATTCCAGTCCACCACGCATGACCTTGATCAATCCGAGGGAGGATTTCTATGTTCAGTAACCGGCAGGAAGATGTCGAAAACCTACTCAATCAAAATATCGAATTTCGTCGCCTGTACAACAAACACCAAGAGCTGGACAAAAAGGTCCATGCCGCCGAAACCGGTCTCAACCCGATGGAAGACCTGGCGCTGGTGCAGCTGAAAAAAGAAAAACTCTGGGCCAAAGATCAGATGGCCAGGCTGCTCGACTCGCAGCACTAACGCCCCCGATCTGACGGCGATCGATCCCGCGTTGCCGGGAATCGCTGCCGCGGCCAGCCACCGCCCGCGCCGGTAAAACGGAAAGCGTTTCTCCCGGCGCGGCAGCGGATCACTCGCCGCCCGTAGAACCGACACTGTCTAAGGCTGTCCGGAAAGCGCTAAGATTGCGCCCCGGGCAGGCCGCTGGGCGCCGCGCCCAAAACCTGCATTCGTTCCGAACACAGGACATCCGCCCTATCATGCAAGTATTCGACAATGTGCTGGAGATGGTCGGCCGCACCCCGATGGTTCGCGCCAATCATTTGGACGTGGGGCAATGCGAGCTGTATTTGAAGCTGGAGGCGCTGAATCCCGGCGGTTCGATCAAAGACCGGATCGGGCGCCACATGATTGAGGCCGCCGAGAAGTCGGGTGAGCTCAAGCCCGGCGCGACGCTCGTCGAGGGGACCGCGGGCAATACCGGGCTCGGACTGGCGCTGGCCGCCGCCCAAAAAGGATATCCGCTGATCCTTGTGGTGCCCGACAAAATGAGTCGGGAAAAGATTTTTAATCTGAAGGCCATGGGCGCGGAGGTCATCCTGACCCGCTCAGACGTCGCCAAAGGCCATCCGCAGTATTATCAGGACCTCGCTCAGCAGATCGCCAGCGAGACGCCAGATGCCTTTTTTATCAACCAGTTTGGCAATCCGAGCAACCCCGAAGCGCACCGCCTGACCACCGGTCCGGAAATCTGGGAGCAGATGGACCACAACGTTGATGCGATTGTCTTCGGGGTGGGTTCGAGCGGAACCATGACCGGCCTGTCGCAGTATTTCAGCGAGGTGGCGCCGAAGCTGGACCTCGTCATTGCCGATCCGGTCGGATCGATACTCACCGAATACGTCAACGAGGGAACGATCAGCGAGAAAAGCGCCAGCTGGATGGTGGAGGGGATCGGCGAAGACTTTCTGCCGGTGATCAGCGACTTTTCGCGCGTTGCCAAGGCTTACGCCATCACTGACGCTGAGAGCTTCGCCGCCGGCCGTGAGCTGCTGCTCAGGGAGGGGGTCCTCGGCGGATCCTCGACCGGAACGATCATCGCTGCAGCGCAGAAGTACTGCCAGGAGCAGACTGAGCCAAAGCGGGTGGTGGCATTTGTCTGCGACACGGGCAACAAGTACCTGTCCAAGATGTACAACGACTACTGGATGCTCGACAACGGGTTTTTGGAGCGCAAGCAGCACGGCAACCTCCGGGACTTGATCATGCGCCCCTACTGGAAGCACGACACGGTGACCGTCGGGCCGGCGGAGCCGCTGACGTCCGCGTACGCCCGGATGAAGCTGTATGACGTGTCCCAGCTGCCGGTGATGGACGACGAGGAGCTGGTTGGCATCATCGATGAATCCGACGTCCTGCTCGCCGTCTACGATCATGAGGAGCGATTCTCAGATCCGGTGAGCTCCGCGATGACGTCGGACCTGGATTTTGTGCCGGTGGACGCTGACCTTCGGTCGCTGCTGCCGATCTTTGATGCTGGCAAGGTGGCGATTGTGCGAGAAGATGACCGGTTTCTCGGTCTGATCACCCGGATCGACCTTTTGAACTATCTACGACGGAGCACCGACCGGGGATGAGCAGCAGCGAAGACAAAAACCACGGCCAGGAAACTGACCAAAACGCCGGTATCGGAACGCTGGCCATTCATGGTGGCCAGGCGCCGGACCCCACCACCGGGGCGATCATGCCGCCGATTTACGCGACGTCCACCTACGTCCAGGAAAGTCCCGGGATGCACACCGGGTTTGAGTACTCGCGAACGCAAAACCCCACCCGCTTTGCCTACGAACGATGCGTGGCTGCCCTGGAGGGTGGGGAAGCCGGCTTTGCCTTTGCCTCGGGCATGGCGGCAACGAGCACCATCTTGGAGCTGCTTGACGCCGGCAGCCACATCATCGCGTTAGACGACCTGTACGGCGGCACGTTCAGGCTGTTCGAACGGGTTCGCAAACGCAGTGCCAACCTCGATTTCGACTTTATTGCGATGCCCGACGTTCAGGCGCTCGAAGCCGCTCGGCGCCCGGAGACCCGCATGGTTTGGGTGGAGACGCCCAGTAACCCGATGCTGAACGTTACCGATCTGACGATGGTGTCTGAGTTTTGCCGGCAGCATGGCTTGCTGCTGGTGGCGGACAACACCTTTGCCACGCCGATGCTGCAAAAGCCCTTGGACCTCGGGGCTGACATTGTGATGCACTCGGCCACCAAGTACCTCAACGGCCATTCCGATATGATCGGAGGCATGGCCGTGGTGGCGAGCCAAGAGCTGGCTGAGCAGATGGCGTTCCTGCAAAACTCCGCAGGCGCCGTGGCGGGGCCGTTCGACGCTTTCCTGGCGCTGCGGGGCCTCAAGACACTGCACCTGCGAATGGAGCGTCACTGTGAGAACGCCGGCGAGCTCGCGCAGTTTCTGACGGGACATCCCCAGGTTGAACGGGTGATCTACCCCGGCCTCGAGGATCATCCTCAGCACGCCCTGGCCAAGGCTCAGATGACGGGCTTTGGCGGTATCGTGTCGTTCGAGATTCGCGGGGGGAGGGACGCTGCGGCCCGGATGATGGAGCGCTGTCGTTACTTCGCGCTCGCCGAGTCGCTTGGCGGTGTTGAGAGTCTGATCAACCACCCCGCCATCATGACGCACGCGTCTGTTCCCGTAGAGCGCCGCGAGGCGTTGGGTATGACCGACAGTCTGATCCGCCTATCGGTGGGAATCGAAGACGTGGAAGATCTAAGAAAGGATCTGCTCCAGGCCCTGGGGTAAGAACAGCGGCGGTCGCCAGGTTCATCACCTGACGACCGCGATGAGGCATCACGAGGGACGCGAGGGCGCGCTGCGACCGCGCGCCTGCCTAGCCCGGGTACTTAGGCCCTCGGGTAGTGGCGGCGAAACTCCAGGGGCGATACGCCGCAGCGCTCCTTAAAGAGCCGCGAAAACGCGCTTCGATTGCCAAAGCCGCTGGCAAACACGATGTCCGTGATGGCAATTTCCGTGTTGAGCAGCAGCTCCTGCGCCGACTGCAGACGGCACTCGGTCAGATACTGATAAGGCGTGATGTCGAACTGCTGCTTGAACTGCCGCAGAAAGTGGGCGCTGGACATAAACGCCGCCGCAGCCATGTCGTCGAGACTGATGTGGCGGTCGTAGTTATCCTCAATAAACTGTCGGGCGCGGTTCAATCGGCGAATAATGTCGGGTCTTAACTGGCGTGCTGCCGCGGTGGTTCCTGTCATCTTTATGGCCTCCTGATTGCTCACTTCTGTCACACTCTAACGCGAAAAACGAAACTTTACGTATGACATTCGACGTAGTAACGTCAAATTTAGTTTATTCAGAAATTTTCGGCCCGAAGTTGACGTGAGACTCACGGAAACGTCGTGAGATTGATCTGCAGAAGTTATGAGGTTTTCCAAAAAATCAATAAAATTCAATGAGGTAAACGGTGGTAGCTGAGCTTCATCCGATTACCGATGCGGGGCTCCCGGACCGCTTCTCTTTAGGCGAATACCGGATTGATCTCGCTACGCAGCTGATCTCTCACCTAAATCGGGAAATTCGTCTTACGCCAAAAGCGACCGGAGTGCTGCGGGTTTTGGCAACACATGCCGGTCGGGCGGTGCGCCGCGATACGCTGCTCGAAGAGGTGTGGCGCGAGGCGTTTCCCACCGACGACGTGTTGTCGCACGCCATCACCGAACTGCGGCGGGCGCTCGACGACGACCCTCGAGACAGTCGCGTCATCGAAACCATCCCGCGGGTCGGTTACCGACTTCTCGTCACGCCGGAGCTGACCGCACCGCCGGGTCCCGAAGCGATCTACGCGCTCAAGAGCGCGCCCTCCCTGCCGGTTCTGTGGGGGCTTGGGGGCTTGTTGACCGGGGTTGTACTGACCTATCTGGTCATGAGCCGCCAGGTGCCCGTAGAACGCCCTCAGGCCTTGCCGGCGCCCCTGTCGCAGGCGGTACCGCTCACCGTGGCACCGGGACAGGAACGCATGCCGGCCGTCTCGGCGGATGGCCGCCAGATTGTTTACGCCGCCCAGTCTGCGCCAGGTCAGGCTTACGATCTGTTCATTCGGCGCAGCGGCGCCGATCAGCCGATTCGCTTTACCGCCACCGAGGAGGCCAGTGAACTGGTCCCGACCTGGTCACCCACCGGCGAGGAGGTTGCGTTCTTTCGCTATTCGCGGGACGACTGTGAGCTGGTCATCAAGCCACTGGTCGGTGGCTTCGAGCGTCGAATCGGAGACTGTGAGCCCAGCGCTGTTACCTATCTGGACTGGTCTCCGGACGGGAGGCATTTGGCCATCACCGGGCCGATCGATCACAGCAGCATCGGCGGCGTCGCGCTGCTGGACGTAAACACCGGTGAGACCCGCACGCTGCCCTACGCCAAGGCTCGGAGCGAGCACGACCTCCAGCCGCTGTTCTCACCGGACGGAGAATCCATCATGTTTCGCCGCGGAGCCTATCCTCGCAGCGATCTGTTTATGCTGGCCAGCGACGGCTCACAGCTGACTCAGCTGACGGATCTCGGCGCCCAGATTCTCGGTTTTGACTGGCTGCCAGACGGCAAGACCGCCTGGTTCTGCAGTGATTACGGCGGCCGAAACGCGCTGTGGCAGCTGGAGGTTGCCAGCCGTCGCGTGCAGCTCATGGAGATCGGCTGTCCTTACATGCTGTCGATCGCGCGCGATGCGCGCGTGATGGCCTATCAGCATGTCACCGTCGACCCCAGCCTGATGGAGGTGAATCTCAACGAGGAACAGGATCCGGTCAGAGCCCTGTTTATGTCGACGCGCATCGAGGCTGAACCCTCTTATGATCCGGAGGGGCGGCGAGTCGTATTTGTCTCCGACCGCAGCGGCGATAATCAGCTTTGGATCGGAGATCTCGACAGCGGTGAGGTCTTCCAGCTCACCCGCCATCAGGGCATGAACCTGTCGGACCCGAGCTGGACACCGGACGCCCAGCGCGTTTACTACGTCGGGCGAGGCGGCAGCGGTGAATCGATGTACGAGGTGGACGTCTCTTCCGGCATCGTCCGTCGCCTGACCGACAACTCGGAGAAGGTGAGGGCAGTCTCGGTGTCCCGAGACGGTTCCAGCGTTCTGTATGCCTCCAACCGCAGCGGTGACTGGCAAATCTGGCGCATGAATGTCGCGGATGACTCCCAGACGCAGCTGACGGTCAACGGGGGGACGCTGCCCGTAGATCCGCTCAACGACGGCTGGGTTTACTACACCAAGCTGAGTCGGTTTGGCCTGTGGCGGATCCCGGCCAGCGGCGGTGACGAGGAGCTGGTGACCCATCTGCTGGAGTTCTACAACCACGACAGCTGGGTGCTCAACGAACGCGGGATCTACCTGACGCTCATCGTGGACCAATCGCCGTCAGCGATCTACCGCATTCCCTGGTCTGCAGAGGCGGCGCCGCAGCTCATCTCCCCCATCAACGGCGGCAGCGACATGATCAGCCTCAAGGACGTGAGCTCCGACGGCAGCCGGATGCTAATGGTGCGCTGGCAAAACACCCAGCAGGACATCATGGTTTCCCGCGACTGGTAGCTGCGCAGAAATGCTGCCTGTGAGGCCAGGTCGACGCTTTTGGCAACCTCACGCCGCAGCAATCGCAAAACCCGTAGCGACCCGCCCGTTTAGCCTGTGACTTGTGGGCCATTCGGTCCCCCGAGAAAAGAAAACAGGGAGTGGGGTTGAAGTTCTGTCCTTGGAAGCGGGCTCTGTCGCTGACGATCAGCGGTGGCGCGATTGCGTCGCTGCTGGTCCCCGTGCGGGCCCAGGATCAGGATCAGACTTCATCCAGTTTGGACCGCATCCGGGTGACCGGATCGCGCATCCGGCGAGCCGATATCGAAAGCGCGTCGCCCGTATTTGTGATTCAACGCGAGGAGATCGAGCGTACCGGCTTAACGTCGGTTGGCGAGCTGCTGCAGGATCTGCCGATCGCGGGATCCGCCCTGAACACCCAGTTCAACAATGGTGGCAACGGGCAGTCGCAGATCAACCTGCGAAACCTGGGCGTTCGCCGGGTGCTGCTGCTGATGAATGGTCGGCGCTTTTCCTCTTTTCTCGGTACGTCGGGTAACCAGGGCGTGGATCTCAACAACATCCCGCTGACCGTCGTGAAGCGGATTGAGATTCTGAAAGACGGCGCGTCGTCGATCTACGGCTCTGACGCGATCGCCGGCGTGGTGAATATCATCACCCGCAACGACTTTGAAGGGTTTCAGGCGAATGCCTATCTGGGGCAGTTCGGGGCTGGCGGTGATGGAGACCAGCAGGCGTACGATTTTTCTTTGGGTGCCACCGCCGAGCGGGGCTCACTGTTTCTGAACGCCTCTTACGTCAAGGCTGATCCGGTGCTGGCCGGAGACCGGCTGCTGTCGTCCGAACCTCGCTTCGGCACCGGATTTGCCTTTGGTTCATCAGCGACGCCCCAGGGGCTGTTTGCGGCGGCGGCGCTCGGCGATGAGCCGCTCACGGTTCGAGACGGCGCGGATGTTCAGAGCGAAGGGGTCAACGCCTTCCGACCGGGGGACTTCGCGCTCGGCGTGCCCGGCCTGGGTCAGGATCGTTACAACTTCGCGCCCTTCAATTACCTGGTCACGCCCCAGACGCGCCGCAACATCTTTACGCAGGGTGTCTTCGACCTGACTGGCGACCTGAAGCTGTCCCTGGAGGCGCAGTTCAACAACCGGCAGTCGAGCCAGCTTTTGGCGCCGACGCCGCTGTTTCTGGGGCTCTTCGGCACCAACCTGGGGGCACGAACCGGGATCGCTGCAGACAACGCCTTCAATCCCTTCGGCGTTGAGCTCAGCGAGTCCGACGGGTTCTTTCTCGGGCGGCGGCTTGTCGAAGCAGGTCCGCGAATCTTTCGTCAGGACGTCGATCTGTTTCGGTTCTCGCTAGCCGTTGACGGTGCGCTGGAGCTCAAGGATCGTTATCTCGACTGGCAGCTCGCCTTTACCCACAGCGACATTGATCAATCCGACCGCAACAGCGGCCGGGTGAACATGCAGCGGGTAGGCAATGCGCTGAGCGGCGCACCCTGCCGGGATGACGTCACGGGCGACGGCTGTGTCGAGCTCAACCTGTTCGGCGGCCAGGGGCCGCAGGGGGAGGGGACCATCACGCCGGCGATGTTGAGCTACCTCCTCTACAGCGACAACGAGAGCTTCGGCAGTACGCTGAACAATCTGACCGCCAACGTGGCTGGCCGCCTGCTGACGCTGCCGGCCGGGTCCGTGGGCTTTGCGCTGGGTCTGGAGCGGCGCCAGGAAAAGGGTTTTGATTCCCCGGATCCGCTGGTTGCCGCGGGCCTGACGTCGGGGACGGCGAGGCAGCCGACGAGCGGCGACTTTGAGGTTGACGAGGTGTATCTGGAGCTGGCGGTTCCGCTGCTGACGGGCCTAACTGGCGCCCGCCGGCTGGATCTGTCGCTGTCCTCGCGCTGGTCCAGCTACGACACGTTTGGCCAGACGCTGAATTCCAAGCTGGGTATCCAGTGGCAGCCCCTCGAATCCCTGCTGCTGCGGGCGACCTTCAGCGAAGGTTTTCGGGCGCCCTCGATCGGTGAGCTGTTTGGTGGTCGGGGCGATGGATTTCCCCAGCTGATCGACCCCTGCAACGGGATCGACACCGACGGTGACGGTCAGGCTGACCGGCGTTCCGAGGCGCCCGGCTGCAGCAATGTGCCGGCCGACTATTCCCAGGCCAGCTCGCAGATCCGGATCACCCAGGGCGCCAATCCGGAGCTTCAGCCGGAGACGGCCAATACGTTTACCGCCGGTTTTGTGTACAGCCCAGGCTGGTCAGCCGGGCTCGACATCACGGTGGACTATTACAACATCCAGCTCGACAACGCGATTGCCACGATCGGTGCGCAGACCATTCTCAACACCTGCGCCGCCAGCGGCACCACGTTTTGTGATCTGCTGAGCCGCACGTCCAGCGGTGCCATCAGCGAGCTGCTGGATCTGCCCGCCAACAGCGGCACAGCGCGGGTTGAGGGCGTAGACATGCTGCTCAGCTACAGCTTTGCTGAAACCGATTGGGGCTTTTTCCGGCTGGTCTTGGATGGTGCCTACCAGGGCGAAAACAGCCGGGTCCTGCCGGCCCCCGATGGCCAAAGCGTCAGGATCAACAGCCTCGGCCAGAGCAAGGGTGACCAGGCTTACGTGCGCTGGAAAGGCAACCTGGATTTGAACTGGAGCTATCGGGATTGGGAGGCCACCTACGGGTTGAACTTCATCCACAGCAGTCTGGAGGACTGTGGCGTGCCCGCCGCTTTTGGGCTGTGCAACGTCGGGGTGGACACCAACGGGGACGGTCGAAACGACACCGGCACCCGCGACCGGAATGGTGACGGTCTCGTTGACGGCGCGGACCTCGCTCGACGTATTGGGTCCGTGACCTATCACGACACTCAGCTTTCCTACTACCTCGACAGCTTCGACACCCGCGTATCGCTGGGCGTCAACAACCTGTGGAACAAGGGTCCGCCGCTGTCCACAATCGCCTTCGTGAACAGCTTTAATGTTGCGGATTATCGCGTTCCGGGACGATTTGGTTATTTTCGTGTAACCGTAGACTTCTAACCTGCGTCTAATGAGGGACGACACTCAAGCGCGGCGGGCTCGTGGCCGTAATGTAAGCAAAACCACGCAACTCGCGACCGCGCGCGTTGTCGTATGGGTAGACCGGCGTGATGTGGAGGCTGGCAGCAGCGTGTGATGACTCGCTCTTCCGGCGCATCGATTGGCACTCGAAAACAGTTCAGGCCCCGTGCAACAGGCCTGCATCCGGTTCCAGCCTCCACTTCAGGCCGGTTTACCTCAGACCACTAGCTGACCGCTTAGGCGTACTTCTTTTTGATGTGCCGGTAGGACTTCGTGATCAGCTTCTTGAGCGTCGGCAGGTGAACGTCCTCCAGGCGCTTGACGTAAAGACAAGACTTGCCGGTCTTAAAGGTACCCAGTTTTTCCATGAGCGCCTCCTCGCCGGCAAAGCCGCTCATGATGTAGAGCGTCAGCGCCTGCTTTCGGGGGCTAAATCCGGTCGCCATCCAGTCGCCTTCGCGGCCGCTTTCATACACGTAGTGATATTCTCCGAAGCCGACGATGCTGCTGCCCCACATGCGCGGCGTCTCTCCGGTCAGCTTACCCATGATGTCGAGCATCGCCAGCGCATCCTCTCGACGCTTTGGGTCTTTCACGCCGTTTAGGAAACCCATGACGTCCGCTGCGTTTTGCCGGGTCTTGAGTTCTGCCATCGTGGGCTCCTGGTGCATTGTTGTGGGCCATTATGCCCCACGGGCGCCGGGAGCCTGCTAGGGTTGGCAGTCAACGGCGGGTTGCTAAACTTAAGGCAATCTGGACCTTCGGACGGAACGCTTGAAACCTTTTTGCTTCGGCTGCCTGCTGCTTGCGGCAGCACCGCTGTTCGCCCAGCCCACGAACCGTATCGATCTCGCCACAACCGGCGACGACAACAACGTCCTGACCCGCGTTTATGGCTCCATCGGTTCAGGCAAGGCGGGGCTACCGGTTGCTGGCGGCGGTGACGTCGACGGTGATGGATTCCCGGACTACGGATTTGCGGCGTTCCAGGCGCCCGCCGGCGCGCTGGTGCAGGCCGGACGCGTTTACCTGGTGTTTGGTGACGGAACCGTCGGCGGTTCCCTGGATACGGCGGTTGATGATCCGGCGATTCTGGAGATACCCGGTACGCAGGCCAACGAACACGTCGGCAGCGAGATCTGGATGGACGACGTCACCGGAGACGGACTGGCTGATCTGCTGATCTGTCGGCAGGACTTTACGCCGGTCAGCGGCCGCACCGGCGCCGGCGCGATCACCATCGTTGTCGGCAGCGCCGGCCTCAAAACGCTGGCGCAGTCGGGGACGGCACTCAACCTGGCCGCGCCGCCACCTGGGGTCAACCTCTTTACGCTGTTCGGCAGCGACGTTCAGGACCGGATGTGTATGTGGGCACGCACCGGGGATATCACCGGCGACAACGTGCTGGACATTGCGGTGGGTGCCGACCAGTTCGGCAGCGGTGAGGACCACGTTGGCCGCGTTTACGTGATCCGTGGCGGGCCTCATCTGAACCAAACGCTGGCGGTGGACGCCGGGCAGGCCAATCAGCCGGGCTTCCCGCTGGCTGGCAATCTGGCTCAGATCCTTTCTCCGGGAAGCGTGCGCGACGCCCACTTTGGCGCCACGGTTCAGGTGGCAGATCTCGACGGCAACGGCACGGCCGAGGTGCTCGCGGCAACGGCACTCAATCGAGCCGGGGGCAGCCTTGGACCGGTGCCGCGAACCGAACCGGCGAGCGGCCGCGGCGGCACACCTCGCGGCACCATGCACATCATCTGGGACGATAACTTTCCTGCGGGCGCCTGGCCCAGTCCGCTGCTGATCGATCCGCTCGCCGCTAGCGGCGGCGTGAGCGCGATTACCGGCACCAGCATCAACGACGTTTTTGGCGAGGAGATGCTGGCCGGGCTCGACTACGACAACAACGGCAGCGCCGACGTGTTTGTCGGAGATCTCACCGGGAGCGCCCCGGGCCGAGGGTTTGGCAGCGGGGTTGGGCACGTGCTGTTCGATGCTGCGACGTTAAAGGGCCTGACCTTCAACCTCGACAACCCACCGCCCGGGCTGGTGGAGTCGCGCATCTATGGCCCCATTACCGGCGCAATCGGCGCCGACACGGCCATGCACGGCGACTTTGACGGGGATGGCATCGCCGACCTGGCCTTCAGCTCACCCCACGACGCGCCGTTCGGCCGCATCTTTGCCGGCACGATCCACGTCCTGTTTGGGTCGACCCAGGGTTGGCCTTCGCTGATCGATCTGGCGCCTGGCGCGTTGCCGCCACCGTCGGCGTTGCGCATGACCGAGGTCTACGGCGGCCGCGGACGTCAGGGCGCGAACGATGAGGGTGACACGCTCGCGTACAGCGGTGCGGCGGGTGACATCAATCAAGACGGGCGGACGGACATCATCACCAACGAGATGGTCGGGAACGGCCTGGCGCCGGACGCGGTGGACGTGGGGAATCTGATTATCCTTAGCGGCACCACGCTTGCCGAGCCGTTGTTTGCTGACAGTTTTGAGCAGTGAGCGCCGCTTGAGACGGGCCAAGAAAACCGCCTAGGTGCCGAGCCGACTGATACCCCGATAGGCGACAAGAATCTCCTGCTCGGTGCGAGGCTGCGGCTCGCCGTCCACAATCAGAGGCCGGAAACGCGCGGCCCGGAAGCGGGCGATTGTCTGACTGACCACCCCCGCCAGCGCATTGGTGTCGACGAGCTTCACGTTGCCCGGCCGTCCGTCGGGACGCAGATCGAAGCGAAAACGAAACCAGGTCTGCGTTTTGATGCCGTCTTCGGTCAGCTCCATAAACGGTCCGGCGATGAGTTTCCGGTCGGTGAACTGGCGACGTTCCCAGTCACCCAGGACCGGGCTTTCGTCAGCGATGCGCCAGGCTTTGGTGTAGCGCTTGAGCGCATCTCTCTCCAGCGAAAACAGCAGCAGCGTATCGCCGAGCTGGAGGTTCGCCATGAATCGATCACCCGGACCAAAATCGTCCGGAAAGCTCTCGGTGAGATTCACGACGCGCTGCAGGAGATTGAGCGAACGGCCGCGTACGCCGTAGGTAAACAGGAACGTCCTTGCCATGCCCTCCAGCAGCGGCGCCATCTCGGGCGTGTCGTTGCCGTCTTCGTCGAGCATGTCGCGGAGCGCCAGGCGGTACAGCGTGAGGGCGGGGCGGGTTCGTCCGGCCCGGGTCAGCCAGGTGCCGAGCCGGTTCAGTGCCCCGAGCGTCTCGGCTGCCGCCGGTCCAAAATTATGTTCATGCAGGCGATACACCATGTATTGAAGCTGCTCGGCTTGCCACATGTCGCCAGACGCCTGTAACGCGTCCGCCTTGGAATAGACCAGCGGAATCTGATTCTCGTTCAGCGTGCCCAGCGAGCGGTGGGTAATGTGCTGAGCGCGAGTCAGCGAGTCAGCCGCGGCTTCGTTGAGTCCCAGCGCCTGCTGGCTCAGGCCCAGGTAGCCCAGCGGCTCCACAAGCTGCGGATGGAACAGTCCGAGCTCACGCTGCAGTGCGGGCAGCGCCGTTTGGAGCTGACGGGTGGCGGCCAGAGCTTGGTTGTCCAGATAGAGGAGCGAACCGAGCCGCGATCGCTCGCGGGCGACCGCCAGACTGTCTCCGCCATGTGCTCGAATGAGCGCGCGAATATTTTCTCGGCTGGCCGCAATGTCCTGACCCACCGTGGTGCGGCCGCCGCCGACCGCAGGTCCGTCGGACTGCGCTTGAACGCCTGTGCTAATCATGCTCAAGGCGAGCAGGCTAAGGACCAGCCCCCAGGCCGGGTGGCTCAGACGTGGTTGATTGGTTCGAACAATGCCCCGCATACAAAGGGTAGCCTAGCAGATCGCCGCGGCTCCCGGTGTTGCGAACAACGGCCTACTCGGTGGAACAAAATCGACCCATCAGGCTTCGACGGCGCTAGTAAATTCTGCTTCGGTGCTGTCGTGAACCATCGCCAGCGTCACCTCCGGCGCCAGCTCCACGAGCCTCATCTCGCCGTCGGCAATGGTGAACACGCCGAGGTTCGTAATCACCGTGTCCACGACAGCCTGGCCGGTGAGCGGCAGCGTACAGGCCCTTAGCAGCTTTGGTGCGCCGGACTTGCTGGTATGGTCCATCAGCACCACAACCCGCTTGACGCCCGCCACCAGATCCATGGCGCCGCCCATGCCTTTCACCATCTTGCCGGGAATCATCCAGTTGGCCAGGTCGCCGTTCTGCGCCACCTCCATCGCACCGAGAATCGACAGGTCGATATGGCCGCCGCGAATCATGCCGAACGAATCGGCGGAGGAGAAATAGCTGGTCCGATCGAGCTCGGTAATGGTCTGTTTGCCGGCGTTGATCAGGTCGGCGTCGATCTCGGCTTCCGTCGGGAAGGGGCCCATACCCAACATGCCGTTTTCGGACTGCAGGGTGACATCAACCCCTTCCGGAATGAAGTTCGACACCAGCGTCGGAATGCCGATGCCTAGATTGACGTAGAAGCCGTCCTCGAGCTCCTGCGCGGCTCGTGCCGCCATTTGTTCGCGATTCCAGGGCATATCAATTCCTCAGCCGGGCCGCACCGTTCGTTGCTCGATACGTTTCTCATGGTCGCCGACAATCAAACGCTGTACGAAGATGCCGGGCGTATGGATGTGATCCGGGTCGAGGGTGCCGGTCGGCACCAGCTCCTCGACCTCGGCCACGGTGACCCGGCCGGCCGTGGCGGCCATCGGATTAAAGTTCCGGGCGGTCTTTCGATAGATCAGGTTGCCCTGCCGATCGCCTTTCCAGGCTTTCACCAGAGCAACATCCCCGACGATTCCCCGCTCGAGAATGTAGGTTTCGCCGTCGAATTCTTTGTGCTCTTTGCCCTCGGCAATGAGCGTCCCGACGCCGGTTTTGGTGTAGAAGCCCGGGATGCCCGCACCCCCCGCTCGCAGTCGCTCCGCCAGCGTACCCTGCGGGTTGAACTCCAGCTCCAGCTCATTGTTCAGGTAGAGCTGCTCAAAAAGCTTGTTCTCGCCGACATAAGACGAGACCATTTTTTTGATCTGACGCGTCTCCAGCAGCAGCCCCAGGCCAAAGCCGTCGACGCCGGCGTTGTTGGACACGACGGTCAGGTCCCGCGTGCCGGCGGTCACCAGTGCCGCTATCAGATTTTCCGGAATGCCGCACAGCCCGAAGCCGCCGGCCAGGATGGTCATGCCGTCAGTCAGCAGTCCGTCCAACGCCGCCTCAGCATTGTCGAAGATTTTGTTCAACGATCGTTCCCCACGATGGCCCCAAAGTCTGCGCTTCGCTCGGCGCAGTTGGTATCATACCTCGCGAAAAAAATTCAGGCATTCAGGGTGTTGCATGGAACGTGAATCGATGGAGTTTGATGTGGTGGTGGTTGGCGGTGGTCCTGCCGGTCTCGCCACGGCGATCCGCCTGCGTCAGCTCGCCGAGGAAAGCGGACGGGACGTCAGCGTCTGCCTTGTGGAAAAAGGTTCGGAGATCGGCGCCCACATCGTCTCGGGCGCGGTGTTGGAACCCCGGGGGCTCAACGAGCTGATTCCTAACTGGAAAGAGCTTGGGGCGCCCGTCAATACCGAAGTCACCGGGGACGATTTTCACTACCTTCGCTCCGACAGCAAAAGCACCCGAATCCCGGATTTTCTGATCCCGAAGCCCATGCGCAACCATGGCAACTACATCATCAGCCTGGGCACGCTGTGCCGCTGGCTCGGTGAACACGCGGAGGGCCTGGAGGTCAACGTGTTTCCCGGCTTTGCCGCATCGGAGTTCATCGAGGAAGACGGTGAGGTCAAAGGGGTACTCACTGGCGACATGGGCATCGCCCGGGACGGCTCGCAGAAAGGCAGCTTTGAGCCGGGCTATGAGCTGCGGGCGCGCTACACCATTTTTGCTGAGGGGGTTCGCGGTCACCTCGGCAAGCGGCTGATCGAGCGCTTCGACCTTCGCAGCGAGTCGGGTCCGCCGCACTACGGCATTGGCCTCAAGGAGCTTTGGACCATCCCCAAGGAGCTGCACGAGCCGGGGCTGGTGGTGCACACGCTGGGGTGGCCGCTCGAAGGCCACACCGAAGGTGGCGGCTTTCTCTACCACTTCGGTGACCAGCAGGTCTCGCTCGGCTTTGTGCTGGGCCTCGGCTATGACAACCCCTACCTGCACCCGTTCGAAGAATTTCAGCGCTGGAAGCACCACCCGGCGATTGCCCGCTATCTCAAAGACGGCAAGCGCGCCGGCTACGGGGCCCGGGCGGTCAACAAAGGCGGCCTGCAGGCGTTGCCTCGGCTGAGCTTTCCCGGCGGCATGCTGGTTGGCTGCGACGCGGGTTTCCTCAATCCCGCCAAGATCAAAGGCACGCACACGGCGATCAAGACGGGCATGCTGGCCGCGGAGGCGGCTTTCGAAGCGCTTGGGCGCGAGGACGCACCGCCGACGCTGGAGTCGTTTGACTCAGCGGTGAAGAGCTCCTGGGTTCACGAGGAGCTTCATCGGACGCGAAATTTCGAGCCCGCGCTGGCCAAGTTCGGTACCTTCTTCGGCGCCGGCTTCACCTGGCTGGATCAAAACATTTTTGGTGGCCGGCTGCCCTTCACCTGGCAGCATCCGGTGCCGGACCACGCGGCGCTGAAGCCGGCCGGTGAGTTCAAGGAAATCGACTACCCGAAGCCTGACGGCGAGATCAGCTTTGATCTCCTGTCGTCCGTGTTCCTGTCGAGTACCAACCATGAAGAGGACCAGCCGGTACACCTCAAGCTGACCAATCCGGAGATCCCGATTCAGGTCAACCTGCCCCACTACGCGGAGCCTGCCCAGCGCTACTGTCCCGCTGGGGTTTATGAAGTGGTGGAAGAGGAGGCAGGTCCAAGGTTTCAGATCAACGCCCAGAACTGCGTCCACTGCAAAACCTGTGACATCAAAGACCCGTCGCAGAACATCAACTGGGTCACCCCCGAAGGCGGGGGCGGGCCGAACTACTCCAACATGTGATTCGATGCGGGGCCGGGCATTTGCCGGCTCCCGCTGCACCCGGTTTCTAACCCTGGCTTTGGCGCATGATCAGTTTCTGCAGATCAGAATACTGCTCGTAACCTGGATCGACCGGCGAGAACTCGCTCTGGCGGGCTGACATCCGCATCGCGTCCATGGCGCACTGCCAGTTGCCCAGCTTTGAATGGGCCTGGGCGATCTGGAAGTAGGGCAGATAGTTCGTGAACCACATGCCGTACATCCGCGAGTTCCGCTTGGAGTCCTCACGCAGGTTGGCGGCGAGGATCAGCTCATCCAGCGCCCGCTGCGGATCACCCGCCTCCATCAGTTCCAGACCAAACTCGTAGTGAAAGTACCACGGCATCTCGTCGGTCGGCCCTTTGCCGGTGAGTGCGCAGCGACGAAGCACCTGGCGCTTGATGGCGGTGACCTCCGAGTCCGGCAGCGTGAAATCCCGGCGCTCGAAGCTTCGAAAATCCGCTTCCTCATTCGCCGCCAGCATTTCGCTGTCGGTGGCCATGATATTGAGCGCATAGCGGTCCCAGACCTGGCGTCCCAGGTAGCTCTGTCGCACGACGCCAAAGCCGGCGCTGCGATCGAGCGCCTCCCGCGCGCCTTTGGCGTCCCCGGCCTCATGCCGCGCCACCGCGAGATTCAGATGGGGCAGGTAGTCAACGTCCTTCGCCAGCACAGCGAGTCGAGGCTGCGGATCGTCGGCCACCGCCTTTTCGAAGGCCGAGACCGCCGCGGTAAATTCGCCGCGCTCCAGGCTTTCCAGCCCGTAGCGATAGTCTTGCTCACCGGCCTGGGTTGCCACAGGTCCAGCCAGCAGCAGCGAAATAAGCACTTTTCTCATAAGATCACCTCGCTGTGATGTCGGGGCTGCGGGCTCGGTTGGACCGAGCCCGCGCCGGTAGCTCAATCGAAACGATAGATTCCTGACAGGAGAATGGTGTCTACCGTGTCCGAAGCTTCGTACGCCAGATCAACCTGCAGGCTACGGATCACCGCGCCGAGCCCGAAGGTGTAGTGGCGGTCGTTGGTGTCCAGCTGGCGGAAACCGTCGCGATCTTTTTCTTCGAAGACCCCACCCCGAACGGTGAATACATTCAGCCACTCACCGGAGAGCGGAAAGACTTTCTCCACGCCGAAGTGATACTGAATCTCGTTGCTGAGGTTTTCGCCGGCGCTCGTGGCGCCAAAGCCGAGTGCACCGCGCCGCGGAGCCGGCAGATCTTCGTACTCCACGAGATTCAGATCCAGCGACAGCAGCAGCGTGTCGGAAGGACGCAGCGCCAGGCCGAGGGTCAGCCGGTCTGGAATCGCAATTTCCTGGCGGGTGGGCGTGACCGACTGGGTGTTCAGGCTGTCGACAACGTCGGGTACAAGGTCAAAAACATCATTACAGAACGCTGAAAGCGAATCTGAGCCCGGGCAGCTGAGCTGAGTGGTAACCGTGGTGAGGCCGGAAACGGTAAACGAGGCTCCTTCCTTATAGACCGCGCCGAAAGACCACTTGCCGTTCGGGTTGATCAGCACACCAACGTTGAAAACCGTATCGGAGTCGTCGCCGTCAAGGACAGCCTCGACGGTGCTGATATCGTCGATCACGTTCGCGAAATCCTGCCGTGATCCGATACCGAACTGGGGATCACCGAACACGTCTTCCAGGTCGTTGAAATCGTCGACACGCAGCCGATCTACGCTGCGCACTTCAAGGTCGGTGTTCTTGACGGTCAAGCCGACGCTCACCAGATCGTTGATCCGAAAGGCCGCTGAAAGGCCAAAGCCATCTACCTCGGCGTCCAGGAAATTATCGTTGGTGAAGGTATCGATGAATCCCGGATCAAAGCGAACCTCGGTTGGAGTCGCGGCTGAGATATCGAGCTGGTTGCCGTAGAAGGCGGACACGACAAATCGGTCGAAGGGTTTGACCACGCTGGCGAAAGACACGTTGTTGCTGCTGTCTTCAAACGTCTTGATCAAGCTGCCGCCGGGGCCGCCAAAGGAGCTGGCGTCAAGCGCCTCAACGTCCACAAAATCGACCGAAAAATCGGAGTCGCGCAGGTGCAGAGAGACCTCGGGCTGGTTCAGAATGGTCAAGCCCGCCGGGTTGGCTTCAGCGGCGGTGGCGTCGTCAGCAACCGCCGTAAAGGCGCCCGCCAGGCCCAGGGCGCGAGCGCCGGGGGGCAAAACGTCGATCGGTAACGTAGCGGACGCCGAGCTTCCGAAGACGCCTCGTTGATCTGGAAGGACCGGCTGAGCCGACACCGAGCTGCACATAGCCCACACACATACGCCAAGCGAAAGCGGCGCCAGTTTTGCGCTTTTCATGGTAATTCCCTTTGTGTTGAATTGATTGGTCATTCACACACCCCCTCGGTGCTCATTTCAGTGAAGCACCGGGTTTTCACCTTGTCAATCGACGAAATCCCATATTGCTTGCGAATAATTACAGGGTGTTTTCGAACAGAGTCAGAAACTTGGGGGGGAAGGCGGCCAGGTAGGGCGCAAATTCGCGCTGCATGCGTTTGATGGAACGAATGTCGTTTTGCGCGGCCCGAAGCAGGCTTTCCTCCGAAGCGCCGCTGAGGGTGTAAGCATGAAAGCGGGCTGCGGCCCGGAACAGCAGGGCCTGGAGTCGCGCCCGATCGTCGCTGAAGCTGGCCGGGTTCACCTGCTGCGGCACCTCGTCATAGCGCCCCGCAAAGTAGAGCTCCGCGACGCGCCGCAGCTCGTCAGGCGGCGTACGGCGGGCGATCGCCTGCTGCTGGTTGCGAAGGTCCTGAGCCGCCTGTCGGTATTCGCGGAGACCGTTGGTGATCTCTCGGGTCAGATTCTGGACGGTTCGAACTTCGGAACTCGGCGGCAGATTGCTGCCCCGGTCGGCCAGGGTGTTCAGGTTCTGGGCCAGCTGGCTCAAGGCTGGATCGGTGACGGATTCGGTCAGCTCACTGCGGACGCTGGCGACCGCCTGGGTGAGATCGCGGCGTGCCCGGTTGCGCGCCTGCGCCAGGCGCTCGGCTTCGCGCTGACGCTCGAGCGTGGCCAAACGCTGTGAGGCTTCGGTCCACAGCGCCTGCAGGTTGGCCGTCTCGCCCTGTGCCGAGGCGGCGATGGTGTCGACGGCGGTGGCGTCGCTGTCGGCTTCGGCCCGGTCGAGCTGGCTCGTGTACTGCGCCAGCCGCTCGCTGGCCGCGGTCAGCGCGTCCTGCCAGGTTCGGGTCCAGTCATCGCCCATGCGGGCTTTGAGCTCTTCCATCTGTGCCACGGTATCCCGCAGATCCTGGACGGCTTGCTTGGCGGCGGCGAGCTGCGCGGGGTCGAGGACGGCCCGGGAGCAGGAAGATTGATTCGCCTGCAGAGCGGCGTAGCCGTCCTGCCCCTGGATCACCCCTCGCTGCTCGGCTTCCTGCCAGGCCGCCAGCGCCCCGGGACAGTCGCCGCGGCGAAACTTGGCCTCCCCGAGGTAGAAATGGGGCAGGTAGGGCTCAAACCGCATGCCGTAAATGCGGACACGTTCGGCCGAGTCCGGGTTTTCCGCAATCGCTTTTTCAAAATCGGTGACGGCGCGATCGAGGTCGCCGTCCTGGAGGGCCTTCAGGCCAGTCCCGTAGTCTCGCTTGAAGTCCGCCGCCGCCAATCCTGGGAGCAGCAGCCCGGCCGCGAGGACGCTCATGGCAAACCGAAGGAACCTCACCAGCCGGATCGCTCAAAATAGCTGGTGGCGTCCAGCTCGGAGAATTCTGCCCGCGCTCGGACCAGCTGCTGTCGGCGGACCTGCGCAGTCAACCGGACCGGGGCCGCGCCGCCGCTGCCGCGCACGACCAGCTGGTAAGTGCCTTCGGGCAGGGAAAGGATCAGCGGTGTCGTTGCGTCCGCCGGTAGCGACGCGTTGCCCTGTGGTCCGGTGACCTCAATCACTTCACCCCACGGCGTGGCGTCGATCGCCAGCTGGCCCTGCAGAGCGGCCAGCCTTGCCTGCTCTTCCGCCTGACGCCGATCACGGCGGTTGGTGATATCGCTCCGGGCCGCAACCAGCGCCGAGTTGCTGGGGAAGCGCTCCAGGGCAAAGCCGGTGAGTGCAAGGGCCGCGTCGTCATTACCGTCGACGCTGGTTTGTTGAACCTGATCTGCGATCGCTCTCGTGAGCTCCCGCCGCTGGGCAACGACCTCAACGTCGTTAGGAAACTCCTCGTTGATGGCGTCCAATGCGTCGCTGGCGGCAGCGATCGCCGCCTGATCGAGCGGGGTGCGTCGGATTTTTTGACGGCTGTCGGCGAGGAGGTCGGCCAGCCGCTGCTGGCGCGCCTGGCTGGCGGCTTCGGTATTGATCGCCTCACTGAGCGTCACGAACCGGGTGTCGGCGGGGTAGGTGGTCGCCGCCAGCTCTGCAAGCTGCCCGGCTGCCGCCAGGTCACTGCCGCGGCGCAGCTGTCGAACCCGATCAAAAACTTCATCCGGCAGGCTGTCGATGGCGGTGCGGGCTCGCTGATTGCCAGCATCGAGTTCGAGGACCCGCTGGTAGGCTGACAGTGCGTTCGGACCGCTGGCCGTCAGGAGGGTGCCGCTTCGGGCCAGGCGCTCAGCCTCCTGCAGCGACTGCTGGATCTCCCGGTCAACGGCGTCCAGCGCGCCAGTCGCCTGCTCCTGAATCCGCGCTAGGTTCGTATTGTCGGCCTCAGCACGCAGGCCGGCGCTGGCCAGATCCACCGCCCGTCCATAGTTTTCCTGTGCGAGCGCCTCACGCGCCTGCTGTTCGAAGCCCGAGGCGATGTCGGCCAGACCCTGCTTGGCCTGGACGTTGGCGGGATTCAGGCGCAGCACTGCCTGGAATCGATCGACCGCGCTGTTGCCGGCGGGCTGGATCAGACTGTTGTTGGCAACCAGCGAGGCGGCTTCGGCCAGCAGCTGGTCGATCTGCTCCGCTTCCCGAACGGCCAGCAGCCGGGTATCGAGCTCGCTGCGCACTGAGCTGATCAGTGACGTGGAGCCGAACCGCGATTCCAGGAGGGCGACCAGGCGCTCCGCCTCGTTCAGATTGTTGCCGAGCAGCGCGTCCCGGGCCTGAGCGACCACGGTCTCCTGGACCCTTTTTCGCCCAAGCGATGCCGCTTCGTTCCGGGGATCAAGCTCCAGCGCTGCGTCATAGCTCTTGAGCGCATTGTCTGCAGCGGGTTCGATCAGCTGGCCCTGCGAGAAAAGCTTCTGGGCGGCCAGGTTCAGATCGATCACGCGACGGCGACGCTCCACGGCCGCCTGCTGCGCCTCGATTTCCGCTTTCAGCTCGCTGAGCGGCTGGTAGCCGGCGGCCAGCGCCAGACCCTCGTCCGCCAGCGCGCTGGCCTCCGTCAGGCTGCCCTGCAGAAACAGGTTGCGCGCGTCGTTCTCAAAAAAGACCGCCACCTCTTCGGCGCGCTCCAGCACCGGCGCATAGTCGGGTGCAATCGTCAGCACCTCTCTTAGCCGGCTGACCGCGTTGTCGTCTGCCGGCTCGCGGATACGCTCGAGAACGATGTGCGCATCCACCTTCTTGAGCAGATCTTCCACCACCGCCTGCTGCTTGTCGGTCAGGCCGGAGCCGCCGCCACGCATCATCAGGGTTACCGCCGTGGCGATCATCAGTACGCCCGCCACCGCAGCCGGGATCAGCCAGCGGGGCAGGCCTTTGCCAGCCGCGGTCTGGGGCGCTGGGGTCTGGCCGGAGACACTGGTGGCCGCGCGCGTTTCGGCGCTGGCGGAACCGCGCCGCTGCCCGCTGGTGGCGGCGTCTCGCTGCCCGGTTGCCCGGGCGATGTCGCGCGTTACTCGTTCCGGCACCCGCAGGGGGCCGGAACCGAAACGCGGATCGGAAAACTGGTCCGAATTGAACAGCTTGGTTTCGCCGCTGAGCCGCTCGGCGAACGCAGCCTCGGTCATCACCAGCTCTTTGATCGACTCGCAGAAGCCGAGCATGTCGGGAAACCGATCGTCTTTGTCCTTGGCCAGCATGTCGTCCAGCACCGGCTGCAGCTCGCTGATGTTGTCCGGCAGAGGCGGCGGGCTCTCCTGGACGTGCTGCATCGCCAGCGCCAGCGGCTCGTCAGCCTTAAACGGCAGCTCGCCGGTGAGCAGCTCATAAAACATGATCCCGAGGCTATACAGGTCGGCTCGCCCGTCGATGTCCTTCCCGGTGATCTGTTCGGGACTCATGTAATACGGCGTGCCGACGACCATGCCCGTTTTGGTCAGACGGTGCTCGGAGTCGGTTTTGCGGGCGATGCCAAAGTCGGTGAGTACCGGCGTCAGCTCATCGCGGAACATGATGTTGGATGGCTTCATGTCCCGGTGGACGATGCGGTGGGAGTGAGCCAGGTGCAGGGCGTGGGCCACCTGCGTGCAGATCCGAATGCACTCAGCGACCGATATCCCTTTCTTCATCCGCTCGGACAGCGTGCCGCCCTGCAGATACTCCATGGCCATGTAGAAGTGTTCGTCCTGCTGGCCGATGTCGTGGATCGGGACAATGTTGGGGTGGTTCAGTTTGGCCAGCAGCTGGCCTTCGTGCAGGAAGCGGCGCTGGAAGTCTTCACCGCCGGACAGCGAGCTGCGCAGAACTTTGACCGCAACCTCTCGACCCAGGCTTAGCTGGGTTCCCAGGAACACGCGCGCCATGCCGCCTTCGCCAATTTCGCGAATCAGCTCATAGCCTTCGATTTGCAGGTCTACCGACATCGGTTGTGCTGACCGTAGGCTTTAAGTCCCGTCTTGCTCACCCTTCCCCTGATCCTTCAGCTTTCCCTGGCCTGCGCGGTCTTGGGCCCCTCTCAGGCTTGATATTAACGCAAAGTCTGGCTTTAAGCCGCTGAATTGACCTTATTTTTCATCGGATGAGTGGTTGGGTGGCTTTAGCCAGCCAGCTTGAGCAGAGCCGCTACGGACATGGCGTCGGTGATAACGCCCTGTCTCGCCAGGTCCTGGGCTGCCGAAAGCGGCAGGCGGCAAACCTGCAGACGCTCCGTGGGGTCGGGGTCAGGGGTGCCGGGCGTCAGGTCGGTCGCCACATAGATTTCCGCCCGCTCGCTGGTAAAACAGTTTGAGGTGTGGAGGGTCATGAGATGGCGCCAGCTGGCCGCGGTGAGGCCGGTCTCCTCCCTGAGCTCCCGCGCAGCCTCCTCGATCGGATCCAGCGCGGGGTCACCACCGCCTTCGGGGATTTCCCAGCTGTAGTTGCCGAGCGTGTAGCGGTACTGCCCGACCAGCCAGGTATAGCCTTCGGCATCAACCGGGATCACGCCCAGGGCGAGGCCGGCCGGTTCAACAACCCCGTAGATGCCAGGTTCAGCCCCCTCCTGAACCACCTGATCTTCGCGCACGGTGATCCAGGGATTACCGTAGACGGGCCGGCTGGCGAGCTGCTGCCACGGGCTAGGCTGCGGCGGCGGCAGCCAGCGCTTCGGGTCATCCGCCACCGAGTCTGCTTACCCTAGCTTTTGGGTGAGCTCCGGAATGATGTTGAACAGGTCGCCCACCAGGCCGATGTCGGCCACCTCAAAGATCGGCGCCTCGGCGTCTTTGTTTATCGCAACAATCGTCCCGGCGTCTTTGATGCCGGTCAGGTGCTGAATGGCGCCAGAGATGCCGATCGCCACATACAGATCCGGGGCGATAATCTTGCCGGTCTGGCCCACCTGCATGTCGTTGGGCACGTAGCCGGCATCCACGGCAGCGCGAGACGCGCCAACGCCGGCACCCATCGCGTCAGCCAGCTGGTAGATGATGTCGAAGTTCTCTTCGCTACCCAGGGCGCGCCCGCCGGAAACCACGCGAGGCGCAGACTGAAGATCGGGACGTTCGCCGCCCGACGCTTCGAGCTTGACGTAACGCGTGTGTGAGGGCGCTTCCGCGCTGCCCGCGGCTTCGATCGACGCGCTGCCGCCCGTCCCGGCGGCGGCAAAGGAGGCGGTGCGCACCGTGCCGGCCATCACCTGATCGGCGGGGACCGTCACGTTTACGATGGCGTTGCCGGCGTAGATCGGGCGCTGGAATTCGTGGGAACCGAGCACCGCCATGACGTCGCTGACCTGGGCCACCCCAAGCAGCGCCGCTACGCGCGGCAGCAGGTCTTTCCCGAATGTCGTCGACGGCGCCAGGATGTGGCTGTAGCCCTCCGCCATGGCAACCAGCTTCGGCGCCAGCGCTGCGGCCAGGCGAAAGCCGTTGTCGCTGGTGGTGACCGTCAGCACTTTGGCCACACCGTCTAGGGCTGCCGCTTCCGCGGCCACCGCGTCGACGCTGTCGGCGAACACCGCCACGTCGATTTCACCGCCGATAGCGGCGGCGCAGGTCAACGTTTTGGCCGTGCTGGCGTTCAGCGTTTGGCTATCATGTTCCGCAATAATCAGTATCTTCGACATCACACCAACCCTTTATCTTTCAGAGCTGACATCAGCCCGTCCACGTCTTCCACCATGATGCCTCGCTCGCGCTGCGCCGGCGGCGCGAAGGTGCCGGTGTTCACAAAATTCCCGCTGGCAACGCCCAGGTCGGCGAGCGGCATCTCGTCCAGCGGCTTCTTCTTGGCTTTCATGATGTCGGGAAGCTTCACAAAGCGGGGTTCGTTGAGCCGCAGGTCGACGGTAATCAGGGCCGGCAGATCGACCTCGATGGTCTCCAGTCCGGCGTCAACTTCCCGGGTTACGGTAGCGACCCCATCAGCGACCACCACCTCGGAGGCAAACGTGGCCTGCGGTCGATCCCACAGAGCGGCCAGCATCTGACCGGTCTGGGAACAATCATCGTCGATCGCCTGCTTGCCCAGCATGACCAGTCCGGGCTGCTCCTTCTCGACCAGCGCCTGCAGGACCCGCGCTGCCGTGAGCGGCTGCACCTCTTCGTCGGCCTCAACCAAAATTGCGCGATCAGCGCCCATGGCTAGACCCGTCCGCAGCTGCTGCTGCGCGGCCCCGGGGCCAATGGACACGACAATCACCTCTTCAGCGACACCCGCTTCGCGGAGGCGCAGGGCTTCCTCGAGCGCAATTTCGTCAAAGGGGTTGATGCTCATCTTGACGCCGTCGGTGACGACGCCGGTGCCGTCCGGCTTGACCTGGACGCGCACGTTATAGTCGATGACCCGCTTCAGGCCAACCAGAATTTTCATGATGGGGTAATGCTTCGAGTTTGTTAGCGAGCCGGCAATATTAACTGGCTAGCGAAGCCCGCGCCACCGGTCGCCGCTGACGATCAGCGCCAGTTGCGGGACTCGGCCAGCAGCTGCTCGGACTGCAGGGCATAGCCGGGCAAAAACTCAAAGCCGAGCTCGTCGTTCTGCGCGTGTATGACGGTGCCGCGCGCGGCCAGGATCCGGTCCCGGTCCAGCACAAAATAGAGTCGATAGGTCTCTTCGGTCTGCTCCGGCCAGCCGTCGGGTCGGCGCACCATCACGCCGCCGGCTGAGACGTTGCTCAGCTCTGTGAGGTAGGCACGATCGCCGAGGGTGATAAAAACACCCGCATACATTTTCAGGCGAGGTGAGTTGCGTAAGTCTCCCTCGGGCGCTTCGGCTGGCGCTTCGCCGGGCTGCTGCTGGCTGTCACTCATCAGGAAGTGCCTCAAAGCGATTGGCGCCGCGGTTTTTCCGCACGTGGTCAGGATCCCAGATTCTGCCGTTCATCGCGATAAAGATTCCGTGGTCCAGAGTCTGGCACGCCGCTACGGCACAGCCGACGTTAAAGACGGCGTCGCTGCCCAGGAATCGCGCTGGATTGAGAGCGCCGGTCAGCACCACGGTATTGCGGTCTCCCAGATCGGCCAGGGCGAGGGCGGTCTGAACCATCGTGTCGGTGCCGTGTGTGATCACAAAGCGATGGTTGGAGTGCTGCTTAACAGTCTCGACAATCTGCTGCCGGTCGCTGTCGGTAAGTTCGAGCGAGTCTTTTCGCATCAGCGCGACCAGATCCATTTCAATCGCCACATTAAAGGCCTGAAGGATCTCCACGATCTGCGGGTCGCCGATCTGATAATCACTTTTGGCGTCGAAATAGATCTTGTCGATGGTTCCGCCGGTGGTGATAAAAGTGATCTTCATCCGCGCATCATAACTGCTGGCTCCAGATTTCTGCGAGTTCGGCCCGTCTTCGATCCATCGGGTCCAGCATCGCGTTTCTACCCGCTCGCGCTCACGCTAGAATGCCGCCGATGAGGATCGACTCCAAACTCGACCGGGCAAGCCAGCGTCCTAAACCGGCAGCGCGGCATGTCGGCTGGTGGCAAGTGCTCTGCCTTTGCGCGCTCTTACTGCTGTCGGCCGGCCTGAGTTCGGCTGCGGTCAATCTCCGGGAAACGCCGCTGCTGGCAGCTCAGATCGCCTATCGGCTGGATCGGGAGCTGGGGACGCGGCGCGCGGCGCGCCAACATCTCCTGGCCTGGCGGCTTACGACGGCCCTGGTCGAACGGGAATTTGCCGCCGGCGAAGTGATACTGGAGCAGGCCCAGCGTTGGGAGACCAACCTGCAGCAGCTCGATGCCTCGCCGCTGACCGATCTCCCGGCGTGGTTTGCGCCGATTGAGGCCGGCACGCTGGAGCCGCTGCTGCTGAATCGCCTGGCGCAACGCGACTCGGCGGCCTGGCATCCGCTGCAGCAGTCAGCGGCCGCCGCCGCGCTAACGAGGCTCGCCACTTCGGACCTGTCGCCGGAGTGGGTGACTCATCAGTATCCGCAGCTTCTGGGCTGGGCCCGCGATCACGCACCGAGAATCTGGCAAGCCTTGCTGGCGGTGCTGGCCGAAAACCCGGATTGGCTACCGCTCGTTGCGCCGGTGTTCGCCGACCGGCTGGCTCTGCCACTGGACGCGCCGCTGGCGCAATGGCTGGACCTAGAAGACCTGGCGGCGGTCGAACTGGCGTCGCTGGAAGCGCCGGTGGAGGACGCCTCGCTGGCGCTGCTGCGTCGTCAGGCGGCGCTGCTGAACTCCGAGCAGCTGCTGGTTGAGCGCGTATCCGCTCCAGATCTGCTGCTTGCGCCCTACCAGCTCAATCGCCGCTCGGCCCAGCCGGCGCTGATGGATTTTGCGCTGGTGTCGCTGGCGCGGGCCCTGGCCAAGGTCGAGCAGGGGAGCTTCGCCGAACTTGTCCAGGTGATGGCGGGCATTGTCGAAATCGGGTTGGTTGAGCCTTCGACAATCGCCGATCAGCTGCTGACCGAGACGCTCGAGGTGCTGCGAGAGGTCGATCCGCTGGTGCTGGCGCAGATGGGTCGGGTTGACCCCGCGCTCGGCGACAGCTACCTGCGGCTGCGTCAGCTGCTGAGTGATGCGCTGCAGCGAGATCCGCCTGAGCGCCGTGCTGCACTGATTGAGCTGGCGTCGCTTCGGGCCGCCGCGCAGCGACATACCGCGGACCTCGATGGCTATCTGGCGCAGCCGGTGAGAGGCGCGCTCAACGAGGAGCTGTCGATCTGTCTCGATCTCGGACAGCAAAGCGGTCAGTACCCGATCGAGCCCATCACCCGGGAACAATATGCGGGCTGCCTCGACAGCCTTGGCCGCTGGGGCATAGAGCTCGCCCAGCAGCCCGAGCTGGCCGGGGATTCGTCCGGGCCGTTCGAGCCAGGCACCGTGACGCGCGAGCTGGCGCTCAGTCAGTGGCAGCGAATCAACTATTGGGTCGGCTACCTGAACAATCGCTTCGACGCGCAGTGTGGGCCTTTTGACGAAACGTTGGTCAACCCACTGGAGTGGTCATTGGCGGTGGCGGCCTATGCGTGGTTTGCCGAAAGCTGGCCCGCCTATTTCCAGGCGTTGAGGCCACTGGAGGAGATCGATCGGCTGATGACCCGCGGGGCCGCCGTACTCGAAACGCTCCGACGTCTGGACCAGTGCCGGCGTTTCGGTGAGACCCCGGGACGCTCCGCGCTGCGCCTGTCGATGGAGAGTTACGCCACAGCCATGGACGAGGTAGTGGCTCAGATAGGCAACGCAACCGCCGATTTCCGTGCCCGGCAGCTGGAACCGGAAGCTGACGTTCGGCTCGATGGAGACGCTGGCCAGACGACCAACTACCGGCCCCAGGACCTTCGGGTCTCGCCCTGCGAGGAGCAGCTCCAATGCGGCATGAGCCGCGACCTGCTGCCGTCGCGGGCGCTGCTTGGGCTGCTGCCCCAGACCTATCTCATCGCCGATCAGATCCGGCTCGGGCGTCTATCAGCCTGCTACGGCAACGTACGCTGGATCGATCGACGAGGTGAACCCACGCGTGTCGGCAACGCCGCGATGGCGCGCTACTTTGGCCGTCTCAGCTTTGACCTGCACGTCTCCTTCAGCGGCAGCGAGCTGCCGATACGCAGCATGCGGCTGACGAGTCAGGACGAATACGAGTATCTGTTTGGCGCCAACAGCGCCCAGGTGCTGGACAACCCGTGCCCGATCGAACTGGTGGGGACTCAGGTGGTCTCCGAGCTGCCGTCCCGCGGTCTGCGCCTGGTGCCGTCGCGGCTGACGTTTCTGACCGCTGGCCGGGCAGATCCGAGTCAGATCTTCGATCGGCATTGGGATGGCGGGGACGAATGGCGGGACCGATTTGTCACCGGCGAGGGCGTAGAGGTGCTCGCAGCCCAGGACGCACAGTGGTTGCTCGAGGGTGCCGATGAGCGCCTGGCTGATCTCTATAACCAGTGGAATGAGGCGGTCTATCAGGCGCTCCTGAACGCGGAGGCTGACAGCGAGCTCAGCGCAGCGACCGCGGCCCTGGAGCGGGAACGTCAGCTGCTGGTGACGCTGGCGCGACTGCTTGCGCCGGTGCAGAGCGTGGCTGAATCCGCCACGCGGGCGGCGCTATTTGGTCCTGTCGGGTTGTTCGATCGAGATCGGGCCCGGGGCTTGGCTCGCCAGCAGGTCCCGGTCAATCAGATTGCTCCGCTGGCGCTGGGTTATCTTGAAGACGCCCGGTTTTTGTTTGGCTCGACGCGATCCCGTGCCCCCAGCCTCAAACAGCCGGTCATGCTGTCGGACAGCCCCGACGCGCCGAACACGCGGACGGCCGGCCTGCAGATCAGCCAGGCTGAGCCGTTGATCACCAATGCGCTAGCGCGGCTCGCGAGCCTGCGGGACACCCTGGGGTCGACGGGCCAGAATTAGCGCGCCATAAAGCGCCAAACAAATTCCGGTCACCGCAAAGGCGGCGGTCCGCGGCGGTTCCGCAGACACCGACTCCGTGATGCCGTGTACCAGGTAAGGCAGCGAAACCAGACAGGCAATGAGCCTCGCGCGGTGCCCACCGGACACTACCCACGGCAGGCAGACCAGCAGCGGAACGAGCAGAAACAGAGCCGCTCCGATTCGACCGTACGTCAGCCAGGTCAGCCACCAGCCCTCAGCACCGATCAGCGCCACAAACAGGGCGATAAAGACCCCTTTCATCATGATGCGGTCCTCAGCTTGAGCGCCGTTTCGGCGAGGCGCCGGCCGAGCGCCCGGCACAGGCTTTTCTCATCGGCGGTCAGCGGTTGATCGGAGTCGGGGCCGGCCACGTGGCTGGCACCATAAGGTGTGCCGCCTGACTGGGTCTTGAGCAGCTCGGGTTCGCTGTAGGGAATACCCAGCAGCAGCATTCCGTGATGCATCAGCGGCAGCATCATGGACAGCAGCGTCGACTCCTGACCTCCGTGAAGTGACCCGGTGGAAGTGAAAACGGCGGCCGGCTTGCCGACGTGGCTGCCCGAAAGCCACTGCGAGCCGGTGGTGTCGAGAAAGGCTTTGACCGGCGCAGCCATGTTGCCGAAGCGAGTCGGGCTGCCGAGCGCCAGCGCCTGACATTCCAGAAGGTCTTCCAGGGTGGCGGCGGGCGGCCCCGAAGATTCGACCGATCCGTCGAGGGGCGGTATGGCGCGTACGCGGGCCGTTGCGTCGGTCCGCTCAACCCCGCGAGCCAGCTGGCGAGCCATCGTCGCGGTATTGCCGTGACGGCTGTAGTAGAGCACCAGAACCTCGGTCATCGCTGGGTTCCGAGGCCGTGCATGGCCGGCGCGCGGTGGTAAATGGTCGGGTTGAGTGCCATAGTCGAGTCTTGATCAAAAGCCGCCGGATACTACCACCGTCGCTGATGTCATGAATGTGAAGGTCCCTCGTAAACTGCTGGATCGGGAGCGCAACTGGGCCCTGCTGCGGTATGTGCTGCGCCAGTTTCAGCGGGACAACTGCTTTACCTTCGCCGGCATGCTCACCTTCAACACGCTGCTGGCGCTGGTCCCGCTGATCACGGTCATCACCATGGTGCTGGCAGCGCTGCCGGTGGCCGAAGACCTCACGGCGCGCTTCCAGGCGCTGATCGCGGATTATCTGGTGCCCGAAAAGCAGGACACGATTCAAAACACCCTTTTTGGCCTGGCCAGCCAGGCGACCAAGCTGTCGGCCACCATGGCGGCGTTTCTGCTGCTGACGTCGCTGATGCTCATGGCGACGGTGGAAAAAACCTTCAATCAGATCTGGGGGGTCAATACACCGCGGCCTCTGATCAACCGTTTTCTGATCTTCTGGACGACGCTGACTATCGGTCCCATCCTGGTCCTCGGCTCGCTGGCGCTGAGCTCCTACTTTTTCTCGCTGGAGTTTCTCAGCCAGGCGCCTGCGGCTGGCCCGCTGCTGGCGCTGGCCCGAGCCAGTGGCCCGTTTATCGCGCTGGCGCTCGCCTTTTTCCTGCTGTTTATGATCGTTCCGAACCGCACGGTTCACTGGCGCAATGCGGCCATCGGCGCGGTGGTTACCGCACTGCTGTTCGAAACGGTTAAGTGGGGCTTCGGTTTTTATATTCGCAGCTTCAACAGCTACGAAAAAATCTATGATGCGATCGCGGCGGTGCCCATCTTTATTCTGTGGATCTACCTGCTCTGGTCCGTCATCCTGCTAGGGGCCTCCTTTACCGCCTCGCTGGGCAGCTTTCGCTTCCGGGAGCGCGGTGATGCGTATCCGCAGGAACGAGAGTTTGTGCTGGCCTATCGGCTGCTTGGGCACCTTTCCAGCGCGCAGGCGGCAGGAACCGGCGAAACCACCGAGTCGCTGCTGAAGCTGGAGCCGGGTGCTGACGATCACCAGGTGCAGTCGCTGCTGGAGAACCTGCGGCTGGCGCGCATGATCCGCCGCGATGAGGAGGGGGAGTGGGTGCTGTGTCGGGATCTGGAACGGACCACACTCGCGGACCTCTACCACAGCGGCGCTTTTGTCTGGCCCTCGGTGGCGGACTCTGAGGGCGGCAAAAATGACGCGCTGAACCGGGCACTGACGGGCGTGCTCCAGGAGCTTCAGCCGTCCATGGACCAAACGCTGAAACGATCGTTGAAATCACTTTACCGCCAGCACGGTCCTGATAGCGGTCAGGCAAAACTACGATCGATAGGAGACTCATGATTTTAGCTATCCCCCGCGGTCTGACCGCGATGCTCGGCGCTATGGCGCTGGCGCTCTCTGTGCAGGCGGAGACCGACGACAACCTTTTGGATTTTTCGACCACCGACGTCCGCGGCGGTGACGTGGACCTGGCCGCCCTGGCTGACCAGTGGGTGGTCATCAACTTCTGGGCGACCTGGTGCAAGCCGTGTCTGAAAGAAATCCCGGACCTGTCGGACCTCCATGACCGACGTTCGGACGTCACGCTGCTGGGCCTGACCTTTGAGGAGACCACAGCGCAGGACGTGCAGACCTTTCTGGAAAAACACCCCGCCAGCTATCCGGTTGCACTCGTCGACGTGTTTGACCCGCCCACCCAGTTCGGAACGCCGAAGGTGCTGCCGACGACGCTGCTGATTGCCCCGGACGGCACCCAGCGAAAGCGTTTTGTCGGGCCGGTAACCAGCGAAATGATCGAAACGGAGATTGCGGCGCAGCCCGATTTCGGTGGATGACGTCTCGTCGTTTCTGGGTATCCGGCAAGGTCCAAGGCGTTTTTTTTCGCGAGTGGACCCGGCAGCAGGCTAGCCGGCTCAGGTTGACCGGGCACGCGCTGAATACGGCGGACGGACGTGTTGAGGTGCTCGCCTTCGGCAGCGAAGCCGCGCTGGACGAGCTCGCCGAACAGCTGCAGCAGGGGCCGCCAGCGGCGAGGGTTGAGCGGGTTGTCACGGAGCTGGTGCCCGAGGAAACACCGCCGGCCGAAGGATTCATTACCGGCTGGCAGCCCGCCAGCTAAGGCTTCGCCGCCGCTACCGATTAACCGGTCGGCGGTGTCAGTGGCTGAGTTCGGCCAGCAGAGCTGCCTGGTTCTCCTGGATCAGTGGATCGACCACCTGATCCAAATCGCCCTCGATGACTTCCCCGAGCTTATAGAGCGTCAGGTTGATCCGGTGATCGGTCACCCGACTCTGCGGAAAGTTGTAGGTGCGTATGCGCTGCGAACGGTCGCCGCTGCCGACCAGCAGCCGGCGTTTCTCCGACTGCTCGCTCGCCACCGCTTCGCGCTCAGCTTCCACCAGCCGGGCGGCCAGCAGCGACATGGCGCGGGCCTTGTTTTTGTGCTGCGAGCGTTCGTCCTGGCACTCGACGACGGTGCCGGTGGGCAGGTGGGTGATCCGGACGGCCGAATCGGTGGTATTGACGTGCTGACCGCCGGCACCCGACGACCGGTAGGTGTCGATGCGGAGATCTTCGGTGCGGATTTCCACCGACTCCACCGATTCCACCTCGGGCAGGATAGCCACGGTGCAGGCGGAGGTGTGGATGCGCCCCTGGGATTCGGTGTCCGGGACCCGCTGCACGCGGTGCGCACCCGATTCAAACTTGAGCCGGCTGTAGGCACCCTGGCCGATCACCCGTGCGATCACCTCTTTGTATCCGCCGTGTTCCCCGGGGCTGGCGCTCAGCAGCTCAACCTGCCAGCGGCGGTTCTCCGCATAGCGGCTGTACATGCGGAACAGGTCGCCGGCAAAGATGGCCGCCTCGTCGCCGCCGGTGCCGGCGCGCACCTCAAGAAAGATGTTGCTGTCGTCGTTGGGGTCGGTCGGCAGCAGGAGCAGCTGGAGGTCCAGCTCAAGCTGCTCGAGTGCCTCGCGGCTGGCTTTGAGCTCATCGCGAGCCATCTCCAGCATCTCTGGATCGGTCTCTGCTTCCAGCATCGCGGCGGCTTCATCGGCGGCACTCTCCGCGCTGTCAAAAGCCGCGAGGGTGCTGGTCACCGGTTCCAGCTTCGCGTACTCCTGCGACAGTTTTTTGAACTGGTCGCCATCGTTAATCACGGCCGGGTCGGACATGAGCTGGGTCAGCTCTTCGTGTCGTTCGGCCAGCGTTTGAAGCTTCAGCCGAATAGAGGGATTCATGATTTGGGGTTGCCGCCGTTAAACAGCTCGTTGGCGGCGCTCAGCAGGTCTTCGCGCCCCTCGGAGGCAGCCTGGCGCAGGGTGCTGGTGGGCTGGTGAAGAATCTTGTTGGTCAGGCTGTTGGCCAGCTGCTGCATCACCTTTTCGGGATCAGCCCCCGCGGCGAGCTTACGCTGCGCGTCCTCCAGCATGGTGTCTTTCCAGGCCCCAACCTGTTCTCGATAGTCTCGGATGGTGTTGACGGCCGCCAGGGACCGGCGCCAGTTCATGTAGCCTTCCACCTCGGCGCTCACCATCGCCTCGGCAACGGACGCAGCGGCCTGACGGCTGGACTGGTTCTTCTCGGTGATCTTCTGCAGATCGTCGAGTGTGTACAGATAGATGTCTTCGAGGTCGGCGACGCTGGCCTCGACGTCTCGCGGCACCGCCAAGTCAATCATAAAGATGGGGCGGCGCTTGCGTTTCTTGAGCGCCTCGGTGACCGACTGGTGGCTGATCACCGGTTCGGTTGCGCCCGTTGAGGTAATCACGAGATCACACTTGTTCAGGTGCTGCGGCATCTCGCTCAGCGGGATTGCCGAGCCGCGGAACCGATTGGCGAGGTCCGCCGCATTGGCGACCGTGCGGTTGGCGACGAGGAGGTGCTTGACCTCCCGCTCCATCAGATGCCGGGCGGTCAGCTCCATGGTCTCGCCGGCGCCGACCAGCAGCACGGTCAGTGAGGAGAGGTCGTCAAAGACCCGCTGCGCCAGCTTCACTCCGCTGTAGGCGACCGACACCGGGCTGCGGCCGATCTCGGTCTCGGTCCGAACCTTTTTGGCCACCGAGAACGAATGCTTGAACAAGCGGTCGAGCGGGGCGTTCAGCGTGCGCGCATCCAGCGCCATCCGGTAGGCGCTTTTCAACTGTCCGAGCACCTCCGGTTCGCCGAGCACCATGGAGTCGAGGCCAGCCGCCACGCGCAGCATGTGCCGCACCGCGTTTTCCTCGCGATGGTGGTATAGAAAGGGCGTGAGCTGGTCGTTTTTCAGACGATGAAATTCGTGCAGCCAGGCCGAGGGCACCGTCTCGCTTCCTTCACCCAGCGAGCAGTACAGTTCGGTGCGGTTGCAGGTGCTCAGGATCGCCGCCTCCTGCACGCCGGTTTGCGATTTCAGGCGCTGTAGCGCCTCACCGGTTGCGTCGGGCGTGAAGGCGACCACCTCGCGCAGCGAAACCGGCGCGGTGTGGTGATTGATGCCAACGGTGAGAAGCGACATTTACTGGATCTGGGCTTGTTGAGCGTTCCGCAGCGACGATAATAGGGTTTCAGTAGTCCACTGCTCAAGTGCCCGGATGCTGGCGGTCGGCAGCGAGGGTGTCGGTTTTCGACCACCGAGGAACTATATTGAGGCTTTCGGGCTCCATAAAAAGATTTTGCGCCGCAAGCGCGGGTAAGTCCCTTGGTCCCGCGACGGACAAGACGATCAATCAGGAGATACTCATGAACTCTGCTCATCAGCAGACCTTCCTTTCTACCCGATGGCTGGGCCCAGCCCTGGTCCTGCTGCTGGCGGGCTGTGCCAGTACGGGCAGCGACGTGCCCGTCAACGCCATGCCGACCGAGCTGATGGAAGAGGGAAACCCCTTCGCGCGGACCGATCCCAGGGTGCTTTACTACGTGGGCGCCGCGGAGCTCAGCGGCCGACGGGAAGCTCACCAGGCGGCCGCAGACTACTACGCGAAAGCTTCTGCAATCTCCGATGATGTGAAGGTTGTGGAGCGCGCGATCCAGGTGGCGGTCTTCGCCAAAGACGAGGCGCTCACCGAATCCGGCATCAGGCGCTGGCTGGAACTGACGCCCGAGGCGCTTGAACCCAACCGGCTGGCGGCAATTCTCAGCTTGAAGCAAGGGGACCTCGAAGCTTCCTGGGACCACGTGGTTGCGATGCTGGACCGTGAACCGCGCAACCCGCAGGTTTGGGAGGCTATCGCCAAGATGATCGCCGGTGCCGAGAACCGCGACGTGGCGGCGGCGCTGTTCCGACGCTTGAGCCAGGAGCGCACCCCACCCCAGAACGAGCTGATTTTGCAGCAGCTCAGCGACCTGGCGGTGCAGTTTGGCGCGATGGCGCTGGCTGAACGGTACGCGACGGCGAGTATCCAGATCAATCCTGAAAACCCCGCCAGCTACCTCTGGCGTGGACGGCTGCGGACGTCGCAGAACCGGCTGGAGGAGGCGTTGGGCGATCTCGGCAAAGCCGTTGAGCTGGAGCCGGAAAACGCACAGTCGCGCCAGACCTACGCTGCGCTGCTGGCTGAGACCGAACGTTTTGAGGAGGCGATCGCCCAGCTGGAGGCGGTTGAGCCGACGCCGCTGGTGCTTTATTCCCAGGGCGTTTACGCCCATTCCGCGGAACTGCCGGAGCAGGCTGACCAGTTTTATCAGGCGCTGAGCGACTTCGACGCAGAATCGCCAGACGAGAAATATTTCCTGCTGGGCCAGATGGCCGAGACGCTCGAAAAACCCTTCGAACAGGCCGTGGCCTGGTACGACGAGGTGCGCGGCGGTGACCGCCTGAACGATGCACGGCTGCGCAGCGCGGTGGTGCTGGGCACGCACGGCGAGCTGGCGCGGGCCCGCACCATTCTGCGGTTGCTGCAGAACGGCAACGAGCAGTCTGCGACCCGCGCCTACCTGGCCGAGGCCGGTCTCCTGCGTGAGCTCGACCAGCCGGAGCAGGCGCTGGCGGTCTACACCCGCGCCCTGGGGCTGCTGCCGCAGAACACCGATCTGCTGTTTGCGCGGTCGCTGCTTGCTGAGGACCTCGACCAGCTCGACCTGGCTGAAGCCGACCTGAGGCGGGTACTCGAGGCGAGGCCGGGTGACGCCAACGCGCTCAACGCGCTCGGCTATACGCTGGCCGACCGCACGGAACGCTACGAAGAGGCGCTGGAGCTGATCAGTGAGGCCTATCAGCAGATGCCGAATCAGGCGGCCATCGCCGATTCGATGGGCTGGGTTCACTATAAGCTCGGCAACCTGGATGACGCTCTCAAATACCTCACGCGTGCGCTGGAACTCGAGTTCGACTCGGAGATTGTGGCGCACCTTGGTGAGGTGCTGTGGGCCATGGGTCGCGAGCAGGAAGCCCAGGACATCTGGCAGAAAGGACTGGACGAGGTGCCCGAGAGCCAGATTATTCTCGACACCCGGGGCCGGCTGTCGGGGCAGTGAGCCGCACCCTTTCGGGGCGGTCAAGCGCACTGCTGCTGTTGCTGGTCACAGCGTGCGCCACGCGCCAGCCCGCGCCGGCGCCCGTTCCTGTCGAGCTGCCGGGTCAGTGGGAGCTGGAGGGCCGCCTGGCGCTGGCCAACGGTCGAGACGGTGGCAGCGGCACGCTGAGCTGGAGCCACCAGGCAGAGCTGTCGCAGCTGGCGTTTGTCGGCGCGTTCGGCCGCGGCGCCTGGCGCTTGACGGTGACGCCGGTCAGCGCGGAGCTGGTCCTCAGTGACGGTCAGGTGTATCGAGCGCCGGAGGTCAGCGAGCTCGTCGCGGACCTCACCGGCTGGCAGATCCCGGTGGAAGCGCTGACCTGGTGGGTTGTCGGCAGCGCACAGCCCGGTTTCCCGGCCACCGAGCAACGACACGAGACGGGCTACCTGACCGCGCTGCGTCAGCACGGCTGGCAGGTGAAGTTTGAAGGCCGCCTGAGCGCCGGGCCCGGCACGCTACCCCGAAAAATCACCGCGGTCCGCGGCAAGGATCGCGTTCGGCTGCTGGTGAAAGGCTGGCGCCTTCCCGAAACGGCGGCGGACGCGCCCTGATCCCAACACCCCAGCGGGTCCAGAGCGTCGCTTCACGGCGTTGACACGGTAATCGCAGAGGCTAAAATGTTGCGCCCGCGCTGGCACCACCCCGCGCGCATCGTTAGAATGCGCGGCACGGGTCGGTCCCGCGAAAAGGCCTGAAGCGCTGCGATGCGTTGAAGGTGCGCGGGGCCTGGAGTTTTTGGGATGTCGCCAAGTTGGTAAGGCACCGGGTTTTGATCCCGGCATGCGCAGGTTCGAGTCCTGCCATCCCACCAATATAAACACCCGCGCCGCTCGCTTTTCGCGCGGCGCGGGTGTTTTGTATACGGGGACGCGCATTTGGACGTTGACAGCCGTGGGACGCTGAGGACGTGAGTGATCTTGGCGATTCTGGGGTGCAGATCTTTACGGGTCGCGCCAATCCCGTCCTGGCTCGGGATATCGCCACCCACCTGAACCTGCCGCTGGGCAAGATCAACGTGGGTACGTTCAGCGATGGCGAGGTGGCCATCGAGATTATGGAAAACGTCCGGGGTCACGAGGTTTTTGTGGTCCAGCCGACGTGTAAGCCGACCGCAGACAACTTTATGGAGCTGCTGGTCATCATCGACGCCATGCGGCGCGCGTCGGCGAAGCGGGTTACCGCGGTGATTCCCTATTTTGGGTATGCGCGGCAGGATCGGCGGCAGCGCTCAGCGCGGGTGCCGATCACCGCCAAGGTCGCGGCGAAGATGATCGACACGGTCGGAACCGACCGGGCGGTCACGGTGGATCTGCATGCTGACCAGATTCAAGGGTTTTTTGACCTGCCGCTGGACAACGTCTACGCCTCGCCGGTGCTGTTGGCAGACGTTTGGCGCCAGGTGGCGATGGAAGACCTCATTGTGGTTTCACCCGATGTGGGTGGCGTCGTGAGGGCCAGGGCGCTCGCCAAGCGGCTGGATGATGCGGATCTCGCCATCATCGACAAGCGGCGGCCGCGGGCCAACGAAGCCACCGTGATGAATATCATCGGTGACGTGACCGACAAGGTTTGTGTGATCGTCGACGATATCGTCGACACCGCGGGCACGCTGTGCAGCGCGGGCCGGGCGCTGAAGGAACAGGGCGCTCGACGAGTTGTGGCCTACTGTGTGCACCCGGTGCTCTCAGGGGCTGCGTTGGACAACATTGAAGCTTCTGAGCTGGACGAGCTGGTGGTCACTGACACCATCCCGCTGTCCGATCGCGCAAAGTCGATCAGCCGAATCCGGCAGCTCAGCGTGGCGCAGATGCTGGCAGAAACCATTCGCCGCATCGCCATTGGAGAGTCGGTCAGCTCCATGTATTTGGACTGACCATCAGTGCCTGCCACCTGGTCGCGGTTGGTGGGTAAATTTGCAACTGGAGTTAAAGAAAGATGAGTCAAACGATCAAAATCCCCGCCGAGCTGCGGGAAGTGCGCGGGAAGGGTGCGAGCCGCCGCCTGCGCCATCAAGGCCTGGTCCCCGGCATACTTTATGGCGGTGACCGTGATCCCGTATCGCTGCAGCTATCGCACCAGATGCTGTCCCACGCGGTGCAGGACGACAGCTTCTACACCTCGATCCTGGAAATCACCGTCGGTGACGGACGCACGCAGAAGGTGATCGTGCGCGACCTGCAGCGCCATCCGGCGCGGGCTGACGTGATGCACATCGATTTTCTGCGCATCTCAGAAACCGAAAAGCTGAACATTCTCCTGCCGCTGCACTTCCTCAACGAGGAGTCTTCGCCGGCCGGTAAGAAGTCGGGCGTGGTGATTTCTCACCAGCTGACGGAAGTTGAGGTCAGCTGTCTGCCCAAAGATCTGCCGGAAAGCCTCGATCTCGATCTGGCTGAGCTGGACGTTGGCGACAGCCTCAATCTCTCTGATATCGCTCTGCCTGAGGGTGTCGAGATTGTGGCCCTGACTCACGGCGAAGACGCTGTGGTGGTCAACGCGGCCCACGTTGCTGTCGAGTCGGCCGCGGCTGACGACGAAGGCGATGCCGGCGATGCCGAGGCGCCTTCCGATGACGGCGGCGAGGCTCCCACCGAAGACTGAGTGCACCCATGACCACCCAGCTTGACGCGCTGGTGGGCTTGGGCAACCCCGGCGATCGATACACCCGGACCCGGCATAACGCCGGGTTCTGGTTTTTGGATGAGATCGCCAGGCAGCACGCCGAAACGTTCCGCTATGAGCGCAGGCTGCACGGAGATGCAGCCGAAGTTCGCCTGGCCGGCCGCAAGGTTCGTCTGCTCAAGCCCGATACCTTCGTCAACGAAAGCGGTCGCGCCGTGCAGGCGCTGCTCAGCTATTACAAGCTTGAGCCGAGCGCGTGTCTGGTGGTCTACGACGAGCTGGACCTTGAACCCGGCGTGGTGCGGTTTAAGCGCGGAGGTGGTCATGGCGGTCACAACGGCCTGCGGAGCATCATCTCGAGCCTGGGCGGCAACGGCTTTCCGCGCCTGCGCATCGGGATTGGCCACCCGGGCCACAAGAGCGCCGTCACCGGCTACGTGCTGTCGCGGCCACCGGCCCAGGACCAGGCGCTGATCGACGGCGCCATCGACAAGGCCGGCAGCCTGCTGCCGGACTACGTGTCAGGCCAATGGGATGCCGCCACCAAGGCGCTCCATACGGCCGAAGGAGACGATCGTGGGATTTAAATGCGGCATTGTGGGTCTTCCAAACGTGGGGAAATCCACCCTTTTTAACGCGCTGACCAACGCCGGCATTGCGGCGGCAAACTATCCGTTCTGCACCATCGACCCCAACGTGGGCATGGTTCCGGTGCCCGACCCGAGGCTCGCGCAGCTGGCGGAGATTGTCACCCCGGAAAAAGTCATCCCGGCGAGCATGCAGTTTGTGGATATCGCGGGCCTGGTCGCCGGTGCGGCCACCGGCGAAGGACTGGGCAACCAGTTTCTGGCGCACATCCGCGAAACGGACGCGATCGCTCACGTCGTGCGTTGCTTCAACGACGACGATATCACCCACGTGGCCGGCCGGCTGAGCCCGGCGGACGACGTGGAGACGATTCATACCGAGCTGGCGCTGGCCGATCTGGAGACCTGCGAAAAGGCGATTGCCCGGGTCCAGCGCGCTGCCGGCAGCGGCGATAAAGAGGCCAAAGCTGACCTCAAGGCGCTCGAGGTTGCGCACGCGGGCTTGAGCGAAGGGCAGGGTATTCGCCAGCTTGAGATCGATGAAAACGACCTCCGGCGCCTGCAGGGTGTGCATCTGCTTACCGCAAAACCGCTGATGTACGTGGCTAACGTCGACGAGTCTGAGCTGACCGCCGGGCCACATCTAGACCAGCTCAAGGCGCTGGCCGAGGCTGAAAACGCGCCGCTGGTGGTGGTTTGTGCGGCGATTGAGTCTGAGATTGCCCAGCTCGAAGCCGCGGAACGGCGCGAGTTCCTGGAGGACCTCGGGCTGGAGCAATCGGGACTTGAGCGCATGATCAACGCCGGCTACAGCCTGCTTGGTCTGCAGACGTTCTTTACGGCCGGCCCCAAAGAGGTCCGGGCCTGGACTGTGCGTCGCGGAGCCATGGCGCCCGAGGCGGCGGGCCGAATCCACACCGATTTTGAGCGTGGTTTCATCAAGGCGGAGGTCGTGAGCTTTGAGGACTACGTGACCCATCAGGGTGAAGCGGGCGCCAAAGACGCGGGCCGGCTGCGCATCGAGGGCAAAGAGTATGTGGTTCACGAGGCCGACGTGATCCACTTCCGATTTAACGTTTAACCGTCTCGCTGCACAAAGATGTGGCGGGTCCCTTGACAGGAAAAACCCGTCTCATCACAATAGCGGGCTGTTTTGCCGGAGGGATACCCAAGCGGCCAACGGGGGCAGACTGTAAATCTGCTGGTTTATACCTTCGCAGGTTCGAATCCTGCTCCCTCCACCATATAAAAAGGTGGGCAAAAACAGAGGCTTCGGTCAACTGGCTCCGCCAGAGAAGGCAAAAGCAGCATTCGAACCGTAGGTTCGACGAAATCGCGAAGACGATTTCGGTCCGCGAAGCGGACCCGAAGGGCAAGCGCCGAAGGCGCGCAGCAATCCTGCCCTTCAGCGATTGGAAAGGCCTGAAGTGGGCCCGGGAGTGCCAAAGCTGGTCGAGGGCACCCCGAAGCAGGGTTCGAACCGTAGGTTCGACCCAAATAATGGGTCGGGCGCGAAGACGATTTTGGTCCGCGAAGCGGACCCGAAGGGCAAGCGCCGCAGGCGCGCAGCAATCCTGCCCTTCAGCAATTGGAAGGGCCTGAAGTGGGCCCGGGAGTGCCAGAGTCGATCGAGGGCACCCCGAAGCAGGATCAGAGTGGCGATTTTGATTCGGCAACCCAGCAGCGAGAAATCGCGCGGGCAAGATAATAAGCGGTGAACAAAAGGTCTGTTCGGCGGTCCAGACCCAAAGGCGACGCAAAAAAACGGTTCGACAAAAGAGCCAAAAAAGAAAAACCGAAAACAGAACAAAGCGGAAGGCGAGCGCAGTCCGCTTTGCTCTGTTTTCTGCTGTCTGAAGGCGGGTGTAGTTCAACGGTAGAACCTCAGCCTTCCAAGCTGATGATGTGGGTTCGATTCCCATCACCCGCTCCAGCAGACAGCAAGCGCAGCCGGAGGCGGCTGAAACGGAAGTTGTTACCGCCCACATAGCTCAGGCGGTAGAGCACTCCCTTGGTAAGGGAGAGGTCACAGGTTCAATTCCTGTTGTGGGCACCATATTACATCCCCGGCGCGCCGGGGCGACTTAAAGACTGAACACTCACGAGTTTGGGGAGTTTTGGAGCGATGGCGAAGGAAAAATTTGAGCGTACAAAGCCACACGTTAACGTCGGAACGATTGGTCACGTAGACCACGGCAAGACGACGCTGACGGCGGCGCTGACGAAGGTGTGTGCTGAGGCACGCGGCGGCGAGGTAAAGGCTTAC